>NZ_JAJOND010000001.1:3666687-3972244 GCF_024700055.1 Rhizobacter sp. J219
CGGCCATTCCGGCGCTGGCCGGCTTCATCGGCATGACGCTCATCGGCGTGGGCGGCTTCGGCATGCACATCCGCATCCCCGTCGTGTCGGGCCTCACGAACATGGTGGTGAGCTACGCACTCTCGCTGGTGATGGTGTTCGTGGTGGCGCTGATCGTCGACGCGCTCGCACCGAGCTTCAAGGGACAGAAGAACCAGCTCAACGCCCTCAAGCTTGTGGCCTATGGGGCGACGGCGAGTTTCGTCGGCGGCATCTTCGGTCTGATCCCGTCGCTGTCGGTGCTGGGGCTGCTGGCGGCGCTGTATTCGATCTACCTCGTCTACACCGGGCTGCCGGTGCTGATGAAGTGCCCGCCCGAGAAGGCCGCCGCCTACACCGCAGTGGTGGTGGTCTGCGGCATCGTCGCCGGCATCGTGATCGGCGCGGTGTCGGCCGCGGTGACGCCCTCGCGCGGCTTCGGCCGCATGCACGCAGAGCGCGACGTGACGATCACCACACCCAAGGGTGAGGTGACGCTCGACACCACCAAGCTCGACGAGATGGCCAAACGCATGGAAGAGGCCGGCAAGCGCATGGAAGCGGCGCAGAAGTCGGGGGACAGCGCCGCGGCCGGCAAGGCGATGTCGGAGATGGTGGGCGCGATGGCCGGTGCCACCGGCGAAGCACTGCCGCCACAAGAGCTGAAGGCCCTGCTGCCCGAGAGCCTGGGCAGCCTGCGCCGCGACTCGATCGAAGCCCAGAGCAACCAGGCGATGGGGGTGGCGGGTTCTTCGGCCAAGGCGCGGTATGTCGACGGCGGCCAGCGTGTGCAGCTGAGCATCACCGACCTGGGCGGCATGGCCGGCATCGCCGCGCTGGCCGGCTGGGCCGGCACGACGCTCGACAAGGAAACCGACACCGCGATCGAGCGTGTCTACAAGCAGGGCAGCCGCACGGTGCGCGAGAAGCACCGCAAGGACGGCAGCCAGGGCGAAGTGACGGTGCTGCTGGCCAATGGCGTGGTGGTCGAGGCCGAGGGCCGCAAGGTCGACGCGGCCACGCTCAAGTCCATCGTCGAGGGGCTGGACCTGGCCAAGCTCGAAGGCATGAAACGGCCGGCCAAGTCCTGAGGTTCCCGACGGTGGCGTTCAGCCGCCGAAGTGCATCTGGTATTTCGCGCCATCGGAGAACAGGCAGGCGCCGGTGCCCATCGTGGGGCCGGTGATCAGGTACTCGCACTGCACGTTGACGCCCTTGGCGCCGTAGGCGTTGGCGATGCCGCGGCGGCCGCTGAAGCTGCGCTGCGGGTTGGCGCCCAGCACCTCGTTGTGCACCCGCCCGAAGGCGGCGTAGCCCGATTCCACCCGCGAGGCTTCTCCCTGCAGCGCATCGCCCTGGTAGCTCAGGGTGAAGGTGCCGCGGCCGGTGTTGTTGTCGACCACCACGGCGGTCAGCATGCCGCCCTTGTTGGCCTGCGGGTTGAGCGGGTAGAGGCGTGCACTCAGCACCGTGGGCTGGGGCGGCGCGGGTGAGGCCGGCGGGGTGACGATGGCCACGCTCGTGGGCTGCGAGGGGTCACGCGGCGTCGGGTAGGGCTGGCCGGTGCGCGGGTCGATCGGCACCACGTAGCAGGCCGACAAGGTGGCCGCCGCCAGGGCGGCCACGGTGGCAGAAACGAGAAAGCGCGGTTGACTCATACGGTTTTTCGAGGCGCGGCACATGCCGCGGCGGGAGAATCCGCGATGCGCTCCCGCCCCTCAAGCGCGAAGTCATCGGGTATCGCATGGCGATGCCAAGGGGCGCATGACGCGGCACACCCGCTCCGTTATCCTGCGCACCATGACCCTTACCGAATTGCGCTACATCGTGGCCGTCGCCAGGGAAAAGCACTTCGGCCGCGCGGCCGAGGCCTGCTTCGTCTCGCAGCCGACGCTCAGCGTGGCCATCAAGAAGCTGGAAGAAGAGCCGACGTGAAACTCTTCGAGCGCGGGGCCAACGAGGTGAGCGTGACCCCGCTCGGCGAAGAGATCGTGCGCCAGGCGCAGTCGGTCATCGAGCAGGCCGCGAGCATCAAGGAGATCGCCAAACGCGGCAAGGACCCGGTCTCCGGCCCGCTGCGACTGGGCGTGATCTACACCATCGGGCCCTACCTCCTGCCCGACCTGGTGAAGGCCGCCATCGAACGGGTGCCGCAGATGCCGCTGGTGCTGCAGGAGAACTTCACCGTCAAGCTACTCGACATGCTGCGCACCGGTGAACTCGACTGCGCCATCATCGCCGAGCCCTTCCCCGACACCGGCCTTGCGGTGGCCCCGCTCTACGACGAGCCGTTCATGGTGGCGGTGCCGGTGAGCCACCCGCTCGCCAAGCGCAAGCAGATCGCCGCCGAAGAGCTGAAGAAGGAGACGATGCTGCTGCTCGGCACGGGCCACTGCTTCCGCGACCACGTGCTCGAGGTCTGCCCCGAGTACGCGCGTTTTTCCAGCAACGCCGAAGGCATCCGCAAGAGCTTCGAAGGTTCGTCGCTGGAGACCATCAAGTACATGGTGGCCTCGGGCATGGGCGTGACGGTGGTGCCGCAGCTCTCGGTGCCGAAAGATCCGCAGCCGCATGTGCACTACGTGCCCTTCAGCGAGCCGGTGCCCACGCGCCGCGTGGTGCTCGCGTGGCGGCGCACCTTCACGCGCTACGAGGCCATCGCCGCGTTGCGCAATGCCATCTACGCGTGCCCGCTCGAAGGCGTACAGCGCGTGTCCTGACCTCCTCCTTCCACCACACCGCCCACCACCATGGCCAAGAAGAGCAAGACTCCCGCGACGACCTCCGCCCCGCAGATCAACATCGGCATCAGCGAGAAGGACCGCAAGGCCATCGCCGACGGCCTCTCGAAGCTGCTGGCCGACACCTACACGCTCTACCTCACCACGCACAACTTCCACTGGAACGTGACGGGGCCGATGTTCAACACGCTGCATGCGATGTTCATGACGCAGTACACCGAGCTGTGGAACGCGGTCGATCCGATCGCCGAGCGCATCCGATCGCTCGGCCATGCGGCGCCCGGCTCGTATGGCCAGTTCGGCGCGCTCGCCTCCATCAAGGACGCGCCGGCCACGCCGCCCAAGGCACTCGACATGGTGCGCATCCTCGTCACCGGCCATGAGGCGGTGGCGCGCACGGCGCGCAGCATCTTCCCGCTCGCCGACAAGGCCGGCGACGAGCCGACCGCCGACCTGCTGACGCAGCGCCTCACGGTGCACGAGCAGACGGCGTGGATGCTGCGCAGCCTGCTGGAGGAATGACCGCATGGCCGCGCCGATACCCGTGACCACCCGGGTGGCCATCGTCACCTTCGATGGCTTCAACGAGCTCGACTCGTTCATCGCGCTCGGCCTGCTCAACCGCCTGCGGCCCCACGGCGTCAACGCCGAGATCACCGGCCCCGGGCTCAAGCTCACCTCGATGAACGGCGTGACCGTCGACGTGCAGCAGCCGCTGGAATTCGCCAACGAGGCCGAGGTGGTGCTCTTCGGCAGCGGCATCTACACGCGGGCCATCGCCGAGAACGCGGCGCTGATGGACCGCCTCACGCTCGACCCGCTGCGCCAGCTGATCGGCGCGCAGTGCTCGGGCACGCTGCTGCTCGCCCGCCTGGGCCTGATCGGCAACATGCCCGCCTGCACCGACAGCACCACCAAGCCCTGGGTCGTGCAGGCAGGTGTGCGCGTGGTCGACGAGCCCTTCCACGCCCGCGGTCCGGTCGCAACGGCAGGCGGCTGCATGGCCTCGCAATACCTCGCCACCTGGGTCATGCTGTTGCGCGCCGGTGTGCAGGCCACCGAACAGGCACTGCACTACGTGGCACCGGTCGGCGAGAAAGAGGCCTACGTGCAGAAGCTGCTGAGCGTGGTGCAACCCTTCGTCCCGGCTCCCCTGCGCCCCGACGGCCCCTAGCGACCCCCCTAGAACACGCACTCCCCCTAGAACCGCGTGATCCCCCTAGATCACATGAGCATTGCGGGTTAGGAACTTCCTAGACTGATCCTCCGTGCGCTGCCGCGATCGGCGTGCGTGCACGGAACCAGCCACAGGGAGACTCCATGACAACCTTCACCCGTTCGCTGACCGGCTTGCTGTCGGTCATCACCCTCACCGTGGCGCAGGCCCAGGTGATCAAGCAACCGCAAAGCTTCACGCCCTTGCCCACCGAGCTGACCGGTGTGAGCCCAAGCGACCCGAGGCTCACCCCGGTCCAGCGCGACAACGTGCTGCGCTTCAACATCGTCGACAAGCTCGACCTGCTCGACCGCGACTTCACGTCCCGGGTGTGCCTGCCCTCGCCGCCCACCTCCCCGGCCGACATCGACCCGCACCGCTCGCTGATGGTCCACGACCTGTCGACGCTGACGGCACGCGACTTCTCGCTCAAGCGCACGATGGACCAGCTGGCCTCGCAGGTGGTGGCCTCGGTGCCAGGCACCACGGGCGCATCGCTCTTCCGGCAGTTCTGGGACACGCAGAACCCGGCCGCCCAGGCCATCACCAGCGGCCCACGCTGCAGCGATGCCGGCGGCACGCTCAACGGCCTGCCCCACGCCTGCCGGCCGCGCAATTCGTCGGAAGAGGGCCGCCTGGCCGTCGGCACCGACGCGCAGATCAACGCCCGCATGAACGGGTCCTTCGACACCTTCAGCGGCTTCGTGCCGCTCGCGCTCGTCAACCGCCTCGACCTCGCGCACGAAGGCTGGCGCAACTGCGGCGAGTACCGCATCGTCTACGGTGAGATCCTGGCCCTGCCCGGCGCCCGCAACCTCGTCATCTTCGAAGGCGTGCTGCCCAACCCCACGCCGGGTTGCCGCAGCGGCTGCAAGCCGGTGATGCAGATGTGGAAGTCGCTGTCGGCCATGAAGCTCGGCGACCGACCGCGCGGCCAAGCTCGAAGAGTTCTTCTACACCGGACTGCCCGGCTTCCGGCCGGTGGTGCATGTGGACCACTACAGCAGCAAGGGCGCCACCGGCGCCTACGGCGGCTCGGGCAGCGGGCAGATCCGCACCAACCAGTTCGGGACGACCTCGCGCTGGATGCTGAAGGAATTCAAGACCGCGCTCAACTGCAGCAGCACGCCGTGCAAGTTCGAGCTCGTGCCGATCCCGGTCAAGGTCAACCCCTGGGGCACGCTGTGGAACGAAGACATCGCCAACACGCCGGCCAACCCCTTGAGCCCGGCGGCGCTCGCCTTCCAGAACAACACCCTGGCGCAGACCGCATCGCTCGGCGACCCGACGCTGATGCGCATCGGCTATTCCGTCTCACCGACACACAACGCACCGCAGAGCTTTTCGCAGGCACCGGCCTCGCCCTTCCTCGCCACGCCGTCGTCGCAAGCACCGTTCGACGTGTGGCACGACCAGTACCTGACGCAGTTCAATGCCGCCACCGGGATGGTCAACACCTTCCGCACCGGACTGCAGTCGGGTGCTGCCGTGCATGGCCTCACGGCCACCCAACTGCTGAAGCGCGCGACCGCGCAGAGCTGCGCCGGCTGCCACCAGCCCGACAACTTCGCGCTGCGCACGCCCAACGCCATCGGCCCGGCGCTCACGCCCACCGGCGCCACCGTCACCACCTGGCCCAACTCGCTCGGCAACTTCGTGCATGTGGAGACCATGCCGGCGCCACTGACCGAACTTTCGACCCCGGCCTTTGCCAGCAACCAGGGTCATGCGATCTCGCCGGCGCTGCATGACGTCTTCCTGCCCGATCGCAAGAACTTCCTCGTCAGCCAGCTGAACGCGATCACCTGCCCTTGCACCCACCGCTTCACGACGCTTGCGGCCGAACTTCGCGAGCCGGCACTCAAGCGTCAGAACGCGGTGCTGGAGCAGCTGCTGCCGCAGGCCACCGCGTGGCAGAGTTTCCTCGCCGAGCGCCTGGCGCAGACACGCTCGTTGACGCTTGCGGAGTCGCTCAGGCTGGATGCGCAGCGTGCATCGATCAGCGCGGCGCAGGAGAAGTCGCTCGCCGAGATGCGGCGTGCCCTGGGCATGCCGTCGATCGCCCTCGGCGCCGGCCCGCAGCCCGTGTTGCGCGAAGCGGCACCAGAGCCCGCGCGGCGCACGACAACGGGCTCGTTCCGCACGCACTGAGCGGCGTGCGGGCTGCCGTCGCTGCCCGGGTAGGGGTCAGTGCGACGGCGGCGTCACCGACCAGCGGCGCTGCACTTCACCGGCGCCGTTGACGCTCTCCAGGTGCACGCCGAAGCCCCACAGGCGCGCCACGTGCTTGAGCACTTCGTTGGCGCCTTCGTGCAGCGGCCGGTCGTTGTGCTGTGCATGGCGCAGCGTCAACGAACGGTCACCGCGCAGGTTGACGTTCCAGACCTGGATGTTGGGCTCGCGTGCACCCAGGTCGTACTGGTGCGACAGAGCTTCGCGCACACGGCGGTAGCCGCTCTCGTCGTGGATGGCCGAGACCTCCAGCTCTTCTTCCTTCTCGTCGTCGAGGATGGAGAAGAAGCGGAACTCGCGCATCAGGTTGGGTGAGAGGTACTGGCCGACGAAGCTTTCGTCCTTGAAGTTGCGCATCGCGTGGTCGAGCGTTTCCAGCCAGTCCTTGCCCGCGATGTCGGGGAACCAGTGGCGGTCTTCGTCGGTCGGGTTCTCGCAGATGCGCTTGATGTCGGTGTACATCGCGAAGCCGAGCGCATAGGGGTTGATGCCGCTGTAGTGGCGGTCGGTCACCTTGGGCTGGTAGACGACGTTGGTGTGCGACTTCAGCCACTCGATCATCATGCCGTCGGAGAGGTGTCCGTCGTCGTACATGGTGTTGAGCAGCTTGTGGTGCCAGAAGGTGGCCCAGCCTTCGTTCATCACCTGCGTCTGGCGCTGCGGGTAGAAGTACTGCGCCACCTTGCGCACGATGCGCACGATCTCGCGCTGCCAGGGCTCGAGCAGCGGCGCGTTCTTCTCGATGAAGTACAGCAGGTTCTCCTGCGGCTCCTCGGGGAAGCGCCGGGCAGCCGCTTCTTCGGTGGTCTTCTCGGCCTTCCTGGGCAGCGTGCGCCACATCTCGTTGACCTGCTGCTGCGCATAGGCCTCGCGCGCCTTGCGGTCCGACAGCTCCTGCGCGAGCGACTTGCGGCTCGGCCGGCGATACCGGTCGACGCCGTGGTTCATCAGCGCGTGGCAGCTGTCGAGCAGCTCCTCCACTGCGTCGAGGCCGTGGCGCTCTTCGCATTCGGCGACGTAGTTCTTCGCGTAGACCAGGTAGTCGATGATCGACGCCGCATCGGTCCACATGCGGAAGAGGTAGTTGCCCTTGAAGAAGCTGTTGTGGCCGTAGGCCGCGTGCGCGATCACGAGGGCCTGCATCGCCATCGTGTTCTCTTCCATCAGGTAGCTGATGCAAGGGTTGGAGTTGATGACGATCTCGTAGGCGAGGCCCATGTGGCCGCGCTTGTAGTTCTTCTCGGTGGAGATGAACTCCTTGCCGTAGCTCCAGTGGCGGTAGTTGACCGGCATGCCCACCGAGGCATACGCATCCATCATCTGCTCGGCGGTGATGATCTCGAGCTGGTTGGGATAGGTGTCGAGCCCGTAGCGCTCGGCCGTCGCCTTGATGACCTCGTGGTAACGCTCGATCAGCTCGAACGACCAGTCGGACGGCGACGGCAGCGGCTCGTGCGTGCGCTTGGGCGCCACGAGGTCGCTCGCACGGCGGCGCGGCGACACGCTCCACTGCTCCTTGCGTCGCTCCTCGCCCCAGGGGGCGTCGATGGGACTGCTCATGTGGCCGCTCCCTCCTTCTTGAACAACTGACGGAAGACCGGGTAGATCTGCGAGGCCTCGGTCACCTTGCGGATGGCGAAGTCCTTCGCGTCGGCCGCCAGGGTGGCGTATTCGTCCCACAGGTTCTGCTCTTCCTCGGCCACCTGCACATAGGCGAAGTAGCGGCACAGCGGCAGGATGTTGTTGGCGAGGATCTCGCGGCAGCGGCCGCTGTCGTGGTGCCAGTTGTCGCCGTCGCTCGCCTGCGCGCCGTAGATGTTCCACTCGCTGGTGGGGTAGCGCGCCTTGGCGATTTCTTCCATCAGCACGAGCGCGCTCGACACCACCGTGCCGCCGGTTTCTGTGGAGTGGAAGAAGTTGTGTTCGTCGACCTCCTGCGCCTGCGTGTGGTGGCGGATGAAGACGATGTCGATCTTTTCGTAGTGGCGCGTGAGAAAGAGGTACAGCAGGATGAAGAAGCGCTTGGCCAGGTCCTTGCGGGCTTCGTCCATCGAGCCCGAGACGTCCATCAAGCAGAACATCACCGCCTTGCTGGTGGGCACTGGCGTGCGCACGCGGCTGCGGTAGCGCAGGTCGATGGGGTCGAGGTACGGGATGCGGGCCAGGCGCGCCTTCAACGCCTCGATCTTTTCCTTCAGCTCGGCCACCTTGGCATCGAACCCGGGCTTGGCCTGGATCTCTTCGAGCTCGGCTTCCAGCTCGCGCAGCTCGCGCCGTGACTCGTTGCCGAGCGCGATGCGCCGGCCGATCGCGCCGCGCATGGAGCGCACCACGTGCAGGTTGTTGGGGGTGCCGTCGCTGCTGTAGCCGGCGCGATGTGTCTTGTACTCGGGCGTCTCGGCGAGCACGGTGCGCGTGAGGTTGGGCAGGGCCAGGTCGTCGAAGAAGACCTGCATGAACTCTTCCTTGCTGAGGTGGAAGACGAAGTCGTCGTCCCCCTCGCCGGAGTCACTGGCTTGCCCGCCCCCGCCCCCTCCGCCACCGCCTTTGGGCCGCTCGATGCGGTCGCCGCGCACGTAGTCCTTGTTGCCGGGGTGCACCATTTCGCGCTTGCCGCCCTGGCCGTGGCCGAACACCGGCTCGGCGATGTCGCGCTTGGGGATGTGGATGTCTTCCCCCTGCGCGAGATCGCGGATGCCGCGTCCATCGACCGCCCGCTTCACCGCCTCTCGGATCTGGTCCTTGTGGCGGCGCAGGAAACGCTCACGGTTGCCGATGGATTTGTTTTTCCCCGCCAACCGCCGATCGATGATCTGCTGGAGCATGCTGGCCTTTCCGGAACTACCCAATCAGGACCTCGCTATCAGGATCTTGCGCACGCGCAGGTACCACTCGCACAACAGGCGAACCTGCTTGGGCGTGTAGCCCTTGGCGACCATGCGGGTGACGAAGTCCTCGTGCTTCTTCGCCTCGTCGGCACTGGCCTTGGCGTTGAAGCTGATGACCGGCAGCAGCTCCTCGGTGTTCGAGAACATCTTCTTCTCGATCACCGTGCGCAGCTTCTCGTAGCTCGTCCACAGCGGGTTGTTGCCGGCGTTGTTGGCGCGGGCACGCAGCACGAAGTTGACGATCTCGTTGCGGAAGTCCTTCGGGTTGCTGATGCCGGCCGGCTTCTCGATCTTCTCCAGCTCCGCATTCAGCGACGCGCGGTCGAAGACTTCACCGGTGTCGGTGTCGCGGTACTCGTGGTCCTGGATCCAGTAGTCGGCGTAGGTGACGTAGCGGTCGAAGATGTTCTGGCCGTACTCGGAATAGCTCTCAAGGTACGCCGTCTGGATCTCCTTGCCGATGAACTCGGCGTACTTGACCGCCAGATGTTCCTTGATGAACGCGAGGTACTTCTGCTCCGTCTCGGCCGGGAACTGCTCGCGCTCGATCTGCTGCTCGAGCACGTACATCAGGTGCACCGGGTTCGCAGCCACTTCAGTGGAATCGAAGTTGAAGACCTTCGAGAGGATCTTGAACGCGAAGCGCGTCGAGATGCCGCTCATGCCTTCGTCGACACCCGCGTAGTCGCGGTACTCCTGGAAGCTCTTCGCGCGCGGGTCGGTGTCTTTCAGGTTTTCGCCGTCATACACCAGCATCTTGGAATAGAGCGACGAGTTCTCAGGCTCCTTCAGGCGCGTGAGGATCGCGAACTGGCTCATCATCTTGAGCGTGCCCGGCGCGCAGGTGGCTTGCGAGAGCGACGAGCCGCGCAGCAGCTTCTCGTAGATCTTCACCTCCTCAGACACGCGCAGGCAGTACGGCACCTTCACGATGTAGATGCGGTCGAGGAAGGCCTCGTTGTTCTTGTTGTTGCGGAAGGTCTTCCATTCGCTTTCGTTCGAGTGCGCCAGCACCACGCCATCGAACGGGATCGCGCCGAAACCTTCAGTGCCCTTGTAGTTGCCTTCCTGAGTGGCCGTCAACAAGGGGTGCAGCACCTTGATCGGTGCCTTGAACATTTCGACGAATTCCAGCAGGCCCTGGTTGGCGAGGCACAGGCCGCCGGAGTAGCTGTAGGCATCGGGGTCGTCTTGCGCATAGGTCTCGAGCTTGCGGATGTCGACCTTGCCGACGAGCGAGCTGATGTCCTGGTTGTTCTCGTCGCCCGGCTCGGTCTTGGCGATGCCGACCTGCTTGAGCACCGACGGGAAGCGCTTCACGACCTTGAACTTGCGCACGTCACCGCCGTACTCCTCGAGACGCTTCACGGCCCAAGGTGACAGGATGCGGTTGAGATAGCGGCGCGGAATGCCGTATTCCTTCTCCAGGATCGGGCCGTCTTCCACCAGATCGAAAAGGCCGAGCGGCGACTCGTTCACCGGCGAGCCCTTGATCGCGTAGAAGGGCACCTCCTGCATCAGCGCCTTCAGGCGCTCGGCGATCGACGACTTGCCGCCGCCCACCGGGCCCAGCAGATAAAGGATCTGCTTCTTTTCCTCCAGGCCCTGTGCGGCATGGCGGAAGTACGACACGACCTGCTCGATCGCGTCTTCCATGCCGTAGAACTCGGCAAAGGCCGGGTAGATCTTGATGACCTTGTTGGCAAAGAGACGCGACAGCCGCGGGTCGTTTCGCGTGTCGATGGTCTGGGGCTCACCGATGGCCTTGAGCATGCGCTCGGCAGCGGTGGCATACGCAATCGGGTTGCGCTTGCACTCGTTGAGGTACTCCTCGAGGGAGAGCCCTCTTCACGCGTGCGCTCGTATCGCGCGGCGAAATGGCTGATCACATCCATGCTGACCTCCTGGTTCAGGAAGACACCACCGAGGGGCCACCTCGGTGACGTCTGGGGAAGTTCTGATGAAACCCGCGCCAGGCTCCATCAGAGCTTTCCTGTTTGTCAGCCTCGTATGCCGAGTCTTGCGATCAAGCTTGATTCATTGTGCGCACAACCATGCGTCGAGAAGAAGCGAAATATCACCGCAGTTCATGCTTTGCTTTGCAAGGAGTGTGCCGCTGCCCCTCGCTCGCGTTCATCAATGAAAACACTTCCCCTCAATCCACAGAGCGCCGTGCGACATCGAGAGTTCCTCATGGATTGCGACGTCAACCGGCCACACCGCCCTCAAGATACGCCTAAGCGTCGGAAAGCCCAAGTTTTTGCAGCAGCCCGTTGAGTTCGTCCAACGATCCGAACTGGATGGCCACTTCGCCTTGCTCGCCGCGCTTGGTGCGCTTCTTCACGCGGATCTCGACCTGCGCCGTCAGCGCGTCCGAGAGTTCTTCCTCGATGCGCGAAATATCGCGTGATTTTTCTTTCGCGATGCGCAGCAGGGGCTTTTGACGCGCCGAGGCCGTCTTGGCCACGAGCTTCTCGGCCTCGCGCACACTGAGTTTCTTGCCGACCACTTCCGCGGCAACCAGTATTTGTTGCGCACCTTCGAGCGGTAGCAGCGCGCGTGCGTGGCCCATGTCGATGTCGCCGGCCATCAGCATCTGCTGCACCGGCTCGGCCAAGTTCAGCAAACGCAGCAGGTTGCTGGCCGCACTTCGCGAGCGCCCCACTGCCTGCGCGGCCTGCTCATGCGTGAGGTGGAACTCGTTGACGAGGCGTGCGATGCCTTGCGCTTCTTCGAGCGGGTTCAGGTCTTCGCGCTGGATGTTCTCGATCAGCGCCATCGCGGCCGCGGCCTCGTCGGGCACGTCCTTCACGAGCACCGGCACGTCGTCGAGGCCCGCGAGCTTGGCGGCGCGCGTGCGGCGTTCGCCGGCGATGATCTCGTAACGCCCTTCCCCCACCGGCCGCACCAGGATGGGCTGCATGATGCCTTGGGCCTTGATGCTCTCGGCCAGCTCGTAGAGCGAGCCTTCATCCATGCGCGTACGCGGCTGGTACTTGCCGGGCTGCAACAGCGACAGCTTCAGGTTGCGGGGTGCGCCTTCATCGACAGGCGCGGGGTTGTCGCTGACTTTCGGGCCGAGCAGCGCTTCGAGGCCCAGGCCTAAGCCCTTGGGTTTCTTGGTGACCATGGGCGCATTCTGTCCGATCGACAGCGGCCGCCCGTGGAGGCGGCGCTCAGGTTCTTGCCAGCAGGGCGTCGAGCAGCGCGCGACCCTGCGGCCAATCGCCCAGGCCTGATTCGCCATTGAGGTGGCCACGGTCGCCCACCGAGACCCACTCGCAGCCCCACTGCGCCGCCATCTCGGCGGCCCGCTCCGGGGCGCAGTATGGGTCGTCGCGGCTCACGACCACCGTGCTCGGAAACGGCAAACGCTGGCGCACGATGGGTCGCCACGGTGCGAGCTGCGGCGGCATGTCGTCGCGTTCCACGTCGGGCGGCGCCACCAGCAGCGCCGCTGCCACACGCGGCGTGTGCTGCGAGTGGGCGGCCCACGCCGCCACCAGCTGGCAGCCCAGGCTGTGCGCGACCAGCACCGCGGGCCGGTCGTCCTGCAGCAGCACCTCTTCCAACCGCGACATCCAGTCCCCGCGCTTGGGCCAGAGCCAGTCGTCCTGCGTCACCCGCTGGTCGCCATGCCGCTGTTCCCATCGTGTCTGCCAATGCGCCGTGTCGGAATCGAGCCAGCCGGGCAGCAACAGCACACGCAATGCCGACGTGGGTGAAGCGGACAAGGGAGCGGGTTGGCGAGTCGTCATGCGGGTGCCGTATCCTGCGGTTTTCGCGAATCAGAGGTGATGAAGATGAAGTACAAGGTGTTCGTCGACGGCCAGGAGGGCACCACCGGCCTGCGCATCAACGAGTATCTGGCGAATCGCAGCGACATCGAGGTGTTGCGCATCGCGCCCGAGCGCCGCAAAGACACCGACGAGCGCGCCCGCCTGCTCAACGCAGCCGACATCGCCTTCCTCTGCCTGCCCGACGTGGCGGCGAAAGAAGCCGCCGCGCTGGTCAACAACCCCAACACCTGCATCATCGATGCGAGCACGGCGCACCGCATCGCGCCCGACTGGGTGTTCGGCCTGCCCGAGCTGGCGCCCGACCAGCGCGAGCGCATCCGCCGCAGCAAACGCATCTCGAACCCCGGCTGCCATTCCACCGCCTTCATCCTGCTGCTGCGCCCCCTAGTCGACGCCGGGCTGGTGCCGCCGACGCTCCCGATCAGCGCCACCTCCATCACGGGCTATTCCGGTGGCGGCAAGAAGATGATCGAGCAGTACGAAGCCGGCGGCGACCCCAAGCTCGACGCGCCCCGCCCCTATGGCCTGACGCTTCAGCACAAGCACGTGCCGGAGATGTCGGCCCACACCGGCCTCAAGACGCCGCCGATCTTCCAGCCCATCGTCGGCAGATTTCTCAAGGGCTTGGCTGTGAGTGTGCCCTTGCACCTGTCGCAACTCAAACCCGGTAGCACCCCGGAGGCGCTGCACAAGGCTCTGGCCGAGCGGTATGCCGGCGAGCGTTTCGTGCGGGTGCAGCCGCTGCGCGATGCGGCGACGCTGGAGTCGGGCTTCTTCGACGTCCAGGCCAACAACGACACCAACAATGTCGACGTCTTCGTGTTCGCCAACGACAGCCAGGCCATCCTGATGTGCCGCATCGACAACCTGGGCAAGGGGGCGAGCGGCGCGGCGGTGCAGTCGATGAACGTGCACCTGGGCGTCGAGGAATCGCTGGGCCTGGTCTGACAAGGCGCGGTGCCCGGCGCCGGGCGGCGCCCCGTAGGGGCAGGCGCGGAGCGACTGGGGGCTAACGCATCCTGTAGTGGTACGCGTAGCCGTCGTCAAAGCCGAGCTGGTGGTAGACGGCGCGCGCCGGGAGGTTGTCGACCTCGACCTGCAGGTAGGCGTGGCGTGCCCCGCGTGAGCGGGCGTGCACCAGCAGGTGCTGGCAGAGCCGCCGGGCACAGCCGCGGCCGCGCAGCGCCGGCGCGGTGAACACGTCGTACAGCCCGACCAGATCCCCCTCCATCGCGTACTGGCCGCAGGCCAACACCTCGCCCTGCTCGCGCAGCTCGAAGGCGGTGAACGGCACCGGCGAGTGCAACAGGCGCTCGGCATGGGCCTGGCGCTGCGACAGCGGCGAGCCCCGCAAGACCCCCACCCGCTGGGCAAAGGGGTCGAGCCCGATGTTGTGGATCGACCAGCCGGCCGGCCACTCTGGCGCAGCGATGTCGTCCAGGCGGTCGAGCACCATCACCCGGGTGTCGTCGATCGTGCGCAAGCCCATTTCGGCGAGGGTGTCGTCCAGGTGCGCCGGCCGCGTGAAGGGGGTGATGCGGACCACAAGCGGCAGGCGCACCTCGGCGTAAAGCTGCTCACATTGGGCCAGCCGCGCCGCCACGCTCAGGCGGCCGTCGGCCACCGCGTTGATGCAGCGCGCCCGCTTGGCCTTGCCGGCGCAGAAGCGCACCAGCCAGCCGTCGACCCAGCGTTGCTGAGGCGGTGCGCTGGCGTTGAGGCCCGCGTCTTCCACCCGCGACAGCAGGTGGCTGTCGAAGCGCGGGTTGAGGTCGGGGACGGGCAACTGCACGGCCGGTGTCGCCGGTTCAGAGCGTCTTGATGCGCTGGACCATCTCTTCGGCGAACTCGACGAAGGACTGCGCTCCCTTGGAAGCCGGATCGAACACCACCCCCGGCAGCCCGTAGCTCGGCGCTTCGGCCAGGCGCACGTTGCGCGGGATCACGCTGTTGAACACCTTGTCGCCGAAGTGCGCCTTGAGCTGCTCGCTCACCTGCTGCTGCAGGGTGATGCGCGGGTCGAACATCACCCGCAGCAGGCCGATGATCTGCAGGTCCGGGTTGAGGTTGGCGTGCACCTGCTTGATGGTGTTGACCAGGTCGGACAGACCTTCGAGCGCGAAGTACTCGCACTGCATCGGCACGATCACGCCGTGGGCACTGCACAGGCCGTTCAGCGTCAGCAGGCTCAGGGACGGTGGGCAGTCGATCAGCACGAAGTCGTAGTCGTCGCGCACGGCTTCGAGGGCCGCCTTGAGGCGCTTGTCGCGGCGCTCCAGTTCGACCAGCTCGACTTCGGCGCCGGCCAGCTCGCGGTTGGCACCCAGCACGTCGTAGCCCACCTTCTCGCTGCGCTGCCGGGCCTCGGCGATTGAGGCCGACTCCAGCAGCACGTCGTAGACGCTGAGCTTCAAGGCCCGCTTGTCCACACCCGAGCCCATGGTGGCATTGCCCTGCGGGTCGAGGTCGACCACCAGCACACGCTGGCCGACCTTGGCCAGACCGGCGGCGAGGTTGACGGTGGTGGTCGTCTTGCCGACGCCGCCTTTCTGGTTGGCAACACAAAAGATTCGGGTCATGACCGATCCGGTGGGTGGGAAAGTAAACGTGCCTCAGGGCGCCGCAAGACGGATGCCGAAGCCGACCAGGAACAGGCCGGCGATGCGCTGGAGCCAACGCGACAGGCGCTTGTGCGCCTTGACCTGCTGCGTCACCAGCCCGGCGAAAGCGCACAGCGCGAGGCAGTAGACCAGGGTGATCAAGGCGATGGTCACCGCCATCGCCGCAAAGGTGACGGCGCCCTGGTGGGTGGCCGGGTTGATGAAGAGCGGGAAGAAGGCCATATAGAACACGATGGCCTTGGGGTTGAGCAAGGTGATGAAGAACGCCTGGCGCAGGTAGCGGCGCGGCTCGATGTGGATGGGCGACGCCCCGCCCTCCTTGGCCAGAATGAGCCTGAACCCGATCCAGGCCAGGTACAACGCCCCGGCGTACTGGATCGCCCTGAACGCCATCGGGTGCGCTTCCAGCACGGCCGCCAGGCCGGCCACGGCGGCCCACAGCAGCACCTGATCGCCGGCAATCAGCCCGAAGGTGGCGGCGGCACCCGCCCGTAATCCGCCCTTGGCGGTCGACGTCAGCAGGGCAAACGTCCCCGGCCCGGGCAAGGCGAGGAACACCAGGATGGAGACGCAGTAGGTGCCGAAATCGGAAATGCCGAAGACCGTCATGCTGACCTCAGGCCGCCGGCGCGCGGCGCAACCAGACCAGGCAGCGCTCGGCATTCAGCCCGGGCACCGTCAGTTGTTCCACGTGAAACACAGCCCAGTCGGGTGGCAGCGCCGCGATCTCGTCGTCGGGTTGTTTGCCCTTCATCGCCATCCAAACCCCCTGCTCCCCCGCCAAGTGCCGGGTGAGGCGGGTGAAGTCGGCCAGCGAGGCGAACGCCCGTGAGGTGATCACGTCGAAAGGCGGCAGCCGCAGATCTTCCACCCGGGCGTGCACCGCACCCAGGTTGGGCAGCTTCAGCTCAACGCCCACCTGCCGGATGAAGATCGCCTTTTTGCCGACCGAATCAACACAGGTCACATCCAGGTGAGGCTCGAGGATGGCGAGCACGATGCCCGGCAACCCGCCGCCGCTTCCGACATCGAGAATGCGGGCCGCCCGACCCGCCAAGTGGCGGCGCAGCGGCGGCAGCACGGCCAGGCTGTCCAGCAGGTGGTGG
This sequence comes from Rhizobacter sp. J219, assembly GCF_024700055.1. GTDB lineage: Bacteria > Pseudomonadota > Gammaproteobacteria > Burkholderiales > Burkholderiaceae_C > Rhizobacter. Next base: position 3,683,310 of record NZ_JAJOND010000001.1, read on the forward strand.
GTCAGCATCTCGGCCGGGCGGCGCACGGCGGTGAGGTTGTAGACCTCGTTCCATTTCTGAAGCAGGGCCAGGTAGCCGAGCAGCGCATCGCACTGCGCGCCGCTCAGCGGCAGGCCGAGGGCGGCCGCCCCGCTCAGGAGGACGTCACGCGTCTCAAGCGGCATTGCGACCCGACGGTTCGTTGGCCGCAAAGCCCTTGAATCGGCCCTTCTTCAGGTGGATGAGCAGAAGCGAAATCGTGGCCGGGGTGATGCCGGAGATGCGCGAGGCCTGGCCCAGGGTCTCCGGCCGGTGCAGCGCCAGCTTCTGGCGCGCCTCGAAACTGATGGCGGTCACCTGCGCGTAGTCCAGTTCGGCCGGAAGACGCAGGCCTTCGTAGTGGGCGGCGCGCTCCACCTCTTCGATCTGCTTGTCGATGTAGCCGGCGTACTTGATGCTGATCTCGGCCTGCTCGACCACGGCATCGGCCAGTTCGGCACCGAACTCCCCCCGCAGTGTTTCACGTGAAACACCGGCTTCCGGTTTCGCAATCGCAGCCACTTCAGCGATGGCATCAAAGCCAACACCGGGCCGCCGCATCAGGTCGGCCAGGTTGTATTCCCGTTCGATCGCCTTGCCCAGCAGCCGCTCGGCCGCTTCGGCCGGCAACGAGCCCGGGTGCACCCAGGTCGACCGCAGCCGCTCGGTCTCACGGGCGATCGCATCGCGTTTGCGGTTGAAGGCGGTCCAACGCGCGTCGTCGACCAGGCCCAGCTCGCGCCCGATTTCGGTCAGCCGCAGGTCGGCGTTGTCCTCGCGCAGCTGCAGCCGGAACTCGGCCCGGCTGGTGAACATGCGGTAGGGCTCAGTCACGCCCTTGGTGATCAGGTCGTCGACCAGCACGCCGAGATAGGCCTGGTCGCGACGAGGTGTCCAGGCGTCGCGGCCCTGCACCTGCAGCGCCGCGTTGATCCCGGCGAACAGGCCCTGGGCCGCGGCCTCTTCGTAGCCGGTCGTGCCGTTGATCTGGCCGGCGAAGAAGAGGCCCTGGATCACTTTGGTCTCGAAACTCGCCTTCAGCCCTCGCGGATCGAAGTAGTCGTACTCGATGGCGTAGCCGGGGCGCAGGATGTGCGCCTTCTCCAGCCCGCGCATCGAGCGCACGGCCGCCAGCTGCACGTCGAACGGAAGGCTGGTGCTGATGCCGTTCGGGTAGAACTCGTGCGTCGTCAGGCCCTCGGGCTCGAGGAAGATCTGATGCGAGTCCTTGTCGGCGAAGCGGTTGACCTTGTCTTCGATGCTCGGGCAGTAGCGCGGCCCCACCCCTTCAATCACGCCAGTGAACATCGGGCTGCGATCGAAACCCGAGCGGATGATCTCGTGCGTGCGTTCGTTGGTGTGGGTGATCCAGCACGGCACCTGCTGCGGGTGCTGCGACACATGGCCCATGAAGCTGAACACCGGCACCGGGTCCAGGTCACCGGGTTGTTCGGTCAGCACCGAGAAGTCGATGGTCCGCCCGTCGAGCCGCGGCGGCGTGCCGGTCTTCAGCCGCCCTTGCGGCAGCTTCAGCTCCTTGAGCCGCGCCGACAGCGACACCGCCGGCGGGTCACCCGCCCGGCCGCCCGCGTGGTTCTGCAAGCCGACATGGATCTTGCCGTCGAGGAAGGTGCCGGCCGTCAGCACCATGGCCTTGGCACGAAAGCGAATACCAACTTGCGTGACAGCCCCCACCACCCGGTCGCCTTCGACCATCAGGTCGTCGACCGCCTGCTGGAACAGCGTCAGGTTCGGCTGGTTCTCCAGCCGGCGCCGGATCGCTGCCTTGTAGAGGATGCGGTCGGCCTGCGCCCGGGTCGCGCGCACGGCCGGCCCCTTGGAGCCGTTGAGGATGCGGAACTGGATGCCCGACTCGTCGGTGGCCGCGGCCATCGCGCCGCCCAACGCGTCGACCTCCTTCACCAGATGGCCCTTGCCGATGCCGCCGATCGACGGGTTGCAGCTCATCTGGCCCAAGGTCTCGATGTTGTGGGTGAGCAGCAGCGTGCTCACGCCCATGCGTGCCGCGGCGAGCGCAGCCTCGGTGCCAGCATGGCCGCCGCCGACGACGATCACGTCGAATTCATGGGGATACAACATGGGAACTCCGGGAGGGGACACGGGGTTCGCTTGGAGAACGCACCCGTGCAGGCAAGGGCGTGAATTTTAGGTGGGCCGGCCCTGGGCGTCACGGCCGAGCGGGCAAGACCTGCGCCACCGGCCCGCGCGCCGTCAAATAATCGCCGCATGAACTGCCGACCCGGCTGCGGCGCCTGCTGCACCGCGCCTTCGATCTCGTCGCCCATCCCCGGCATGCCGCTCGTCAACGGCATCAGCAAGCCGGCGGGCGTGCGCTGCCTGCACCTCACCGCCGACAACGCCTGCGCCATCTTCGGCCACCCGGACCGGCCGGCCGTCTGCAGTTCGCTGCAGCCCTCATCCGAAATGTGCGGTGACACCCGCGAGCAGGCCCTGCGCTGGCTCGGCCACATCGAGCAGCTCACCACACCCTGAGCTGCCCGCGTCTCACATCGGCTCCAGAAGCCCGTGCCACAAGGGTGAGAGCCTGAACTTCTCGGCCTCGGTCAGCCCCTCGCTCAGCAACAGACACTCACGGTGAAAGGCCCGCAACCGCTGGCGCAGCTCGCTTTCGGCCAGCACCAGCTCCAGCCGCTCGCCCGCCGCCATGCCGACGGCCACCGCTTCGTCGCCCCACAGCCCGAGCGCGTTCCACGCCACCCGCAGCCGTTCGAGTCGGTGCAGCGCATCGGCCACCACCTCCGTGATCTGCGAGGTGCGGCGCTGCTCGTTCAGCTCTTTCGCGAGGCGGTGTGCCGAAGCCATCTGATGGTCGATCTCGGCCAGCTGAGCGGCGAGCGTGCTGGCCTCGGGCTGCTCGTCGAGCGCGAAGTCTTCATGGGCCTCATGCGCTGCTTCGCAGACGAAGGCCGACCAGGTCGGGTCGAACTCGCCCGGCACCACGCGCAGCGCAAAGCTCGCACGTGCGAGCGGCGCATGCGAGTCGCTCGTGCTACCGAGCGTCAACTCCACCACCGACAGCACCCGGCCGAGCGTCGACAGCCCGTCGGGCCCCAGCCGCGCCGGGTAGCCCGAACGGTCGAGCCGCTCGTGGTGCTCGGCAATGCCCTGCCCCAGCGCCTTGGGGTAGTCGGTCAGGCTGGTCAGCAGCATCTGCGCGATGCGCGGGTGCACCACCAGATGCTTGTGGCCGACGAGGTCGAGCGCCTGGGTGTAGTCAAGGAAGGCAGGGTTGATGTAAACCTCGCCGATGTCGTGCAGCAGACCGCCGAGCATCGCGAGCCGCACTTCGAGCGACGAGCCCTGGCGGCTCGCCACCATGGCGCCGGCGAGCGCCATGCCGGTGACCGCATGCGCCAAGGCGTGCGGGCGCGAAGCGGCGGCGGTGGTCAGCAGCAACTGGGCCACCGCGTGCAAGGGAATCTGCTTGAGCTGCGCCACCAGCTCGCGCCCCTGCGCGCGCAGCGCCGGCGCCAGCGGGTGCTGCGACTCCAGCAGCACCTGCAGGTCGTGCATCAGCGTGAAGGGAGTGACGCCGTCTTCCGCCAGCAGGCAGGCCTCGAGCGGCTGCTGCAGGCGGCGCTCGAGCAGGCGCTGCTGCAAGGTGGCCGTCACCGGCTGGCCACGCGCCCACAGCTTCACGCCGCGGCTGTCGACGATGTCTTGCGAGGCGACGATCGCGTGGCGTTCGGCCGCGTGCGTCATCGCCGCCAGCGCATGCGGGTTGGGTTCACTCCCCGGCAAGAGAGACAGGTGCATGCGCGGCGACGAACGGTCAGCGGCCCGCACCCACGGTGCGAAGCTCCTGGGCCACATGCCCGTCCTTCAGCACGATCACGCGCGAGGCCGAGGCGATGGTCTCGGGCCGGTGCGCCACGATCACGCGGGTAAGGTCGAGCTGGCGCACCGCCTGGTTGACCAGGCGTTCGCGGTCCACGTCGAGCGCGCTGGTCGCTTCGTCGAGGAACAGGATCTGCGGCCGCTTGTAGAGCGCGCGGGCCAGCAGGATGCGCTGCTTCTGCCCGCCGGAAATGCTGGCGCCCATGTCGCCGATCAGCGTGTGGTAGCCCATGGGCATGGCCTCGATCTCGTCGTGCACCGCGGCGAGCCGTGCGCACTGGGCCACCCACGCCGGGTCGGCATGGGCATCGAAGAAGCTGATGTTGTCGGTGATGCTGCCGGCGAAGAGCTGGTCTTCCTGCATCACCGTGCCCACCATGTCGCGGAAGCTGCGCAGGCCCAGCTGGCGCAGCGGCACACCGCCCACCAGCACTTCACCGGACTGCGGCTCGTGGATGCCAAGCAGGACCTTGAGCAGCGTCGTCTTGCCGCAGCCCGAGGGCCCCGAGATCGCCACCGACTCGCCGGGTTCGATCACGAAGCTCACGTCCTTCAGCACCTCGGGTTCGTTGTCGGAGTAGCGGAAGCTGACGTTGCGCAACTCCAGCCGTGCCGGCTGCTCGCTGCGCTCGCGCGCCGGCACGTCGGGTTCGGCCTCGGGTGCAGTGAGCACGATGTCGGCCAGGCGCTCGCCTTCCAGCTTGAGCATCTTCAGCTCGACCACCTTGTCGATCAGCCCGCTCACCCGCTGCGAAAACGTCTCGCGGTAGGCGAAGAACGCGAACAGCATGCCCACCGAAAACCGCTGGTCCATCACCAGCAGCGCGCCGACCCAGATCACCGCGATGCGCTCCAGGCCGAACACCAGCTTGTGCAACACCCCGAACAGCAGGTCGAGCTTGCGCGTGGCGATGTTGGCGTTCATCGCGTCGACCACCTTGTTCATGAACTCTGCGTGGCGGTCTTCCTGGCGGTTGTAGAGCTTGATGCTTTGCACACCGCGCAGCGATTCGAGGAAGTGCGTCGAGCGCTTGGCCGTGTGCACGATCTCCTCTTCGGTCGCTTCGCGCAGCGGCCGGAAGAACGCCCAGCGCAAGAGCGCATAGACCGCCACGCTGCCGGCGGCGATGGTGGCCAGCGTCACGCTGTAGACACACATCACCGCAAACGTCAGCACCACCAGGAGCCCGTCGAGCACGGCTTCGATGAAGCTCGTGGTCAGCGTCTCCTGCATCTTCTGGATGGCCCCGAAGCGCGACATGATGTCGCCGGTGTGGCGCTTCTCGAACCAGCTCACCGGCAGCCGCATCAGGTGCGCGAACACGTTGCCCAGCCACTGCAGGTTGAGCGTCGACGAGAGGTACAGCACCGCCCACGAGCGGATCGCACCGGTCGCCACCTGCACCAGCACCAGCAGGCCGAAGCCCAGGCCGAGCGTGAGCAGCAGGTCGCGGTCGGCGCTCACCAGCACACCGTCGACCACCCACTGCATGAAGAAGGGCGACAGCAGCATGAAGGCTTCGAGCGCCAGCGCCAGCACGAAGATCTGGCCGAGCGAACGGCGCAGGCCCGTCACACGCCCGAGCATCTGGCGCATGCCGATCGACTGTCGCTCCTCGGTCGGCTTGAAGTCCGGCGCCGGCGAGAGTTCGAGCACGATGCCGGTGAAATGCTGGCTCACCTCCGACAAGGCCAAACGGCGCACACCCCGCGCCGGGTCGTGGATCACGGCCTTGTCGCCGCTCAGCTCGGTCAGCACGACGAAGTGATTCAGGTCCCAGTGGAGAACACAAGGGAGCGCCAGTTGAGGCAGGTGCTCCATCTCGGCCCGCAGCGGCCGCGGGCTCAGCTGCATGCGCCCGGCCATGCGCACCAGGTCGGCCATCGTCGCGCCCTTGAGCGAGAGCGAGAAGCGCTTGCGCAAGGTCGGCAGGTCGGTGCGCAGGCCATGCTGCGCCGCGACCATCGCCAAGCAAGCGAGGCCGCATTCAGCGGCCTCGGTCTGCAGGATCATCGGAACGCGTCGCGCGCCCCAACCGAGGTGGAGTGAGTCCAGCATCAATACAGCTCGAGAAAGTGCTGCCCCCAGGTCCGGGCTTCGCCCAGCCCGCCCCCCAAGGCGGTCAAGGAAACTTGGGACGGCCCGTCGTTTCCTTGGCTGTTCATACGCGCCCCGTCACGCTCAACAGGGGTTCGAAGATCCACTCGATCAGGCGACGGCGGTCGAGCATCACATCGGCGTCGAGTTGCATGCCAGGAGCCAGAGGCTGCGCCTGGCCATAGGCCTGCACCGCCTGGTGATCGAGTGAGACGGTGATGCGATACAGCGGCTCGCCACTCGCAGGAAGCGACAGCCCGGCCAGCTCGGCCGTCTGCAGCGGCGTGCGCGACACCTGCAGCACCTGCCCGGCCTGGTGGCCGAACTTCTGATACGGATAGGCCTGGTAGCGCAGCTGCACGGCCTGCTGCGCGTGCACGAAACCCACGGCGCTCGACGGCGCAAAGAGATGCGCCTGCAGCTTGGCGTCGGCCGGCACCAGGCTCGCGAGCGCCACGCCCGGCGTGGCCGGCTGGCCGCGTTCGGCCACCACTGCGGTCACCATGCCGTCTTCGGGTGCACGCACCACGAGGCGCGACTGCGCCTCGCTTTCGGCCGAGCGTTGCGCCACCACAGCAAGGTCGCGCTCCAGCTCGCCCTGCTGCGCCTGCATGCGCAGCGGCAGTTCGCGCGCCTGCGCCTCCAGGGTGCCGATCTCGCGCTGCTGCGCGGCACGTTGGCGCTCCAGGCCCTGCAGCTGCGCGCGCAGGCCCAGCACCTCTTCGGCTTTGGTCTGCACCTGTGCCGCTGACACGAAATTGTCATTGCGCAGCGATTCCAATCGCGCCTGCGCCTGCTGCGCGAGCGCAAGGCGCTGCGCCTGCAGGGCCGCCTCAGCCTCGATCTGCGCCAGCTCGCCGCGCATGTCGGCGATCTGCCGCTGCAAGGCCAACGCCTGCGATTGCTGCAGGCGCTGCTGGTGTTCGGTCGACTGTTTGAGGCTCCTCTCTCGCGCCGCGAGAGAGGCCTGCACGGCGGCCTGCGTGTCGCCGCGGAGCGTGGCCCGCTCCATCGACAACACGAAGAGCACGTCGCCACGCTTGACCACCTGCCCTTCCGACACGTGCCGCTCGACCACAGTCGCAGCCTGCGGCGGCACAAGGCGGATCACCCCGCGATCCGGAACCAGGTATCCACTCACACGTGCTTTGCGCGTGTACTCCCCGAGCGATAGGTATGTTGCCGCCGCCGCCGCCGTGAGGGCGACGAGAGCGGTGAGCACGGCGAGGGATACCGGCCGGATCAGCTGGATGCTGCCCAGCCACTGTTGCCGTCGGCCTTCGACGACTTCAGGGCGGAAGAGGGAGGGCATGGCCCGCCTCTGGTTACCAGTTTCTACCCGGGCCACCGGCACCGGAAACATGGTCGAGAAGCTCAGGAGCGAGCGGCTGCGGCTTCGATGGCGTCTGACCTGGCTGCGGTTGCGACGAACGGGCAGGGGCGGGAGAGGTCGGAACGCGGGGCTTGGTCGTAGATTGCATGGTCTGCTCCTTTGGCCGTGCACCAGGAGGAGTGCACAGAATCCATTGCAGCAGCCGCGTCAGCTACGCGTAACTGTCAGCTCTTACAGGGATGCCTCTAGTGGAATCCCTGGGAGCCGGAACGCACTAACGAATCAAGCCGAGGCGCAAAGCCTTCAAGACCGCCTGATGCTTGTTGACGCAACCCAATTTGTGCATCGCGTTGTTCGCATGCAGCACCGCGGTGCGCTCGCTGATGCCAAGAACGTTGGCGACCTCCCAGGCCGTCTTGCCTTCCATCGTCCAGCGCAACGTTTCCAGCTCACGAGGTGTCAGCGAAGGTGCGTCTGACGGCGGGACCGCCGGCAGCAACACGCGCGTAGACGCTTCCTGTGCGTGAACGGCATACAGCTGAAGCGCCGCAACCATCTGGGTAACCACCGCCGGGTCTTTCGGCAAAGGCTGATCACGATCGACAGCCAGCATGAAGTGCCTGCCTTCTGGCATATGCAAGGTCAGGCCGATTCCGTGACGGTAGCCAAAGCGTGCCTGCTCTTCCCACTTCTCGGCTTGCCCCGCCGCCACATAGGTACCTTGATTCCAGATGATGGGCACGCTCTTGTGCTTGCAGTGCTGCATCACAGGATCACGCTTTCCCCAATTGGGATCGTCGGCGAGCGGTGCGTAACCGGAGGGAGCGTTGTCGATCCAGAGGAACTCCGGCTCGCCGAGAAAGTGATCGATGACCGTCATGGCCGTGACCGTTTGAAAGCCCAGCTCTTGAGCAAAGCGCACCACATGCTTTTCCAACTCGTCCTTGGTCTTGATCTCAAGAACCGACAAGTAGCCACTCTGAAGCAGGCTTGACATGAGCTTGACTCCCAACTTGTTCCGACCTTCGCAGGCAGCGCGCGCCGTCCATCATACGAAAGGACAACTCCAAACATCGGGTCGGCACCCCTACCGGATCAGCCCCAACCGCAGCGCCCTCACCGCTGCATGATGCTTGTTCGCACAGCCCAGCTTCTGAGTCGCACTGTGCGCGTGACGGGCCACAGTGTCTTCGGCGATACCCAGAATTCGGCCCACCTCCCAGGCGGTTTTGCCTTCCAGCGTCCATTGCATCGTCTCCCGTTCCCTGGGAGTCAGGCGAGGAGGCTCTTGGCGCGCCGAGAGCCCGGGCAAGAGGATACGCATCGACGCATCCTGGGCATAGACCGCAAACATCAACAACGACGCCACCATGCGCGTTGTCTGCGCTGAATCCCCCGGCAATGGCTGATCGCGATCAACACCAAACAGAAAATGCCGCCCTTCCGGGAGGTGCATCGCATAGCAAATCCCGTGGCGATAGCCGAAGCGGGCCTGCTCTTCCCACACGTCACCCTGCCCAGCTTGGATGTATGTGGCTTGACTCCAGGTAATGGGCAAGCTGCTGCGCTTGCAGTGCTGCATCACCGGGTCACGCTTTGCGGTATCGCGGTCCTCCCTGCCCTCACGGTAGGCAGCAGGCGCGTTGTCGACCCAGGCGAACTCGGCATCTCCGACGAGGTGATCCACGACGACGGAGGCGGTCACCGTCTGGTCAACGCTGGCCCGGTGATCCGCGAAGCCTCCACCAGGGCGCTCATGGCTTCCTGCGCATGGACGGCAAAAAGCTGAAGCGTCGAAACCATTCGCGACAGCTCTGCAGAACACGCCGGCAACGCCTGGGCTCGATCAACTCCCAACACGAAGTGACGGCCAGCCGGCATGTGCATCGCCCAGGCAATTCCGCAGGCATATCCATGCTGAGCCTGCTGCTCCCACTTCGTGGCTTGGCCCGCTTCCACGTAAGTCGCCTGATTCCAGACGATGGGGACGCTCTTGTACTTGCAATGCTGCATCACCGGATCGCGCTTCCCGGCACCGAGGTCGTTTGCCGCGTCGACATATCCCTCGGGGGTGTTGTCGACCGAGATGAATTCCGGCTCACCCCCCGCATGGTCGAATGCACTCATCGCCGACACATACTCGAAGCCAAGCTGGTGAGAGAAGCGCACAAGTTCCGCCAGCAGAGCGCCTTTGGTCTTGGAGCCGAGAACGGACAAATAGTCTTCACCGAGCTTCAATGGATCAACCCCAGTCTCAACGCCTTCACCACCGCAGGGAGTTTGCCCGAGCAATCCAGCTTGCGCGCCGCACGGTGGGCGTGACGCGCAACGGTGTCTTCGGCGATCCCAAGAATGCGCCCGACCTCCCACGCCGTTTTGCCTTCCATCGCCCACCGAAGGGTTTCAACTCACGTGGGGTCAGGGCCACCGTCTCCTGGGGAACGGCTGAGGGCAACAGAACCTGAGTCGACGCCTCCTGGACGTAGGCGGCGTACAGCTGCAGCGCCGCGGTCATCCGGGTGATCTCCGAGGGGCAGGTTGGCAATGCTTGGTCGCGATCCAAACCGAGATGTATTCGCTTTGCAGCATGCTTTCCATTCCGCAGCCTCACTGAATCAACCCCAACCTCAACGCCTTCACCACCGCATGGTGCTTGCTCGAACACCCGAGCTTGCGCGAGGCGCTGTGGGCATGGCGGATGGCCGTGTTTTCCGCGATGCCGAGGATGCGCCCGATCTCCCAGGCGGTCTTGCCTTCCATCGTCCAGCGCAGCACTTCCAGCTCGCGCGCTGACAACGCCACGCCCTTGTGCTGCTCAAGCTCGGGCGGGGCGAGCAGGCGCATCGCCGGCTCCAGCGCATAGGTCGCAAACAGTTGCGCCGCGGCCAGCGCGCGGGTGACTTCGGGCGAGTCGGGCCGGAGCGGGGCTTCGCGGTCGAGACCGAACATCATGTGCCGGCCGTTGGACAGATGGTGCACCACCGCAATTCCCGTGCGGTAGCCGAACTGCGCCTGGTACTCCCAGGCTTCGCCCCGGCCGGCGTGCACGTAGGTGGATTGGTCCCACACCAGTGGCCGGTGGCTGTGCTTGCAGTGCTGGCTGACCGGATCGAGCTTCGCATCATCGAGGTTGGCAAAGCTCTCGCGGTAGGCCGCGGGCGTGTTGTGCACCGAGCGGAACTCGGGCTCGGCACCAGCCTGCTCCACCACCGTGGTGAGCGACACCGTCTGGAACTGCAAACGCTGCGCGAAGCGCACGACGCTCGCCTGCAGCTCGTCTGGTGTCGACACCTCGATCACCGCGAGGTAATCGCCCTGCTGGAAATCCTGATCCATCCCTGCCTGGCCTGAAGGCACTTGTTGTGAGCGGGTCGCCTGCGACCGCTGCGACCTGCCACAGATTACACCTGTCATGTCTGACAGCTGGCAGGGTTGACAGCTGCGAAGGCACCGGCTTGTGCGCACCATGCCCCCCACTCCAACAACCGCCGGACTCTCATGCTGCGCCCACTGTCCAAACCTCCATCCAACGCCGCGCCCGCATGGATCGTGTGTGCGTGGCCGCCCGTCACCTGCCCCATCACGCAGGCCCCGCAACTCAACTTCGTGCACCTCGGAACCCGCGTGCTCAGACCAGGCGACGCCGACAGCCCCACCACCGGCCAGACGCTGTGGGGCGGCCCATCAGGCGAAGGCGCGGCCGGCGTGGCCTGGGACTGGGTCGAGATCCAGGAGGGCGTGGTCGCGATGGCCGACCCCTTCGGGCTCGTCACCAACCTTCAGTTCGTCGGCGCCAAAGGCAAGGTGCTCACCGGCTTCGAGGCCACGCTGTGCCTGAACGAGCTGGTGCACGCCCTGCCCTGGCAGAGCGAGGTGCAACGCGCGCTGGAGCGGGTCGAGCACTGAGGAAAGAAGAAAGAAGACCAGGCCACCGCACGGGCACGGGTGGCCTGGGAAACACCCCGGTAGGTGCAGGTTGCGCGAGCAACCCGTTGGAGACCCGATGCGGATCGTGGTGCAGCCCGGCAAGCGGTGAGCCGGGCCGATGGAATGCCGACGTGGCCAGACCCTCGGGCCCGTGCGTGGCGGCCGCCGGTGCCGGCAGGCCTCACGCGTCCCTTGTGTCCTCCCTGGCGCGGGAGCCTGTCCACGCCGGCCCCTCTCTCGTGGAGCAGGGATCCATGCGGTTGCCCAGTGGCAACACCCGCAAGGCTACGCAGCGGCGCCCAGGCCGCCAATGCCAAGAACTTGTCATTGACGCGCCGGTGCTTGCGCGGGCAGCACCATCTCGATGTGCGGGATGCCGTCTTCCAGGTAGTCCTCGCCCACCGCCTCGAAGCCGAAGCTGCCGTAGAAGCGCCGCAGGTACGACTGCGCCGAGATGCGATTGCCCAAACCCGGAAACCTCTCGGCCGAGAGCCGCAGCACCCGCGCCACCAGCTCGCGGCCGAGCCCGCTGCCACGGCCCGCGGCGGTGGTGACCACGCGGCCTATCGACGGCTCGGCGTACTTCACGCCCGGGTCCACCAGCCGCGCACAGGCCAGCGGCAACTCGTGGCCCGCAGCCCACGCGGCAATGTGAAACGACTGCTCATCGGCCTTGTCGGCGTCCAGGTAAAGACTGTTCTGCTCGATGGCAAACACCGTCTGCCGCGCACGGTACAGGCGCGCCAGTTCGAGGGGCGAGAGATCTTCCAGGCGCGCGATGCGCCACGTGAGGCTCAGGGATGCAACGGGCTGATTCATGTGCCCATCATGCGCATACTCGGGCCCCATTTCAAAAGAGGAGGTTTCCGATGCGCCGCATCCTGCTCGCCCTGGCCGTGGTCGTCGCCGCACTCGCGGCCTACCTGCTGATGTGGCCGGTGCCGGTGCAGCCGGTCGCGTGGGCAGTGCAGGCCTCGCCGGGCTACACCGGCGTGCACACGGCCAACACCCGCCTGGCCGGCCTGCAGACCGTCGACCTCGGCAGCCATCGTGGCCCGGAGCACATCGTGCTGCGCAACGGCTGGCTCTACATCGCCGTCGAAAGCGGCGCCATCCTGCGCATGCGCCCCGACGGCTCGGGCCGCGAGGTCGTGCTGCAGACGGGCGGCCGCCCGCTCGGCTTCGACTTCGATGCGAATGGCGCGCTCGTCATCGCCGACCCGATGGCCGGCCCGCACGGCGGCCTCTACCGCGCCACCGGAAGTGGCGCCAATGCGAAGCTCGAGCTGCTCACCGACCGCGTCGACAACACGCCCATCGCCTATGCCGACGCCGTGGTGGTCGCCAAGAGCGGCAAGGTCTATTTCACCGACGCCAGCCAGCGCTTCGGCGCCAAGGCCTGGGGCGGCACCTTCAACGCGAGCGTGCTCGACATCGTCGAGCACCAGTCCACCGGCCGCCTGCTCGAATACGACCCGGCCACCCAGACAACGCGCGTGATGCTCGCCGACCTGTGCTTCCCCAACGGCGTGGCGCTGTCGGCCGACGAGCAGCACCTCTTCGTCGCCGAGACCGGCGAGTACCGCATCTGGAAGGTCTCGACCGGCGCCGCCAGGCTGAGCGCCAAAGCCCCGCAGGCCGGCGCCAGCGTGCTGATGGACAACCTGCCCGGCTACCCCGACAACCTGATGCGCGGCCACGACGGCCGTGTGTGGATGGGCCTCGTCAAACCTCGCGGTGCCTTCATCGACAACAGCGCCGGCAAGCCCTGGCTGCGGTCGCTCTCGATGCGCTTGCCCAAGGCCCTGTGGCCGGTGCCGCCGGCCTACGGGCACGTGGTCGCGTTCGATGAATCGGGCAAGGTGCTGCTCGACCTGCAGGACCCATCCGGCACCTACCCCGAGACCACCGCCGTCACCGAGAGCGACGACCGGCTCTACATCCAGAGCCTGCACGCCAAGTCGCTCGGCTGGCTCGACAAGAAGAAAGCCGGATTGGAATAGCCCCCCAGTCGCTGCGCTCCTGCCCCCGGGGGGCGCCACCCTGCGGACCGGCAAAGCCGGATCCGCGGGCGTTGCTTGAGGGGGCACGGCGCTTCGCGCGTGCGAAAGTCAGCGCGAAGGGTCAGCGCACCGCCGCGCCGCGCAGCCGCCTCGCGACGAAGCCGACGCCGATCGCCGTCAGCAGCACGCAGGCGACGACCGGCACCAGCAGCTGCTCGGCGCCGACGCTCTCGCCCTTGAGCACCTTGCTCATCAGCGTCTGCTGCGCAAGCGCCGGCACCCACAGGTGCCAGGGCGCTTCGCCGCTCTGGTTGAAGGTGGTGACGAGCGGCAGCAGCGACACCGCGAGCACCACCCCCGTGCTCGCCGCCTGCGCCTCCTTGAAGGTCTTGCAGCGGATCGCCACCGCCATCAGCAGCGCCGACAGCGCCGCGGCAAACGGCAGCAGCACCGCCAGGAACCACAGCGCCTCGACCAGCCCGAACTGGAACATCGCCTGCAGCGTGTCGCTGCGGAGCAGCCACTGCGCCGGCAGGAAGCCCAGGCAGCTCAGCACCGCGATCAGCATCGCCAGCAGCGACACCGCGGCCCACTTGCCGAGCACCAGCGCGGCACGCGGCGCCGGCGTCATCAGCAGGGGCTCCAGCGAGGCGCGCTCGCGCTCGCCGGCCGTCGTGTCGAGCGCCGCGTTGAGCGCGCCATAGAGCACGGCCATCATGATGAAGAAGGGCAGCATCGCGGTGAGCTGCGCCGCCCGCGCCTGCGTGCTCGCGAGGTCGCGTTCCTGCACCGCCAGCGGCGACAGCAGCTCCGGCGACACGCCGCGCAGCATCAGCCCCACCGAGCCGCGCTCGCGCGCATACGCCTGCAGCAGGCGCGACAAGCGCGCCGCGCTCGCCTGCGAGGGCCGGTTGCCGCTGTCGAGCACCACCTCCACCTGCGGTTGTTCGCCGCGCAGCAGCGCCGCCTCGAACCCCGCCGGCACCACCAGCACCGCCTCGTGCAGCTTGGAGCGGCGCAGCAGGTCTTCGTAGCCGCTCGGCGCCGGCTTCACCGTCATGCTCTGCCGCGCGAGGAAGTTGGCCAGGCCCGGCGCATGCTCCAGGCCCACCGCCACCACCTCGCGCCGCTCGGCGCGTTCCTCGAACGACGCCAGCAGGCTCGACAAGGCCACCAGCACCAGCGGCCCGAGCAGCACCGCCGAGATCAGCACCAGCAACAGCGTGCGCCGGTCGCGCAGTGCGTCGACCAGCTCCTTGCGCATCACCACCAGCGCCAGCGCGACGGCCCTCATGCCACCACCTCCGGAAACGCCAGCTTCACGAACGCCTGCTCGAAGTCGCGCTCGCCGGTCTGCGCCAGCAGCTCGTCGACCGTGCCGTGCGCCACCGTGGCGCCATGCGACACCACCACCACCTCGTCGCACAGCCGCTCCACCTCTTGCATGATGTGGGTCGAGAAGACGATGCACTTCGCCCCGCCCTCGGGCGAGCGCAGCCAGCGCAGCGTCTCGCGCAAGGCGCGGGTGGCCACCACGTCGAGGCCGTTGGTCGGCTCGTCGAGCACGATGTGCCGCGGGTCGTGCACCAGCGCGCGGGCGAGCGCCGTCTTCATGCGCTCGCCCTGGCTGAAGCCTTCGGTGCGGCGGTCGAGCAGCGGCGTCATCTCCAGCATCTGGGCGAGCGACTCGGCGCGCGCATTCGCCGCCTCGCGCCCCATGCCGTGCAGGTGGCCGTGGTAGACGATGTTCTCGCGTGCGCTCAGGCGCGGGTAGAGGCCGCGTGCGTCGCTCAACACCCCCATGCGCGCCTGCGCCGCCTGCGGGTCGCGGGCCACGTCGACGTCTTCCACCATGAGGCGTCCCGCGTCGGGCGTCATCAGGCCGGCGAGCATGCGCAGCGTCGTCGTCTTGCCGGCGCCATTGGGGCCGAGGAGGCCGGTGATGCGGCCGTCGGCGGCGGTGAAGCTCACGTTGCGCACGGCCTGCACCGGCGCACCGCGCTTGAAGCGCCAGCCGCTGTGTGCCGCGGCAAACTGCTTGGCCACGCCCTGCACCTCGATCACTTCAGGCTCCCCACCGGCTGGAACGCCGCCGGCCGCGGCACGCCCTGCACGCAGCGGGTGTCGAGCGCGAGCGCAGCGCTCTCGTCGGCGGCGTCGATGAAACGCGTCAGCAGCTCGGGCGCACAGCCCACGCCCAGCACACCGTGGCCGGCGTTCGGCACCACCACGTGGCGGGCCTTCGGCCCGAGCGCCTGCGCCACCCGCTCGCCATGGCGAGGTGGCGTGGCCGGGTCAAGCCCGCCGCTCAGCAGCAACGCCGCCGCGGGGCTCGTGCCCAACTGATAGAAGGCCGCGGGCAGCTCGCCGCGCGGCCAGTCGGCGCAGGCCTTTTCGTAGAGCACACGCCCGTCGCCGAAGTCCTGCGCCGCAGCCTCAGGCGCTGTAGCGAGCCGCGGCAGGTCTTCGCTGCACACCACCGAGAAGTGCATGCCCATCGCCAGCCCCGAGCCCTTGCGGCCGGTCAGGCTGCTGCCGAGCGTCAGCAGGCCCTGCGGCCGGCCGAGCGTGGCCTCGTGCATCGCCACCGGCAGCGCCTGCACCAGCACCGGCGTGTAGAGCGCACCGCGCACCGCCGACATCGCCATCGCACGCGTCAGCGTGAACGTTTCCGACTGCCCCGTCAGCGGGTGCTGCACCGTCACCGGCTGCGGCAGGCGTGCGAGCCAGGCCGCCCAGCTGGCGCGCAGGCCGGGGTGGTCGCGCCGGCAGGCCGCTTCGGCTTCACAGGCGGCCAGCAGCGCCTCGAACGCGGCCTGCGCATCGCTCGCAAAACTCGCCGGCAACACCATGTCGGGCGGCGCCACGCCGTCGAGCACCAGGCGCCGCACGTGGCGCGGGAACTGGCGCAGGTAGTCGAGCCCGGCGCGCGTGCCGTACGAGACGCCGACGAGGTTCACCTGCGTGGCGCCGATGGCGCGGCGCACGGCGTCGAGGTCCTGCATCGCAATCGGCGTGGTGTAGTGGCGCAGGTCGCCGTGCGGCAGCGCCTGCAGGCGCTCGCGGCACACACGCAGCTGTGCGAGCTGAAGCGCAGGGTCGGACTGCTCGGCCACCGACTGGCGGCGCGGGTCTTCGCACACGAGCGGCGCCGAGCGGCCGGTGCCACGCTGGTCGACGAAGACGATGTCGCGCCGGTTGTTGAGCCGCGCAAAAAGCGGCATCACCTGCCCCGCCAGCGAGATCGCGCTCTGCCCGGGCCCACCGGCCAGCAGCACCACCGGGTCGGACAGCTTGTTGCGCGCGAGCGCCGGCACCACCACGTAGTGCACCGCGATCTGCGGGCCGGTGGCGCGCGAGGGATCGAGCGGACGCTGCACCTGGCCGCACAGCGCCTGATGCGACAAGCCGTCGACACGGCACGGCGCAGGCGTGGCCGCAAGCGCCGGTGCCGCCAGCGTCCACAGCACGACAAGGCCGAGAAGAGAACGCCTCATTGCCCCAGCAGGCGTTTCAGCTCACCGCTCGCGATGAGCTTGTGCAGGTCATTCGCGCCGCCGATCAGCTGGCCTTTCACGAACACCATCGGAAACGTCGGCCAGCCGGTCCACATCTTCAGCGCATTGCGCCGCCGCCACTGGCTGAAGTAGCCGCCGAATTCGAGGTACTGGTAGGGCACGCCGGCCGCATCGAGGGCCTGCCGTGCGCGCCGCGCCGGGATGTTGAGCGCCATGCCGACCACCAGCACCGGGTGCGACGCCGCGGCCGAGCGCACGTTGTGCACGATGTCGGCGTGCAGGTTGGCCACCTTGTCGCGGATGGCCGGGTGCACCTGGGACTCGTCGAGGATGGGACGCGGCATCGGGGCTCCGTGGAAACAACGAAGCCGCGAGCTTAGCCTTTCAACTCATCCCTTCAACTCGCTCCAGCGGTCGTGGCGCTCGCGCCGCTCGGCGCGGTAGTTGGTGATCTCCAGCCGCACGCCGTCGGGGTCGGTGAAGAAGGTGGCCCAGTAGTCGGGCGCATAACCGGGGTGCAGGTGCGCTTCGCTGGCGTCGATGCCGGCGGCGCGCAAGGCCTTCGAGGCGGCCACCACGTCGTCGACCGACTCCACCCGCAGGCAGAAATGGTGCAGGCCCGGCGCATACGGGTCGTGGGCCGCCGCGCTGCGCGCCGGCCGCAGCACGTAGCCGAAGTGGCGGTTGTAGTACTGCACATGGCGGTCGCCGCCGATCTCGAAGCTGTTGCTGCGAAAGCCGAGCACCTCGCACATCACCGTGTCGTAGAAGGCCTTCGAGCGCGCCAGGTCGGAGACGGTGATGTAGATGTGGTCGATGCCGGTGACCTCGGGCATGGGCAGCCTTTCCTTGATTCTGTGTCTACGCGGCGAGCGTGCCGCGCTGGAAGTCTGCCATCGCCTGGTGGATCTCGGCCGGCGTGTTCATCACGAAGGGCCCGTACTGCACGATCGGCTCGTGGAGCGGCTGGCCGGCGATGACGAGCAGCTTCGCATCGGCGCCCTGCGCTGTCACCCGCACACCATCGGCGCCGGGGTCGTTGGCGAGGATGGCCATGCGCTCGCGGTCGACACGCGTGCCCTCGATCTCGACCGCACCGCCGTACACGTAGACAAAGGCGTTGTGGCCGGCCGGGATCGGCTGCGCGAACGAGGTGCCCGCCGGCAGCGCGACGTCGAGGTAGAGCGGCTCGGTCGTCGGGCGGGTGACGGCACCGGTCACCCCGTGGCTGACGCCGGCGATCACGCGCACCGTCACACCCCCGTCGAGGGTGAAGACCGGCACGTCGGCCGGCGGCACGTCGCGGTACATCGGTGGGCTCATCTTGTCCTTCGCGGGCAGGTTGACCCAAAGCTGGAAGCCGGCCATGCGGCCCTCTTCCTGCTCGGGCATCTCGGAGTGGATGATCCCGCGCCCGGCGGTCATCCACTGCACGCTGCCGGGTTCGAGCAGGCCGACGTTGCCCACGCTGTCTTGATGGCGCATGCGGCCTTCGAGCATCACCGTCACCGTCTCGAAACCGCGGTGCGGGTGGCTCGGGAAGCCGCCGATGTAGTCGGACGCGCTGTCGCTGCCGAAGGCATCGAGCATGAGAAACGGGTCGAGCCGGCGCTGCAGCGGCTGCGTCAGCACGCGGGTGAGTTTCACGCCGTCGCCGTCGGAGGTGGGCTGGCCCTGCACCAGCCGCTCGACGCGGCGCGAGGTGGCGACTGAAAGCACGGTGGGGGTGGAGGTGGTGTTCATGGGGATCACTCTAGGCCTCGCCAAAACCCGCGGGCTCAAGACTTTTTGCACACAGCGCTCAAACGATGTGGAGTTGCCCTACTCGCCATGCACCGACAACCGGCGTACGCTGCGCCCCAGATTGCTTATGCAAAGCAACTAATTCGGCGCACGACGCCGACCCTTCGGCAAAGGACGACGACATGCAACGCAGACACTTCCTGGCCGCCGGCACCCTGGCCAGCCTGGGCGTTCCCGCCTGGGCCCAGGGCACCAGCGAGATCGTGCTCGGCAACAGCGCCATCCTCGGCGGCCCGCTGGGGGCACCGATCAAGACCATGCTGGCCGGCGCCGACCTCGCCTTCCAGGCGGCCAATGCGCAAGGCGGCGTCAACGGCCGCAAGCTGCGGGTGGTGTCGCTGGACGACGAGCTGAAACCCGACAAGGCCGTCGCCAACTACAAGAAACTTCTGACCGATCACAAAGCCTTCGCCTTCTTCGCCTGCGTGGGCTCGGGCACCACGGCGGCGGCGAGCCAGGTGCTGAAGGAAAGCGGCGCTCCGCTCGTCGGCGGCTACGCGGTGGCCGACTCGGCGCGCGACAAGGCACAAGGCTCGGCCTACTTCGTGCGCGCCACCACCGGGCGCGAGGCCGAGGTGCTGATCCAGCAGCTGCAGACCATCGGCATCACCAAGATCGCGGTGGCCCACCTCGACAACCCCGGCGGCGTGGAAGCGCTGCGCCTGGTCGAGAAGGCGCTCGCCGCGCACCAGCTGAAGCCCGTGGCCTCATCCAGCATGAAGGGCGACGCGACCGATGCCGCCGCCGTGGCCGGCACGCTGATGGCCGGCGAGCCACAGGCCATCCTCATGTACCTCGGCGGCACGCTGGGCGGCGAGCTGATGAAGGCGGTGTGGGCGCGTGGCCAGCAGCCGTCGTTCTACGGCATGTCGCTGGTGCCGGGCGACGTGATCGCCAAGGTGGTGGGCGAGAAGACCCGCGGCCTGGCGATCTCGCAGGTCATGCCCTATCCGTGGAACGAGGTCGACCCGACGGTCAAGGAATACCGGCGGCTGGCCACCGCCGCCAAGGTGCCGGTCGGCTACTACAGCTTCGAGGGCTACGTGAACGCGCTCGTGATGCTCGATGCGCTCAAGCGCCTGGGCCGCGACCTCAACCGCCAAAAGCTGCACAGCGCGCTCGCCGCGACCAAGCTTCGGGTCTCCGGCATGGACGTCCACTTCAGCGGCGGCAGCCACACCGGCTCGCGTTTCGTGGAGCTGGTGCAGGTCACGCGCGACGGCCGCTTCGTGAGATGACAGCCCCTCGCCCGATGGGTACATCGGGCGATCCCCCGCGGGGATGCGGGCCGGCTTGGGAGCGGCCCGGCGCTCGGCCCGCCCGCCCCTCGCCCGCTGCAAGGTCGTGGTGAAAGCGGTGTAATGACCGCCCCCTCATCCACGACATCAGGAGGACCATGAAGCTCTATTACAGCCCCGGCGCCTGTTCGCTCTCCGTCCACATCACCCTGCGCGAAGCGGGCCTGCCCTTCGACCTGGTGCTGGCCAGCACCAAGACTCACAAGCTGCAAGACGGCACCGACTACTACGTGATCAACCCCAAGGGCTACGTGCCGCTGCTCGAGCTCGACAACGGCGAGCGCCTGACCGAGGTGGCCGCCATCCAGCAGTACGTGGCCGACCAGGTGCCCGAGAAGAACCTGGCGCCGGCCTGGGGCACGATGGCCCGCTACCGCCTGCAGGAGTGGCTGACCTTCACCGGCACCGAGCTGCACAAGGCCTACAGCCCGCTCTTCAGCCCCGGCAGCAGCGACGAGATCAAGAACGCCGCCAAGAGCCGCATCAACGGCCGCCTGGCCTACGTCAATGACCAGCTCGCCGGCAAGTCCTACCTGCTGGGCGAGGCGTTCAGCGTGGCCGACACCTACCTCTACGTGGTGGCGAACTGGTCGCGACACGTGGGCGTCGACCTCACGCCCTTCCCCCACCTCACGGCCTTCATCGCGCGCATGTCGGCACGCCCGGCGGTGCAGGCCGCGCTCAAGGCCGAAGGGCTGCTCAAGTGAAGCACGCACTGGAGCACGCACCATGTTGATGCTCCCGCTGCTGGTGGCCGCAACTGCCGCCACCGGCACCGCCCCGGCCACGCCCGCACCGGGCCACTACGACGCGCAGATGTGCGTCACCCTCAATGCCAACGCACCGACCTGCGGCCCGCTGCAGGCACACATCGACGCGGACGGCACGCTCACGCTGCGCGTCGACGACATCCGCTACGTGCTGAGCTTCGAGCAGGGCCTGATGGTCGGCATCACGATGCACGGCAACATGCAGATCGCCGAGTTCCTCTCCAGCTACCGCTGGGCCGGCCACACGCTGCTCTTCGGTGACCGCAGCCGCCATGCGCAGTACGAGGTGCAGCTGAAAACGCGAGCGGCCCCACCCTGACGCCGTGATCGAGAACGCGGCCTGCGCCCGGCGGCGGCCTTGTCCTACAGGCCGCGGCAAGGCCTGACGGTAAAAAACCGGGCATGTCCCGGAACCCGCCCGATCGAACCACGCCCGACCTCGCCTTCAAGGTGATGACGGTGAACACCCACAAGGGTTTCACCTTCTTCAACCGCAAGTTCATCCTGCACGAACTGCGCGAGGCCGTGCGCTCGGTGGGGGCCGACGTGGTCTTCCTGCAGGAAGTGCAGGGCGCGCACGAGAAACACCCGTCGAAGTTCCTCAACTTCCCGCAGGACCCGCACTACGAATTCCTGGCCGACGAGATCTGGCCGGAGTTCGCCTACGGCCGCAACGCCGTCTACCCGCACGGCCACCACGGCAATGCGGTGCTGTCGAAATTCCCGATCGAGCACTACCGCAACCACGACGTCTCGATCGCCGGCCCCGAGCGACGCGGCCTGCTGCACTGCGTGCTGCGCGTGCCCACGCACGACCTGAAGCTGCATGCCATTTGCGTGCACCTGGGCCTGAAGGAGTCACACCGCAAGCGCCAGCTCGACCTTCTGTGCAAGCTCGTGCAGACCGAAGTGCCGGCCGACGCGCCGCTGGTCGTGGCCGGTGATTTCAACGACTGGCGCCACCGCGCCAACCCCATCCTCGAGCGCAGCTGCGGCCTGCGCGAAGTGTTCGTGCATGCGCATGGCGAACACGTGCGCACTTTCCCCGCCCGCTGGCCGGTGCTCGCGCTCGACCGCATCTACGTGCGCCATGCCCGCATCCACTCGCCGGTGGTGCTGCCGCGCCGGCCGTGGTCACATCTGTCGGACCACGCGCCGCTCGTCGCGGAGATCTCCCTGTGATGTCCCGACACACCGAACGCGCCCACTGGCAGCCGGGCAACGACTTCACGCTGCTGGAGAACGGCGAAGCCTTCTTCCCCGCAGTGTTCGAGGCCATCGCCCAGGCGACGCACGAGGTCATCCTCGAAACCTTCATCCTCTTCGAAGACAAGGTCGGCCTCGCGCTGCACCAGGTGCTGGTCGAGGCCGCCCGGCGCGGCTTGCAGGTCGACTTGCTGGTCGACGGCTTCGGCTCGCCCGACCTGTCGGAGCGTTTCATCGGCGAGCTGACCGCGGCCGGCGTGCGCCTGCGGGTGTTCGATCCGCAGAAGCCGCTCTTCGGCATCCGCGCCAACGTGCTGCGCCGCATGCACCGCAAGATCGTCGTGGTCGACGGTGAGCTGGCGTTCGTGGGCGGCATCAACTACTCGGCCGACCACCTGCTCGACTTCGGCCCCGAGGCCAAGCAGGACTACTCGGTGCGGGTGCGCGGCCCGGTCGTGGCCGACATCCACCGCTTCGTGCGCGCCGCCATCAAGGAGCCGCACGGGCCGCGGCGCTGGTGGTTCCAGCGCCGGCCCGCGCCCCCCCGCAGCGCACAGCCGCATGCCGGCACCGCGCACGCCCTCTTTGTCACCCGCGACAACCACGACCACCGCGACGACATCGAGCGCCTCTACCGCGTGGCCATCCGCTCGGCGAAAAAGCGCGTGTGGATCGCCAACGCGTATTTCTTCCCCGGCTACCGGCTGCTGCGCGAGCTGCGCCGGGCCGCACGCCGCGGCGTCGACGTGCGCCTCATCCTGCAAGGCACGCCCGACATGCCGATCGTGAAGTTCGGCGCCGAGCTGCTGCACGACCACCTGCTGCGCGCCGGCGTAAAGATCTACGAGTACTGCCAGCGCCCGTTCCACGGCAAGGTGGCGCTGGCCGATGATGAATGGGCGACCGTCGGGTCGAGCAACCTCGACCCGCTGAGCCTCGCGCTCAACCTCGAAGCCAACGTCGTCATCCGCGACCGCGCCTTCAACCAGCAGCTGGCCGAGCGGCTGGACAAGCTCGTCTGCGAAAGCTGCCGCGAGGTGGCGGCCGAAGGCGACGGCAAGCCGACGGCCTGGCAGGTGGTGCGCAGCTTCGTCGTCTTCCACGTGCTGCGCCGCTTCCCCTACTGGGCCAGCTGGCTGCCGCGGCACACCCCGGCCCTCGTGAACGCGCATGGCGACGAACCCGCCAAGCCGCCGCAGGTCCACCATGGCCTCTGAACTCACGCACCCCCGCGCGACGCCGCGCGTGCCGCTCACGCGCCGCGCCTGGTGGCCGGCGGCCAAACGCACGGCGTCGGCGCTCTTCTTCGCGGGCGTGCTGTGGCTGATCGTGCGCCATGCCCGCACGGTGGAGTGGGGCGAGGTGCTCGGCTCGATCGCCGACTACCCGGCCACGACCCTCGCCGGCGCGGCCCTGCTCGCGATCACGAGCCATGCGCTCTATGCCACCTTCGACCTGCTCAGCCGGCGCTACGCGGGCCACGACCTGCCCACACCGCGAGTGCTCGCCACCACCTTCATCAGCTACGCCTTCAACCTCAACTTCGGCGCGCTGGTGGGGGGCCTCGCCTTCCGCATCAGGCTCTACACCCGCCAGGGGCTCGACGCGGCCACGATCTCGCGGGTGTATGGCTTCAGCATGCTGACCAACTGGCTGGGCTACGGCGTGCTCGCCGGCGTGGTGTGCCTGCTGCAGCCGATCGAGGTGCCCGCCGAATGGTCGATCGGCGGCGGCGCGCTGCGTGTGCTGGGTGCGGTGCTGTTCGCGCTGCCGCTTGGCTACGTGGGCCTGTGCTTCTTCTCGCCGCGGCGCACGCTCACCGTGCGCGGCCACGAACTGCACCTGCCCTCGGGCCGCATGGCACTGCTGCAGCTCGTGATGTCGACCGCCAACTGGGCGCTGATCGGCGCCACCGTCTACCTGCTGCTGCAGGCCCACGTGGGCTACCCCGCCGCGCTCGCCGCGCTGCTGGCCGCCGCGGTGGCTGGCGTGGCCACCCATGTGCCGGCGGGGCTGGGCGTGCTCGAAGCGGTGTTCATCGCACTGCTCTCGCCGCCCGTGGCGCAGAGCCCGCTGCTGGCCGCGCTGCTCGTCTACCGCGCGGTGTACTACCTGGTGCCGCTGGCGCTCGCCGCCCTGCTCTACCTCGGCTTCGAAGTTCTCAGGCTGAGGGCAGCTTCGGCTTGACGGACAGGATGCCGCGGCAGGTGTCGCGCTGCGCATCGGCCTCGGGCACGGCGGCGCACAGGGCGTCGAGTTCGGCCTGCAGCCGCTTCATCGCATCGGCATGGCCCGGTGTCTTCTGCCAGGCCGCCAACGTGCTGCCCACCCGCTGCAGCGACCGTGCGCTGCGCTCGTAGAACGCATTCGGCTGCCCGGCCGCCTCACGCAGCACCTGCAGCACCGCGGCCTCGATGCGCTGCTCGTCCTGCGGCGCCAGCTCGACCAGCGTGGCCACGTGGCTCGCGCCCCACTGCAGGCGTGTCGCCGGCCCTTCGCTGCGGCGCCACGCCTCTTCGCTCCAGCGCAGCGCCTCGGCGGTGTCGCCGCGCTTCTTCGCGTTGCTCGCCAGGCCCGACATCAGGTAATAGGGCGAATGGCTGCGCGCGAGGTTGGCCTTGAGCAGCGCGTCCGAGTCGGGGCCGGCGCCCGCCTCGCGCAGCAGGTAGGCCGCGGCGGTGATGACGGCCTGGCGCTCGTAGCCGTCGGTCGTCTCGCGGTCCAGGCGCGTGACCTGCTCGCGGATGTCGCTCAGCAGCGCCGGCGGCACACCCGACGGCGTGCCCTTGGCGGCGCCGAGCCGCGCCAGCTGCACCCGCGCGATCGAGGCCCCCACACGATCGGCCCGCGAGAGCGTCATGTCGTTGGCGAGGCCCGCCAGGGCGGCATCGAAGGTGTCGACGAGCGAGGCCCGGTCGCGCGAGCCGGCCGGTGGTGCGAAGGCCTTCGCCAAGGCCTCGGCGTGGTTGGCCAGCACGTCCATGTGCACCCGCGAAGCTTCGGCGCTGCGCAGCACCGCGAGGAAACGCTCGCGTGCCCGCGCGTCGGGCGGCGGCACCGCACCGGCCGCCCAGGCCTTGAGGAAGAGGCGCGTGCCCGCGTCGGCCTGCTCCGGCGGGCAGGCCGCGGCAAGAGCCCGCAGCGTGGCCGGCAGCTCCTTCGGCGGCAGCACCTGGGTCTGCTCGTCGCTCGCGTCGGCCTCCCAGGCATAGAAGGCGAGCAGCTTCCATTCGTTGGCGCTCAAGGCCCGGCCGGCGCGTGCATCGGCCAGCACCGCCTTCACCGGCCGCTGCATCGCGAGGCCCAGCGTCAGCACCTGCGTGATCTGCTGTGCGTCGACCTCGCCCGGCAGGCGGGTCATCTCCTGCCCGGCGGGGCTCAGCAGCACCAGCGTCGGGTAGCCGCGCACCTTGAAACGCGCGCCGAGCTTCTGCGCGCCGGGGCGGTCTCCGTCGATGTAGACCGGCACGAAGGCGCGGGTGCGCTCGATGAAGTCCTGCCGGTTGAAGAGCGTGGCCTTGAGCTGGTTGCACGGCGGGCACCACTCGGCGCCCCAGTACAAGAGCACTGGCTTGTGCAGCTCGCGCGCCTGCGCGAACGCCGCGTCGACCTCGGCATCGGTGCTCGCCGACAGCCAGGCGATGCCCTTGGCCGCCGTGCCGCCGATCGGCGCCGGCACGACCAGGGCCGGCGTGCTGGCGGCCGTTTTGACCCGCACGGCGGGCTCGGGCCGCTGGCACGCCGCCAGGGCAGACAGGGCAATGCAGGACAGGCAGCGCAGCAACATGAGCGCGAGCGTAGCGCGGCACCGGCGTCCTACACGCAAACGCGGGGTTGGCCTGGCGACGGCCTGGCCCGCCGTGCCTAGCATCGACGCGGATGAACCCGCCGCCGCGCCACCTCACCGCCGTGCTGGTCGCCCTCGGCGTGCTCGCCGTGCTGAGCCTGCTCGCGGCCGACTGGAACTGGGCCCGCCCGGCGCTCGTGCGCTACCTGGAGCACACCTCGAAGCGGGAGGTGCAGCTCGACGACCTGCAGATCCGCCTCGACGCCGACTGGCAGCCCGTCGTGCGCCTGCGCGGCCTGCGCGTGGCCAACGCCCCCTGGGCCAGTGGCGGGCGACCCTTCATCACCGCCCGCGAGGCCCGCTTCACCTTCGACTGGGCCTCGCTGATGTCGCAGGTGCGCGTGATGCGCAAGATGGAGCTGGTGGAGGCCGACATCGACCTGCAGCGCCAGCCAGACGGCCTGCGCAATTGGCGCCTCACCCGCCCCGATGACCGTGGCGGCGCCCGCCTGCGCGTCCAGCGCCTGCAGGCCGAACGCAGCCGCCTCACGCTCCACCACCGCGGCCTCGGGCTCGTGCTGGAAGCCGTCTCCACCCCGCTGGCCGAGCCGCGCGACGGCCACACCCAGCAGGTCGCGTTCAAGGGCCGCTATGGTGGCGCCGACTGGTCGGGCCGGGCGGACGCGGGGCCGGTGCTCAGCATGGTCGACACCGGCGA
Organism: Rhizobacter sp. J219; assembly: GCF_024700055.1. Classification (GTDB taxonomy): domain Bacteria; phylum Pseudomonadota; class Gammaproteobacteria; order Burkholderiales; family Burkholderiaceae_C; genus Rhizobacter. Next base: position 3,709,668 of record NZ_JAJOND010000001.1, read on the forward strand.
GCGCTTTCCCGTGCGCGGCGAGGCGCGCAGCGGTGAGACGACGCTCGCGCTGCAGGGCCACATCGCCGACCTGATGCGCCTGTCGGCGGTCGACGCGCAGGTGCAGCTGCAGGGCGACACGCTCGCGCAGCTGCAGCCCTTCCTGCCGCGCGCGCAGTGGCCCGAGTCGCAGCCCTATCGCTTCGAGGGCCGGGTGGTGCGCACCGGCCTGCGCTGGGACGCCCACCAGGCCCGCATCTCTCTCGGCCGCTCCGACCTCGCCGGAGAGGCGAGCTACACACCGGCTGCGGGGGCACGACGCGAGCGGCGCGCCTCGCTGCGGGCCACGCTGCACAGCCAGCGGCTGCGGCTTGAAGACCTGCCCTCGCGCAAAGGAGCGCGGCCGCTCGTCGACCCCGGCGCCCGGCCGGTCTCGTCCACCCGCGTGCTGCCGCAGCGCGCCGTGCCGCTCGACACCCTGCGTGCCCTCGACGGCCACGTCACGCTGAAGGTCGACACGCTGCGGGTGCCGAAGTGGCCCGACGCCCACCAGTTGCAGGCCACCGCCACGCTGGCCGGCGGCGAGGTGCAGGTGCAGCTGCAACGGGGCGAACTCGCCGGCGGCCGCTGGCAGGGCCGCTTCCGCGTCGACACCCGCTCCCGCGCACCCGCGGTGACCCTGCAGCTGCAGGCCGACGGGGTGAAGCTGGTGCAGCTGTGGCCCGCCTTGTCGCAGCAGGCCGGCGTGCAGTGGCCGGCGGTCGACGGCCAGCTCACGCTGAGCACCCTCGGCGCGACCTGGGCCGACTGGTGGGACGGCATCGACGGCCAGCTCGACCTGCGCTTTGCCGGCGGCAGCATTCCCCGGAAGCTCGACGCGCGCCTCGGCCTGCACGCCGGCCGCATGCTCGGTTCACTGCTGGGCGGCGACAAGCCGGTGCCCATCCGCTGCGGCGCGGTGTCGCTCGCCTTCTCGGGCGGCGTGGGCCGCACGCGCTCGATGGTGCTCGAGACCGAGCGTACCCAGGTGAACGGTGTGGGCAGCGTGCACCTCGCCGACGAGAGCTGGGCGCTCGTGCTAACGCCACAACCGCATGGCGGCACGCTGCCGGCCTCGATCGTCGCGCAGGGCACGTTTCGCGCCGCCAAGGTGGAGCTGGCGCAGCGCGAGGCCGCCCCCGCGACCGGTCGCTGCGGCTAAGGTCTAGAGCAACCCCTGCGCGTCGTCGTGCTGCCAGCCGTCGATCGGCGTGGCGCGCGCCAGCGCCATCCACAGCGGCAGCGACATGCTCATCGCCCGCTTCGGCGCCGGCCGCAGCACCTCCAGCGCCGCCCCTTCGGCCGCCATGACGCCGAAGTCGGGCGGGATCTCGTCGGCCTCGGCGATGCCACGCGCGATCACGTACCAACACTCGCTGGAGAGCTGCAGGTAGGCGCTGCGCTTGGCCTCGCGCCGCAGGTCCGACAGCAGGTCGGCGCGGCTCACCTTGATCTCGTGCACGATGGGCTCGAGGTAGGCCTCGACGGTCGTGTGGCGGATGGAGAACACATCGGGCATCGCCATCACCCATTGCGCCTCGTCAGCCTCGCCCACCTTGGCGCGCAGGGCGAGGCCGCGCCAGGCCAGGCGGCCGGCACGTGTCATCTCGCGGGCGACGCGCTCCACCAAATCCTCGTGCGCATCGCGCCGTGCGCGATTGCGCTGCAGCGTGTCGGCCAGCAATGCGATGCCGGCGTCGGTCACGCGCAGCGTCTCGTGGCCGCTCGGCTGGCGCACCCGCTCGATGAAGCCGGCCGCGAGCAGCTCGACTTCCAGCAAGTCCTGGCAAGGCCAGCCCGCCGAGCGCCAGATCTCGCGCAGGCGGCGGCTGTGCGCTGTCGTCAAGCCGGTGGCCACGTCAGCCGCCTTTCAGGGCCTGCACGATGAAGCGGCCCTTGGCCTCGGTCTCGGCCAATTCCTTCGCCGGGTCGGAATCAGCCACCACCGCCCCGCCGAGCTGCAGCATTACCCGCGAGCCGTGCACGATGGCCGTGCGGATCACCACCGACAGGTCCATCGCACCGCTCGCATCCAGATAGCCGATCGCCCCCGCATAGGGCCCACGGCGCACCGGCTCCAGTTCTTCGATGATCTCCATCGCCCGCACCTTGGGCGCGCCGGTCATCGAGCCCGGCGGCCAGCAGGCGCGCAGCAGGTCGGCCACCCGCTTGTCGTCGCGCAGCGTCGCACGGATGGTCGAGACGAGCTGCCACACGCTCGGGTGCGGCTCGGCCTCGAAGAGGCGCTCGACCTTCACGCTACCCACCTGCGCCACACGACCGAGGTCGTTGCGCATCAGGTCGACGATCATCAGGTTCTCGGCCCGGTCCTTCACGCTGTGCGTCAGCGCGAGGCGCTGCGCTTCGTCGCGCGCCGGGTCGGCGTCACGCGGCAGCGTGCCCTTGATCGGCCGCGCGGTCACCACACGGCCTTCGGGGGTCGGGTCGAGCTTGAGGAAGCGCTCGGGCGACACGCTCGCCATCGCATACCCCTCGCCCGGCAGGTAGGCCGAAAACGGCGCCGGGTTGCGCGCGGTCAGCGCGCGGTACAGCGCATACGGATCGCCCTCGAACGCCGCTTCGAGCCGGTGTGACAGGTTGGCCTGGAAGATGTCGCCAGCTGCGATGTAGTCGAGCACCTGCTGCACCTGGCCGAGGTAGCGCCCGGGCGGCGTGCGCGACTGCGGCTCGCCCGCCTGGAAACGGCCGCTCCCCGGCGTGCGCGCGTTGGCGCAGGCGCGGGTCGTGGCCCACACGCGCTCGCGCGCCGCGGCCTCGCCCCAGGGCGTGGCCATCTCGCACCAGTACCAGGTGCCGCTCGCATGGTCGTGGGCGTAGAGGTGGTCGCACAGGTGCAGGCGCATCGCCGGCAGCGCGGGCTCGTCGGCGGCGATCACCGGCAGGCGCTCGACGAAGCGTGCAAGGTCGTAGCCGAGGTGGCCGACCAGCCCACCGGCGAACCCGAGGCCGGCGGGGCGTGCCGTGGCATCGGCGCGCAGCGTCGACAGCACCGCCTCGATCGCCTCGAAGGGGTCGGCCCATTGCGCGAGGACACGCTTGCCGACCGCGTCGATGAGTGTCGTCGTCTCGCCACGCGTCTCCAGCGTGGCGACGGCGGGGCCCGTCACCCACGACCAGCCGCTCAAGCCCGGCATCTGCTTGCTGCTTTCGAGCAGCACCGTGCCATCGACAGCGCCCAAGCGTGCGTAGAGGTCTTGCGGCGTCGCGGCAAGCGTGACCGTTACGATGCTGGGTTTCACGGATGTCCTGGGGACGAACAACTAGGGCCTGTTCACACTAAATGAGCACCCACGCCGGGGCCTGAAGGCGTGAGCGGCAAGGCGCAGCGTCGTTGTGTGCCTATGGCACACAACGACGCTGCAACACCGCCGCACGCGCCTTCAGGCCCCGGCCCTCCGGGTGATCTCAGCAAAAGCCCGCCCACAGCGTTGCAAATGCTCGCTGTAGCAAGTGCTACAGCTGCGCTTTGCGCCTCGTTGGCGGGCTTTTGTTGAGTCACGTGGGTGCTCATTTAGTGTGAACAGGCCCTAGAAGAAGCAAATGAGTGTAGATCGACAGCCCTTTCCCACTGACCCGTCGCACGCGCCCTTGCTGCGCGCGCTGATGGCCCTCGACGGCTCGACCACGCGTGTGTGCGAAGCGATCGCGCAGGCGCCGATGCAGGTCGAGCTGCTCTTCCAGCAGCAGACCGACGAGGTGCCGCAGGCGGTGCGCGAGGCGCTCGGCGGCCAGCGCTTCCTGCACCGCGTGACGAGCCTGCACGCCCACGGCCGTGTGCTGATGGACAACCTTTCCTACACCCGCCTCGATGCCGTGCCCGACTGGTTCGTCGACCAGCTGAACGAAGGCAAGGCGCCGATCGGCCACCTGCTGCAGCACCTCTTCGTGAAGCGCGAGCCGCGCGCGAGCACCCCCGAGATCGAAGGCGCGCTGTGGCACCACGTCGGCCAGCCCGACCTGCGCGCCAGCCGCGCCTACCGCATCGTCACCGAACAAGGCCCGCTGATGTTCATCTTCGAAACCTTCCGCAGCGGCATGGTGGTGAGCCCATGAGCGCGTTGTCCGAACGCAGCACGCGGGCCGTCTGGCACCCGTGCAGCCAGATGAAGCAGCACGAGACCCTGCCGCCGCTGCCCGTGGCGCGCGCACAAGGTCTGTGGCTCTACGACCCCGACGGCAAGCGTTACCTCGACGGCATCAGCTCCTGGTGGGTCAATCTCTTCGGCCACGGTCACCCGCACATCACCGGCGCGCTGCACCGGCAGCTCGACACGCTCGCGCACGTGATGCTTGCCGGCTGCACGCACGAGCCGGTGGTGGCGCTGTCTGAAAAGCTCGGCGCGCTGACCGGCCTCGGCCACGCGTTCTATGCGAGCGACGGCGCATCGGCCACCGAGATCGCCCTCAAGATGAGCGCGCACTACTGGCGCAACCACGGGCGCTTCCGCAAGACGCGCTTCATCGGCCTGCGCAACGGCTACCACGGCGAGACCGCCGGCGCACTGTCGGTCACCGACATCCCGCTCTTCCGCGATGCCTACGGCCCGCTGCTGCGCATCAGCGCCACGGTGCCCACACCCGATGCGCGCAAGGCGGCACCCGGTGTCTCGGCCGAAGAGCACACCCGGCACTGCGTGCAGGCCCTGAAGGCCTACCTCGAGGTGCACCACGCCGAGACGGCCGCGCTCATCGTCGAGCCGCTGGTGCAGTGCGCCGCCGGCATCGCCACCTACGACCCCGAGTACCTGCGCGAGGCGCGCGCCCTGTGCGACCACTACGAGGTGCACCTCGTCGCCGACGAGATCGCGGTGGGCTTTGGCCGCACCGGCACGCTCTTCGCCTGCGAGCAGGCCGGCCCCAAGGGCATCCGGCCCGACTTCATGTGCCTGTCGAAAGGCCTCACGAGCGGCACGCTGCCGCTGTCGCTGGTGCTCACCACCGACGAGGTCTACGCGGCCTTCTACGACGACCGCGTGGCCCGCGGCTTCCTGCATTCGCATTCGTACACCGGCAACCCGCTCGCCTGCCGCGCGGCGCTCGCGGTGCTCGAAGTCTTCGAGCAGCGCGACTGGATGGCCGCCAACCGCGAGACCGCCGCGCGCCTCACCGCGCTGTGCGCGCCGCTGATGCAGCACGACAAGGTCTTGCGCACGCGCCAGATCGGCATGATGTGGGGCTTCGACATCGCCACCGACGACCCCGCCTTCGCGCGCCGCTACCACATGGCCGCGCTGCAACGCGGCCTGCTGCTGCGCCCGATCGCCAACACGCTGTACTTCATGCCGCCCTACGTGATCGACGAGGAAGAGTCGGCGTGGCTCGCCGAAGGTGCGTTGGCGGCCCTGAACGACGCACTCGCGACATGACGGTCGGTTACTTCGTGACGGGCACCGACACCGAAGTCGGCAAGACGCTCATCAGCTCGGCGCTTCTGCTGCACCTGCGCACGCGGCACGCGCGTGTCGCCGGCATGAAGCCGGTGGCCGCGGGCACGGTGGCCATGGCCCACGGCGACGACAACGAAGACGCGGTGGCGATGCGCGCCTGCGGCTCCATCCAGGTGCCGCGCGAACTCGACAACCCCTACTGCCTGCCGCTGCCGATGTCGCCGCACCTCGCGGCACGGGCGGCCGGCGTGCGCATCGAGCTGCCGCTGCTGGTCGAGCGCTACCACCAGCTCGCCGCGCTCGCCGATGCGGTGGTGGTCGAAGGCGCCGGCGGCTTCTTCGTGCCGCTCAACGAGCGCGAGACCGGCGCCGACCTCGCCCAGGCACTGCAACTGCCCGTGCTGCTGGTCGTCGGCCTGCGCCTGGGCTGCCTCAACCACGCGCTGCTCACCGCAGAAGCCATCCGCTCGCGCGGACTCACACTCGCCGGCTGGGTGGCGAACCGCATCGATCCGCAGATGGCCTCGCCCGACGACAACATCGCCTACCTGCAAGAGAAGCTGGGGGCGCCGATGTGGGCGGACGTGCCGCGGATGGCCGTGCCCGACCCACGGCAAGTCGAGTGGAGCGGCGTCCCAAGATGAACGCGCCCGCCTCCTTCGAAGCCCGCCTCGCGGCACTCGACGCCGCCAGCCTGCGCCGCACCCGCCGCGTGGTGCAGGCCAAGGACGGCCCGCAGCTGCAGGTCGACGGGCGCACGCTGCTGTCCTTTGCCAGCAACGACTACCTCGGCCTGTCGCAGCACCCGGCGCTGATCGCGGCTGCACAAGAGGCCGCAGCGCGCTACGGGGTGGGCGCCACCGCGTCGCCCCTGGTATGTGGCCACGAGGGGCCGCACAAGGCGCTGGAGGCGCAGCTCGCCGCCTTCGTCGGCCGGCCGCGGGCGCTGTGCTTCGGCTCGGGTTATCTCGCCAACGTGGGGCTGGTGCCGGCGCTGGTCGGCCGGGGCGACGCGGTGTTCAGCGATGCGCTCAACCACGCCTGCCTGATCGACGGCGTGCGGCTGTCGCGGGCCGAGGCGCATGTCTACCCTCACGTGGACCTGGCCGCGCTCGCCGCGCAGCTGACCGCGTCGACCGCGCAGCGCAAGCTGGTGGTCACCGATGCGGTGTTCAGCATGGACGGCAACATCGCCCCGCTGCGCGAGCTTCTGGCGCTGTGCGAGCGGCACGACGCGCTCCTGATGGTCGACGACGCGCATGGCTTCGGCGTGCTCGGCCCGGGCGGCCGCGGCAGCGCGGCGCTGGCCGGCATCGCCGAGTCGCCGCGCCTCGTCTACATGGCCACGCTCGGCAAGGCCCTGGGCTGCGCCGGCGCCTTCGTCGCGGGCGAGGCCCAGCTCGTCGAATGGGTCCTGCAGCGGGCCCGCACCTACATCTTTGCCACCGCGCTGCCGGCGATGGCGGTGGCCGCCGTCGGCGCCGGCCTGCAGGTGATCGCCGACGAACCCTGGCGACAGCCGCACCTGCGCCAGCTCGTGGCCCAGCTGCGCGCCGGCATGGCCACGCTGCCCTGGCGGCTGCTGCAGTCCGACACCGCCATCCAGCCGCTCATCGTGGGCGACAACGCCCGCGCGCTGGCGCTGTCGGACGCGCTGCGCGAGCGTGGCCTGTGGGTGCCGGCGATCCGGCCGCCTACGGTGCCCGAAGGCACGGCGCGGCTGCGCATCTCGCTTTCGGCCGCGCATGGCGAGGCCGACGTCGCCCGGCTGCTCGACGCGCTGGCCGAGCTGCAGACACTCTGACGCGCAGCCCCGCGCACCCTTCGACCCACGTCGAAACAATCCGCGGTCGGCAGCGCCCAGACTGTCGGCATGTCCACGACGCCACCCCATCTCATGCACCCCTTGCTGGCCGCTCCGAGCGCCGCCGACCCCTACCCGCTGTACGCCGCGCTGCGGGCGGCATCGCCGCAGGGCTTCCACCACGACGACGCGCTCAAGCTGTGGATCGCCAGCAGCGCCCAGGCCGTCGAGGCGGTGCTGCGCCACCCGGCCCTGCGGGTGCGCCCTGCCGCCGAGCCGGTGCCGGCGGCGCTGCTGGGCACCGCTTCGGGCACCTTGTTCGGCGGGCTGATGCGGCAGAACGACGGGCCGGCGCACCAGCGCGGCAAGGCCTGGGCCACGGCGTTCCTGCAGCGCGCGTGGCCGCTGGCCGAGGCGGTGCACCACGTCGCCGGCCAGGGCGCCACACCCGCCAGAGTGCCCCTGAATGCACTGCTCTTCGAGGCCCCGGTGCGGGTGATGTGGCACCTGCTGCAAGGAGACGAGCCCGGCGACGCGCCGCAGCAGGTGCGCGCGGTCATCGCGGGCTGGTCGCCGGCCGCCGACGCGCCCACCCGCGCGGCCGGCAGCGAGGCTGCCGCCGAGCTGCTCGCCCGCCTGGACCACGACGCCAACCGCGTCGGCCTCTTCACCCAGACCTGCGAGGCAACCGCCGGCCTGATGGGGGCGGCGCTCATCGCGCTGCAGCGCGAGCCCGGCCTGCGGCTGCGATGGCTCGCCGACCCGGCGCTCGACGACACGCTCGCGCTCGAAGTGGCCCGCCACGACGCGCCGGTGCAGAACACCCGCCGTTTCGCCGCCGAGGCCTGCGAGGTGCTCGGCCAGACGCTTCAGCCCGGCGACGCCCTCCTCGTGCTGCTCGCCAGCGCCAACCGCGACCCCGCCGCCAACCCCGAGCCCGAGCGCTTCGACCTGCAACGTGCGGCCCCGCGCTGCTTCACCTGGGGCCTGGGCGGCCATGCCTGCCCGGGCGCGGCGCTCTCGCGTGGCATCGCGATGGCGCTGCTGCGCGCCTGGCATGCGGACGGCGCAGACGCCATCGAGGCCGCCACCCGCCACTGGCACCACCGGCCGTCGCCCAACGGGCGCCTGGCGCAGTTCGGCAACACCTGAGGGTGAACCTCTAACCGGAAGCGAAGCGGCGCGCCTAGCATCGCGCCCATGAATCCCCAACCCAGCGCCTACCCCCACCTGCTCGCCCCCCTCGACCTCGGCTTCACCACCCTCAAGAACCGTGTGCTGATGGGCAGCATGCACACCGGCCTGGAAGACGGCCGCAAGCATTTCCCGGCGATGGCCGCCTTCTTCGCCGAGCGTGCACGCGGCGGCGTCGGGCTGATGGTCACCGGCGGCTTCGCGCCCAACATCGAAGGCTGGGCCAAGCCCTTCGCCGGCACGCTGTCGACACATGCGGCGGCCCGGCGCCACAAGCTCGTGACCGACGCGGTGCACGCCGAAGGCGGCAAGATCGCGCTGCAGATCCTGCACACCGGGCGCTATGGCTACCAGCCTTTCTGCGTGGCGCCGTCGCGCATCCAGTCGCCGATCTCGCCGTTCACGCCGCGCGCCCTGAGCGCGCGTGGCATCGAGCGCCAGATCAAGGCCTTCATCCGCTGCTCGGTGCTGGCCCGCGAAGCCGGCTACGACGGCGTCGAGATCATGGGCAGCGAGGGCTACTTCATCAACCAGTTCCTGGTCACGCACACCAACCAGCGTGATGACGAGTGGGGCGGCGCGTATGAAAACCGCATGCGCCTGGCGGTCGAGATCGTGCGGCGCGTGCGCGAGGCGGTAGGCCCGGACTTCATCCTCATCTACCGCCTCTCGATGCTCGACCTCATCCCCGACGGCAGCTCCTGGCCCGAGGCGGTGCAGCTCGGCAAGGCAGTGGCACAGGCGGGCGCCACGATCATCAACACCGGCATCGGCTGGCACGAGGCGCGCATTCCGACGATCGCCACGAGCGTGCCGCGCGGCGCCTTCGCGTGGGTCACGAAGAAGATGCGCGCCGAGCTGCGCGCGGCCGGCCTCACGATCCCGCTTGTCACCAGCAACCGCATCAACATGCCCGAGGTCGGCGAACAGGTGCTGGCCGACGGCTGCGCCGACATGGTGAGCCTGGCCCGACCGCTGCTGGCCGACCCGGCCTTCGTCAACAAAGCCGCGGCCGCCAAGCCCGAGACCATCAACACCTGCATCGCCTGCAACCAGGCCTGCCTCGACCACACCTTCAAGGCGCAGCTCGCCAGCTGCCTGGTGAACCCGCGCGCCGGCCACGAGACCACGCTCGTGATCCGCCGCACGCCGATGAAAAAGCGCATCGCCGTCGTCGGTGCCGGCCCGGCGGGCCTGGCCGCCTCGACCACGCTGGCCGAGCGCGGCCATGCGGTGACACTCTTCGATGCGGCCTCCGAGATCGGCGGCCAGTTCAACATGGCCAAGCGCATTCCCGGCAAGGAAGAGTTCGCCGAGACGCTGCGCTACTTCAGCGGCCGGCTGCAGGCGTCCGGCGTCAACCTCATGCTCGACACACGCGTGGGCGCCTCCGACCTGCGCGACTTCGACGAAGTGATCCTCGCCACCGGCGTCACGCCGCGCGACCCCAAGATCCCCGGCAGCGACGGCCCCAACGTGCTGAGCTACATCGACGTGCTGCTGCACCGCAAGCCGGTGGGCGAACGGGTGGCCATCATCGGCGCGGGTGGCATCGGCTTCGACGTGGCCGAGTACCTCGTCACCGCACCCGGCCACTCGCCCACGCTCAACCTGCAGGAGTGGCTCGCCGAGTGGGGCGTGGCCGACCCCGAGCAGGTGCGCGGCGGCGTGACACGTGCACAGCCCGCACCCCCGGCACGCCAGGTCACGCTGCTGCAGCGCAAGCCCGGCAAGCTCGGCAAGACACTTGGCAAGACCACCGGCTGGATCCACCGCGCCGCGCTGCAGATGAAACGCGTCGAGATGATCGGCGGCGTGAACTACGAGCGCATCACGCCGCAGGGGCTCTTCATCACCTATGGCGAAGCGCGCCAGGACGGTCAGGTCATCGAGTGCGACACGGTGGTGCTGTGCGCGGGGCAGGAGCCTTTGCGCGAGCTGCTGGAGCCGTTGAAGGCGGCGGGGGTGTCGGTGCATCTCATCGGGGGAGCCGACGAGGCCGCGGAGCTGGATGCGAAGCGGGCGATCGATCAGGGCACTCGACTCGCTGCGCGGCTGTAGGTCTGAGCGGCGTGCCTGGCGTGGGGTGAGGGGCTGCGTTCATGTCCTCCTTCATTGACCCTCCCGGGTCAATGAATTCCCCCTTCACTTAACTCCGCCCCTCACCCCACGCCAGACACGCGAGACCCACTGCCCTTCGAAGAGGTGGCATGCGACCACGGTGCCAGCGCGCGGTGGCGGGGTGTCGCACGGAGCGAAGTAAAGGGGGAATTCCTGAACCCGGGAGGGTTCGGGAAGGAGGACATGAGCGCAATGCGACACCCCGCCGCCGCGCGCCCGCTCAGCCCGATGAAATCCACCCATCACAGAACGCAAACCGCATAAGCCCCTCTCGCAGCGAGCCATCTTTACAAAGCGTTGACGCGAGCGAAGCGCCCCCATCACACGCACGCGAGACAGTGGCGTCATGCCATCACGCGTCCTTCCTCTCACCGCGCTGGCGTGTGCACTCGCGCTCGGCGGATGCGCATCGCTCACCGCCCGCAACGAACCACTTCCGCAAGTGGCCGTGCCGGGGCAATGGTCTTCGACCCCGACGTCGACGACACCAACGGCGCTCGCCGCCTGGTGGCAGCGGTATGACGACCCAATGCTGAGATTCGCTCGTCACCCAGGCGCTGCAGGCCAACACCACCGTGCGCAGCGCGCAAGCCGCGCTGGCCCAGGCACGTGCCTTGCGCGACGTGGAAAACGCCAACCTGGGCCCCAACCTCGGTGCCTCGGCCAGTGCGCAACGCAGCAAGACCGGCGACGCCCCGTCAGGCAGCCGCTACCAGGCCAGCTTCGACGCCAGCTGGGAACCCGATGTGTTCGGTGGCAAACGCGCCGACGCCTCCGCCGCCGAGGCCGAGGCACAGGCCAGCCAGGCGAGCCTGGCCAACACCCAGGTCTCGGTCGCCGCCGAGGTGGCGGTCACCTATGTGCAGCTGCGCGGCCTGCAGACCCGGCTCGACATCGCCCGCCGCAACCTCGCCACCCAGCAGGAAACGCTGCAGATCACCGACTGGCGCGTGCAGGCCGGCCTCGACACCTCGCTCGCCCTCTCGCAGGCCCGCACCGCCACCGAGCAGACACGCGCCCAGATCCCGTCGCTCGAAACCAGCGTCGCCCAGACCGAGCACGCGCTGGCCGTGCTGACCGGCCAGCCACCGACCGCCCTGCGCGAGCCGCTGGCCCAGGCCGTCGCCGTGCCCATGCCCTCGGGCGAATTGGCCCTGAGCATCCCCGCGCAGACGCTGCGCCAGCGCCCCGACGTGCGCGTGGCCGAGCAGCAGGTCTCGGCCGCCCTGTCGCGGGTGTCGCAGGCCGATGCGGCGCGCTACCCGAGCTTCAACCTCAGCGGCTCGGTCGGCCTGTCGGCGCTCGCCCTGAGCGGGCTGACCGGCGGCGGCTCGGTGGTGAGTGCGCTGCTCGGCAGCGTGTCGGTGCCGCTCTTCGATGGCGGTGCCGCCAAGGCCCAGGTGCGCTCGCAAGAGGCCGCACTCGAGAACGCCCGCGTCAACTACCAGGCCGTGGTGCTCAACGCGCTGCAGGAAGTGGAAGACGCCCTCGTCGCGCTGCGCGGCAACCGCGAGCGCCTGCAACGTCTGCAAAGCGCGAGCGAATCGGCCGAGCAGGCGGCGCTGCTGGCCAGCCAACGCTACAGCAGCGGCCTGGTCGACTTCCAGGTCGTGCTGGAGACGCAGCGCTCGCTGCTCAGCACCCAGGACAGCCTGGCCAGCACCCAGGCGGAACTCAGCGCCGACCATGTGCGTCTCTATAAGGCGCTCGGCGGCGGCTGGCAACCCCAACAAGACAACGAAGGCAAGCCCTCATGAGCCGCAGCCCGCACGCCAATCCCGAGGAACTGCAAGCCTTGCTTGACCAGCCCCCGCCCCGCCCCTGGTGGCGCCAGCCGCGCACCTGGCTCATCGCAGCGGCCCTCATCGCCGTCGCCGGTGGCCTGGCGTGGTGGCAATCGAGCCGCGAAGCCAGTGCCGCCCCCACCTTCGCCACGCAGCCGGTGACGCGCGGCACCCTGCGCCTGCAGGTCACCGCCAACGGCACCCTGCAGCCCACCCGCTCGGTCAACATCGGCAGCGAACTCTCGGGCACCGTCGCCCGCGTGCTGGTCGACGTGAACGACCGCGTGAAAAAGGGCCAGGTGCTGGTCGAGACTCGACACCGCCAAGCTGTCCGACCAGATCCTGCGTTCGCGCGCCACTCTGGCTTCGGCCCGCGCCCGGGTCGCCCAAGCCAGCGCCACGCTGAAAGAAGCGCAGGGCAACCTCGCACGCCTGGAAGAAGTGGCGCGCCTGTCCGGCGGCAAGGTGCCCTCGAAGGCCGAAGCTCGACACCGGCCGTGCCACCCTCGAACGGGCCCAGGCTGACGAGGCCAGCGCACGTGCCACCGTCGCCGATGCGCAGGCCGCGCTCTCCACCGACGAGACCAACCTGCGCAAGGCCTCGATCCGTGCCCCGACCGACGGCGTGGTGCTCACCCGCAACGTCGACCCCGGCAACGCGGTGGCCGCCTCGCTGCAGGCCGTCACGCTCTTCACCATCGCCGAAGACCTGGCCCGGCTGCGCCTGCAGGTCAACGTCGACGAGGCCGATGTCGGCTCGGTGCAGGTCGGCCAGAAGGCCAACTTCAGCGTCAGCGCCTACCCCGGCCGCCGCTACCCCGCGACCATCACGCGCGTGGCCTATGGCTCCACCATCACCGAGAACGTCGTCACCTACGTCACCTACCTCGACGTCGACAACGCCGACCTCACGCTGCGCCCCGGCATGACGGCCACCGCCACCATCACCGCCACCGAGCGGCAGAACGTGCTGCTCGTGCCCAACACCGCGCTGCGCTTCACGCCGGCCCAACCCGGCCAGAAAGCGCAGGGCCAGGGCAGCGGCGGCAGCATCGTCGGCAGCCTGATGCCGCGCATGCCGCGCGGCACCAGCCAGCGCCGCGGCGGCAACGGATCCGAAGGCGCAGGCCCGGGCGCGGCCCAGAAGCAGCTCTGGGTGCTGAAGGACGGCAAGCCCACGCCGCTGCAGGTGACCACCGGCATCACCGACGGCCGCATGACCGAGGTCAGCGGCGAGGGGCTGCAGGAAGGCCTGCAGGTCATCACCGAACAACGCACGGCGGTGAAATGAGCGACGCACCGCTGATCCAGCTCAAGGGTGTCAAGCGCCTCTATGGTGAAGGCGAAGCCGCGCTGTGGGCGCTCAAGGGCGTCGACCTGACCATCCAGGCCGGCGAGTTCGTCGCGGTGATGGGCCCGAGCGGCTCGGGCAAGTCGACCGCGATGAACACCCTCGGCCTGCTCGACCGACCGACCGAAGGCGAGTACCTCTTCAAGGGCACGCACGTCGAGCACCTGAGCCGCGACCAGCGGGCGCTGCTGCGCCGCAAGTACCTCGGCTTCGTGTTCCAGGGCTTCCACCTGCTGCCGCGCACCAGCGCGATCGAGAACGTGGAGCTGCCGCTGCTCTACCGCGGCGTGCCCGCGCAGGAACGGCATGCGGCTGCGGCCCAGGCGCTCGCCTCGGTCGGCCTCACCGGCCGCGAGACGCACACACCGGGTGAACTCTCGGGCGGCCAGCAGCAGCGCGTGGCGATCGCGCGTGCGATCGTGACGAACCCGACCGTGCTGCTCGCCGACGAGCCCACCGGCAACCTCGACACCCAGCGCAGCCAGGAAATCATGGAGCTGCTGTGCCGCCTCAACACCGAGCGGGGCATCACCATCCTCATGGTCACCCACGAGCCCGACATGGCGGCCTATGCCAGGCGCATCGTGTGCTTCGTCGACGGCCGGGTGGAGAGCGACACGGTCAACGTCTCGCCCACACCCGTCAAGCCGCGCGTCGCCGAGGAGGCGCACTGATGCTGCTCAGCTCGCTGCTGCTTGCGCTGCGCTCGATCCGGCGCAACCTGCTGCGCTCCTTCCTCACCATCCTCGGCATCGTGATCGGCGTGAGCGCCGTCATCACCATGGTCACGCTCGGCAACGGCGCGACGCTCGCGGTTCAGAACCAGATCTCCAGCCTGGGCACCAACCTCCTGATGGTGCGCCCCGGGCAGCGCCTCGGCCCCGGCGGCGGCGGTGGCGCGCCCTCGTTCAAGGAAGCCGACGCGCAGATCGTCGCCACGCAGATCGGCGGCATCCGCGCCGTCGCGCCCGAGGCACGAACCAGCACCACGGTCGTCGCCAACGGCAAGAACTGGACGACCGGCATCACCGGCACTACCAACGACTGGTTCGACGTCAGCAACTGGACGCTCGCCAGCGGCCGCCGCTTCGCCGACGAAGAGCTGCAGGCCGGTGGCGCCGTCTGCCTGATCGGCCAGACCGTCAAGCGCGAGCTCTTCGGCAGCCGCGAGGCCCTCGGCGAGAGGGTGCGCATCAAGCAGTTCTCGTGCACCGTGATCGGCGAGCTGGCCTCCAAGGGCCAGGCCGCGATGGGCAACGACCAGGACGACGTGGTCGTGGTGCCGCTGCGCACGCTGCAGCGCCGCGTGACGGGCAACCAGCGCGTCAACACCCTGCTCGTCTCGATGCAGGACGGCGCCAACCCCGACAGCGTGAAAGCCAGCCTCAACACCCTGTTGCGCGAACGCCGCAAGCTCGCCGAGGCCGACGATGACAACTTCAACGTGCTCGACACCAAGCAGCTCGCCGACACGCTCTCGGGCACCACGCAGGTGATGACCACGCTGCTCGGCGCCGTGGCCGCGGTGAGCCTGCTGGTGGGCGGCATCGGCATCATGAACATCATGCTGGTCAGCGTGACCGAGCGCACCCGCGAGATCGGCCTGCGCCTGGCCATCGGCGCGCTGGAGCGCGAGGTGCTGGCGCAGTTCCTGATCGAAGCGGTGGTGCTGGCGGCGCTCGGCGGTCTGGTGGGTATTGCGCTGGCCACCGTCGCGTCCATCGTGCTGGCGCAGGTGATGGCCGTGCCCTATGTCTTCGACGCCGGCATCAACCTGCTCGCCTTCGTGTTCTCGGCCACCATCGGCGTGGTGTTCGGCTACGTGCCGGCACGGCGTGCGGCGCAGCTCGACCCGATCGACGCGCTGCGGCACGAGTGAGGGCCCCGGACGACAGGCCAACAAGCCGTCGTCCGACACGCCGCGCGCGGCGGCGCTCCTAGAGTGCCTCGCATGTCCGATGTCCGCACCGGCCAAGCGCCGCCACCCCTCGACCGAAGCGCCTTCGGCCGCCGCTTCCGCGCCCGCTTCATCGACCCGGCGTATCGCCGGGAAGACGAGGCGCTGGCGCGGCTCGAACAGATCGCGTGGGAGGCCTACGACGAGGGCCGCAAGGCGCCGCACACGCACAAGGCGGGGCCGGGTTTTGCGAATCCGGACTACGACCTGTCGGACGAATGGCGCGAGGCGAAAGGCAAGCTCGACGCGGCGCAAATGCGCTGGGCCGATGCGGCCACGCCCTCGCGCGTGCTCGTCGTCTGTGGCTCACCGCGCAACGACGGCACCTGCCCGGGCGAGATCTCCAAGACCTGGCGCATCAACCATTGGCTGCAGCAGGAGCTGGCCGCCCGCCAGATCGACGTCGACAAGCTCGACCTGAGCCTCATCACCTCCGACTACGACCGCCACATCCACCCCTGCAAGGGCTGCGTGTCGACCGCGATGCCGCTGTGCCACTGGCCCTGCAGCTGCTACCCCAACCACGCCACCGGCCAGACCAACGACTGGATGGCCGAGATCTACGAGCGCTGGGTGTCGGCCCACGCCGTGATCATCGCGACACCGGTGCACTGGTACCAGAGCCCGAGCGTGCTCAAGCTGATGATCGACCGGCTGGTCTGCGCCGACGGTGGCAACCCCGACCCGACCCTCACGCAGGGCAAGAAGGCGGCGCTCGCCAAGCAGATCGAAGCCGGGGGCTGGCACTACCCCCAGCACCTGGCCGGCCGCGCCTACGGCTTGGTGGTACACGGTGACGTGGCCGGCATCGAAGGCACGCGCCGCGCCCTCAGCGATTGGCTCGACTGGATGGGCTTCATCGACGCCAGCGCGCAAGCCCGGCTCGACCGCTACGTGGGCTACTACGAACCCTACTTCAACAGCCACGACGCGCTCCACCGCGACAGCGCCTTCGAGCAGGAGGTGCGCAACGTCGCCCGCGCCGTGGCGCATGCCGTGGGCGAGCTGCGCGCGGGCCGGCTCACGCCGCCTGCGCTTGAGCGTGCTCGGGCCAAGTGATCGTCAGGCGATCGTCACTCGACCTTCACACCCTTCCAGAACGCCACCCGACCCTTGATCTGCGCCGCCGCCTCGCTCGGCTCGGGGTAGTACCAGACCGCATCGGGGTTCATCTCGCCGTTGACGAACAGGCTGTAGTAGTGCGCTTGGCCCTTCCACGCACAACTCGTGCGGTGGTTGCTGAAGCTCACGTACTCGCGCTTCAGGCTGCTCTCGGGGAAGTAGTGGTTGCCTTCGACGACCACGGTGTCGTCGCTCTCGGCGATCGTCACGCCGTTCCAGGTGGCTTTCATGCGTTCTCCTTGTGACAGGCATCAAGCGTACTGCGTGGCCGCGCGCTGCAGCCGCTGCGAGATCAGGCCGGCCAGGGCTTTGTCGCCCGCCACCACCACCGAATCACCATGGCGCAGCACATCCATCACGAGTTCGGTCGGGTCGCTGTACGGCACGCGCAGCTCGTAGCGGCCATCGTCGAGCCAGCGGCCCTGCTGCTCGGGGTGCCACTCCTCCACCGCCACCCACTGCGCCGCATCGGCGTTGAAGACGAGCGTGGCCCACTTCACCTTGGCGCCGGCGCCGCTGTAGATGCCGTAGCCAGCGTCGAGACTCGGCTTCCAGTTCCTTCAGCGGCACCTGGCGGGCCTTGGTGTCCTGGAGCTTTGCCTCGCGGATGGCATCGAGCGCAAAGCGGCGCAGACCTTCGCTCGCGTGGCACCAGGCGTCGAGGTACCAGGTGTTGCGGTAGTTCACCAGGCGCTGCGGCGACACTTCGCGTTCGCTCTCGCTGCGGTCGCTGCGCTTGAAATAGCGCAGCCACACGCGCTTCTTCTGCACCAGCGCGCCCCCCAGCAGCTCGAAGTGGCGGCTCGGCGCACGGCGGCGGGCGGTCGAGATGAGCTTCACGCGCCGCATCAGCTGGCGCGACTCGCCCTCGTCGCCGCCCAGCATGCCCTGCAGCTTGTCGATCAGCGGCTGCAGGTGGCGCGACAGCACGCCGTCGTCGTCGAGCCCCGACATCAGCTGGTGCATCGTGAGCAGGGCGGTGATCTCCTTCTCGTTGAACCACATGCCGGGCAACTCGTGCCGCGCGTCCTGTTCGAAGCGGTAGCCGTTGTCGAAGCGGTCGTAGACGATGGGGGCGTCGAGCCGGTCGCGCAGGTACTGCAGGTCGCGCTTGAGCGTGGCCGGCGATACGTCGAGCTCCTCCTGCAGCGCCGCGAAGCTCACGCACCCGCGGGCGCGCAGCAGGCGCTCGATCTTGTAGAAACGTTCGGTCCGGTCCATGTGTTCTCGTATCTCAAGCCACAGGCTCACCAGATGAGCCACCGGCCGCGAGCATAGCCGCTGATGCACCCCCACCACAGCCTCCACTGGCTCATTTGATGAGCCACCCGGTCGCCACACTGGCTTCACCGCAACGGAGAACACCCATGACGACCGAACTGAAATCCCCCGCCAGGATCGAGCAGATCAGCTTCGAACTGCAGCACGCCACCACCACCCTCACCACGCACGAGCAGATCGGCTTCGAGCTGGGCTGGGACTACGCCCATCACGCCGTCACGCCGCCCGCGCCCTACGCGCAGGAGCCGTCGGCGCTGCGCAACGGCTGGCTCGCCGGCCAGGCCACCTTCGGCCGCCGCACGCTGGAGCCGACGCGCCATGTGCGCAAGTGGCTGCAGCTGCGCCTGAACGCCTGGCTGCGCGGCCGCAGTGTCGAGCTGGTGCAGGTGACACCGCACTACCTGCAGCAGATCGACGTGACGCACTGCCCCATCACCCGTGTCGCGCTCAGCAGCGCCACGCTGGAAGGCAGCGATGCGTCCATCGACCGCGTGCGCAGCGACGCCGGTTACGCCGCCGGCAACCTGGCCGTCATCAGCACCAAGGCCAACCACGCCAAGGCGGCGCACGGCTTCCGTGACGCCCAGCGTTTTGCCCGGCTGATCGAGGAAGGCCAGCTTGGCGGCATCGGCGGCCTCAACGCGGCGCAGTGGTCGCGGGTGGCCACGCTGTGCAGCTTCGTCGAGCCGCTGCCGCACGCCGAGGCCTGCGCGCTGCCGCTGCTGGTGCTGCCGCCCAACCGCCTGCGCCTCTTCAACCCGGCCCAGGCGCTGCAGGCCTTCATCAGCCAGCAGTTGCTGGTGCCCGGCTGGAGCCACCGCATCGCGCGCATCGAAGACCTGCTGCCCGGCAAGGCCGTGCGCCGGGCCTTCCAGACCTTCTTCCACGCCTTGCTGCCGCGGGTGCTCGAAGCGCGCGGTGCCGAGGGCGTTTCCGCCCGCTGGGCGATCGAAGACGCCTGGCGCAACCCGCTCGCGCTGCAGCGCTGGACGGCCTTTGCCAGCCTGCTGAGCCCCGAGCAGTGCGAAAACGTGGTCGCCCGCGCCAGTGCCCGCAAGCTCGGCACGACGCACGTGCAGCAGGTCGCCGACGAGGCCGCCACCGAGGGCTGGAACCTCGACAGCCGTGGCTACGTGCCGCACGCCGTGCTGCGCCAACGCTCGGCGCAGCCAGCCCGCCAGCTGTCATTGCTGCATTAAGAAGATGTGAAGACGCCCGACCTCGGCGCGCGGGAGCGCGCTGCAGGGTCCCGCACTCGGGTTTACCATCCCGCGTTCACGCCGCGCAGCGTCGGTCGCGCCACCCGCACCGACGCGCGTCCCTGTTCGAAACGCAGTACCCACACAGCCTGCATGTGCGCAGGCGCGGCATTGGCTTGGTCTCCTTGCTGACACCCGGTTGTCAGCAGGGCCGTGTCAGCATCGCGCCTCGCCCCGTGCCGGCGACGCCTTGCCTCGACACCATCATGACCCTGCGCCCCAAGACCGTCCTGCTGCCCGCCCTGGCCCTCTTGCTCGTCGCCCTCTACGGGTTGGGCGTGCGCGCCGCCGATGAACCCAAGAAAGACGCCAAGGACCCCAAGGCCACCGCGGCCCCGGCGAAGGCGGCTCTCACCGTGACGGTGACCCAGGCGCAGACCGCCAAGCTGCCGATGAAGATCAGCGCCAACGGCAACATCGCCCCCTGGCAGGAGGCGAGCGTGGGCACCGAGGCCAACGGCCTGCGGCTGGCCGAAGTGCGTGCCAACGTGGGCGACGTGGTGAAGAAGGGCCAGGTGCTGGCCGTCTTCGCGTCCGACACGGTGCAGGCCGACGTGGCCCAGTCGAAGGCCGCCGTCGCCGAGGCCGAGGCGATGCTCGGCGAGGCGGCCGCCAATGCGCAGCGCGCCCGCGAGCTGGGCCCGGCCGGTGCGCTCTCGGGCCAGCAGATCAACAACTACCTGACGGCCGAGCGCACCGCCCAGGCGCGCCTCGAAGCGACACGCGCCGCGCTCAAGGTGCAGCAGCTGCGCCTGGCGCAGACCCAGGTGGTCGCACCCGACAGCGGCGTCATCTCGTCGCGCAGCGCCACCGTCGGCGCGGTGCTGCCGGCCGGGCAGGAGCTGTTCCGCCTGATCCGCCAGGGTCGCCTTGAGTGGCGTGCCGAGGTGCCGTCGGCCGACCTCGCCCGTCTGAAGCCGGGCATGGCGGCGAGCGTGGTGGCGACCAACACCGCGGCGCCCGTCACCGGCAAGGTGCGCATGGTCGCGCCGACCGTCGATGCGCAGACGCGCAACGGCATCGTCTACGTCGACCTCAACGCCACGCCCGAGGTGAAGGCCGGCATGTACGCGCGCGGCGAGTTCGACATCGGCCAAAGCGAGGCGCTCACGCTGCCGCAAAGCGCGGTGGTGCTGCGCGACGGTTTCAACTACGTGCTCAAGGTCGGGCCCGACAGCAAGGTGACGCAGGCCAAGGTCGGCGTGGGCCGGCGCGTCGGCGAGCGCATCGAGATCACGAGCGGCCTGGATGCGCAGACCAAGGTGGTCGCCTCGGGCGGCGGCTTCCTCGCCGAGGGCGACGTGGTGCGGGTGGTCGAGGCCACACCGCCCGCCACCGCCCCCGGCACGGCCGTCAAGCCCGTCGCGGCGAAGAAGTGACGCCCCAGCAAGCGCCGCAACACGAAGGCTGACCCATGATCAACGTCTCGTCCTGGTCGATCCGCAACCCGACGCCGGCCATCCTCCTCTTCATCATGCTGACCCTGGCAGGCCTGCTCGGGTTCAAGGCGATGAAGATCCAGAACTTCCCCGACATCGACCTGCCGATGGTCACGGTGACGGCCTCCCTGCCCGGCGCCTCGCCGGCGCAGATGGAGACCGAGGTCGCGCGCAAGATCGAGAACTCGCTCGCCACCGTGCAGGGCCTGAAGCACATCTACACCACGCTGCAGGACGGCACCGCGATCCTCACCGCCGAATTCCGGCTGGAAAAGCCCACGCAGGAGGCGCTCGACGACGTGCGCGATGCGGTTTCGCGGGTGCGCTCCGACCTGCCCTCCGACCTGCGCGACCCGGTGATCCAGAAGGTCAACCTCGCCGGCACGCCGATCCTCACCTACACCGTCGCCAGCACCCGCATGGACGACGAGGCGCTCTCGTGGTTCATCGACAACCAGGTCAGCAAGACCATGCTGGCCGTCAGCGGCGTGGGCGCCGTCACGCGCGTGGGCGGTGTCTCGCGCGAGGTGCGCGTCGAGCTCGACCCGGCACGCATGCTGGCGCTCAACATCACCGCGGCCGATGTCTCGCGCCAGCTGCGCCAGATCCAGCAGGAAGCCTCGGGCGGCCGCGCCGACCTGGGCGGCGCCGAACAGTCGGTGCGCACGCTCGCCACCGTGCAGACGGCGCAGGAGCTGGGCGCGATGGAGGTGACGCTCTCCGACGGCCGCCACGTGCGCCTGGACGCCATCGCGAAGGTGAGCGACACGGTGGCCGAGCGGCGCCAGGCGGCGCTGCTCAACGGCAAGCCGGTGGTCAGCTTCGAGATCGTGCGCTCGCGCGGCGCGAGCGAGATCGATGTCACCGAAGGCGTGCGCGCCGCGCTTGAGAAGCTCAAGGCCGAGCACCCCGACATCACCATCACCGAGGCCTTCAACTTCGTCGACCCGGTGATCGAGAACTACGACGGCTCGATGAAGCTGCTGTACGAGGGCGCGCTGCTCGCGGTGCTGGTGGTGTGGCTTTTCTTGCGCGACCTGCGCGCCACCTTCGTGTCGGCGGTGGCCCTGCCGCTGTCGGCGATCCCGACCTTCGCGGTGATGCACGCGATGGGCTTCACCGTCAACGTGGTCACGCTGCTCAGCCTGTCGCTGGTGGTCGGCATCCTGGTCGACGACGCCATCGTCGAGATCGAGAACATCACCCGCCACCTGCGCATGGGCAAGACGCCCTTCCAGGCGGCGATGGAGGCGGCCGACGAGATCGGCCTGGCGGTGATCGCCACCACCTTCACGCTGATCGCGGTGTTCCTGCCGACGGCCTTCATGGGCGGCATCCCCGGCAAGTTCTTCGTGCAGTTCGGCTGGACGGCGGCGATCGCGGTGTTCTTCTCGCTCGTCGTCGCGCGCATGCTCACCCCGATGATGGCGGCCTACATCCTCAAGAAGCCGAAGCATGAGGAGAAGGAAGCCCGGTGGCTGACGATCTACATGAAGTGGGCCGCGTGGTGCCTGCGCCACCGCCTGTGGACGATGGTCGGCACGACGGTGTTCCTCGTCGGCTCGATCATGCTGGTGCCGCTCCTGCCCACCGGCTTCATCCCGCCGGATGACCTCTCGCAGACGCAGGTGACCGTGACGCTGCCGCCTGGCAGCACCTTCAAGGACACCTACGCGCTGGCCGAACAGGCACGCGAGATCGTGCAGCAGAACCCGCAGATCAAGATGGTCTACACCGCGATCGGCGGCGGCAGCGCCGGTGCCGACCCGTTCGCCCCGCAGGGCGCGGCCGAGGTGCGCAAGGCGGTGCTGACGATCAACATGACCCATCGCAACGACCGCAAGGGCATCAGCAAGCAGGACATCGAAAGCCAGCTGCGCACCGCGCTCGAAGTGCTGCCCGGTGCGCGCGTCAAGGTGGGCCTGGGCGCCTCCAGCGAGAAATACGTGCTGGTGCTGGCCGGCGAAGACGGCCGCGTGCTGGCCCAGCATGCGGCGCTGGTGGAGCGCGAGCTGCGCACCATCCCCGGCATCGGCGCGGTCACCTCGACCGCGAGCCTGGTGCGGCCCGAGCTGGTGGTGCGGCCCGACTTCGCCCGCGCGGCCGACCTCGGCGTCACCTCGGCGGCGATCGCCGACACGCTGCGCATCGCGACCGCCGGCGACTACGACCAGGGTCTCGCGAAGATGAACCTCTCCGAGCGCCAGGTGCCAGTGGTGGTGAAGCTGTCGGACGCCGGCCGGCAGGACATCGAAGTGCTCTCGCGACTGCCCGTGCCGGGCGCCCGCGGCCCGGTGCCGCTGTCCAACGTGGCCACGATCGAGATCTCGAGCGGCCCCGCCGAGATCGCGCGCTTCGACCGCCGCCGCAACGTCAACTTCGAGATCGAGCTGAACCAGCAGCCGCTCGGCCAGGTGCAGGAGCAGGCGCTCAACCTGCCGAGCCTGAAGAACCTGCCGTCCGGCGTGACACAGACCGAGGTGGGCGACGCCGAGGCGATGGGCGAGCTGGTGTCGGGCTTCCTGCTCGCCATGGCCACCGGCGTGCTGTGCATCTACATCGTGCTGGTGCTGCTGTTCAAGGACTTCGTGCAGCCGGCCACCATCCTGGTGGCGCTGGTGCTGTCGATCCCGGGGGCCTTCCTCGCGCTCTTCCTCACCAACACCGCGCTGTCGATGCCCTCGATGATCGGCCTCATCATGCTGATGGGCATCGCGACGAAGAACTCGATCCTGCTGATCGACTACGTGATCCTCGCGCGACGCGAGCACGGCCTGAACCGCTGGGACGCCATCCTCGACGCCTGCCACAAGCGCGCGCGCCCCATCGTCATGACGACGATCGCGATGGGCGCCGGCATGATGCCCATCGCCATCGGCCTGGGCGTGGACCCGAGCTTCCGTTCACCGATGGCCATCGTGGTGATCGGCGGCTTGATCACCTCGACCTTCCTGAGCCTGCTGGTGATCCCGGTGGTGTTCACCTTCGTCGACGACGTGGAGCAGTGGGTGTCGAAGCACACCAAGCGTCACCATCACCACGATCATCACGCGGACCCGCTGCCGCTGGCCCGGCCGGTGGCCGACGAAGGGAAGTGACGAGGCTCAGCGCCGCAACGGCGGAATGCCGTCGCCACGAGACGTGATCTCGGGCGGCGGCAGCTCGCCCCGCTCCAGCCGGTCCTCGAATTCGCCGAGGCTCGCCGCCACCGAGTTGGCGTTTTGCTCCAGCGCCAGACGCAGGGCGCCTTCCAGGTGGGTCAGGCGCGAGAGCAGCTCCTCGTGGCCCCGGTTCGCCGAGGCCACCGAGCGCTGCAGTTCCGCCCCCACATAGCTGCGCAGCTCGACGAAGCGCGAGGCCTCGGCCTTGTCGGCGAGCTCGCGCTGCGCCTGCAGCTCGCGGTTGAGGCGGCGAGCCTCCATCAGCGTCGAGGCCTGCAGCGAGATGGCCCACATCGTGAAGAGCAGCGTGATCACCACCGCCAGCCCCAGCATGATCAGGCCGAGCGGGGCCTGCACGTCGGTGACGAGCAGCGACAGGGTGGTGGGGGTGGTGAACGCGGTCCAGTTCAGCAGCGCGAACAGGCCGATCAGGGCCACGACGGCAAACAGGGCAAGGGCGCGAAGCATGGGGGTCTCCTTCAGCAAAGCTGAGGCACAGCCTAGGCGGGGCCCCGCGGCGGGGCTGTAGGACGGGCGCGGATCCGCGTGCGGGACCGCTCCGGCAACCCGGCGGCCACCGTGCCGGCCGCAGGGGCCACCCGGCGCTCAGGCCGGGATCGTCCCGCTGCGCGCGAGCGTGCGCAAGCCCTCGTGCCGCTCCTTCGCCGCCTGGCAGGCC
The DNA here is from genome assembly GCF_024700055.1 of Rhizobacter sp. J219. Taxonomy (GTDB): domain Bacteria; phylum Pseudomonadota; class Gammaproteobacteria; order Burkholderiales; family Burkholderiaceae_C; genus Rhizobacter. Next base: position 3,734,246 of record NZ_JAJOND010000001.1, read on the forward strand.
GGCCCGGTGAACTCGGCCGCCAGCGCATCGAGGAACACCCGCGTGCGCGCCGGCATCAGCCGACGGCCCGGAAACACCGCCCAGGCCTGCACGCTCGGCGGGTACCAGTCGACCAGCAGCGGGACCAGCTCGCCGCTTTTCACGTGCACCTCGGCAAAGTGGTCCGACACCATCGCGATGCCGACGCCGGCCAGCGCCATGCGGATCAGGAAGCTCCGGTGAATTGGCCCGCGCCCGCGCCGGCGCGATGCCCTCCCAGCGCTGGCCCTCGCGCTCCAGCACCCAGGGCTGGGGCTCGCCCTGGCGCGACAGGATCTGCAGCGTGTCGTGCTCCATCAGCGCCTCGGGCTCCGAAGGCGTGCCGCGCCGCGCCAGGTAGGCCGGCGAGGCGTACAGCCCCTGCGACAGGTCGGCCAGCAGGCGGGCGGCCAGTGTCGCGTCGTCGGCCAGCTCGCCCATGCGGATGGCGAGGTCGAAGTTCTCGCCGATCAGGTCGACCCGGCGCGGCGACAGGTCCACCTCCAGCGAGATCGCCGGGTAGCGCGCCACGAAGGCCGACATCACATGGCTCAGCACCCCGGTCGCCATGTCGCCCGGCATCGACACCCGCAGGCGGCCGCTGGGCTCGACCTGCCGGTGCTGGGCCAGCGCGGCCGCCGCATCGGACTCGTCGGCCACCTGGCGGGCGTGGGCCAGCAGGCTGTGGCCGAGATCGGTGAGGTTGAGTTTGCGAGTTGTGCGCTGAAGCAGGCGCTCACCCAGTTGCGTCTCCAAAGCCGCTACGCGGCGCGAGACCGTCGACTTCGGCAGGCCCAGGCGCTCGCCCGCCCGGCTGAAGCTGCCCTCTTCCACCACGCGCGCAAAGAGCAGCAGGTCGTTGGGCTCGATCGTGTTCATGGCGTCCTCATCGTTGCTTTGGCGGAACAATGTTATCCAGATTGACGTCTTCTGGTTTGTTTTCGGGATAACTACATTGGCTTCACCGACAAACGTTTTCCCAAAGGAGCCACCATGAACGTCCTGCAGATCAACTCCAGCGCCCGCACCACCGGCTCGCACTCGACCCGCTTGGCCGGTGACATCGTGGCCCGGCTGGCCGGCGCCCAGGTGACCGTGCGCGACCTCGGCAAGCAGCCCCTGCCCGCGCTCGACGAGGCCACGCTCGGCGCCCTGTTCACCCCCGCCGCCCAGCGCACTCCCGCCCAGGCGGCCCGCGTGGCGCAGGACGACGCGCTGATCGCCGAAGTGCAGGCCGCCGACGTGCTGGTGCTGGGCGTGCCGATGTACAACTTCGGCGTGCCGGCCGCGCTCAAGAACTGGATCGACGCCATCGCCCGTGCCGGCGTCACCTTCAAGTACACCGACAAGGGCGCCGTCGGCCTGCTCACCGGCAAGAAGGTCTACGTGGCACTCGCCCGCGGCGGCATCTACCGCGACACACCGGCCGACAGCCAGGTGCCGTACCTGAAGGCGGTGCTGGGCTTCCTCGGCATGACCGACGTCGAGTTCGTCTACGCCGAAGGCCTGGCGATGGGCCCCGAGGCCGAGCAGAAGGCGCTGGCATCGGCCGCAGCGCAGATCGAGGCGCTGTTCGGCGAGACGGTCGGCGCCTGATCGCCGCCGGCGCTCAAGGCCCGTACCACAGGCCTTGGGCGTCGGCCCTCAGCCGCTCGCGCTCCGCGTCGTCGAGCGGCACCCAGCGCCGGTAGCTCGTCACCGCGCGCGCCATGAAGTCGAGCCAGTTCACATGCGTGCGCAGCACGCGCTGCTGCCGGTGCTCGATCAGCGGGTTGAAGAGCCCGTGGCGCGAGAAGAGCTGCCGCGGGTTCTTCTTCACCCACAACCACGAACCCATCTCCAGCGTCAGTGGCAGGAACACATGGCCCGGCCGCTGAAGCGAGCGCAGGTAGAGGTGGTCCCACAGGTCGCCGTGCGCGAGGTACTGGCGGCTTTGCGGCTCCAGCACGTAGCGGTGGTGGGTGAGCGCCTGGTCGAGGATGTGCTGCAGGGCCAGCAGCTCCGGCAGGTGCTCGATGGGCGCCGGCGTGTGGGCATGCGGGAACCAGATGCGGTCGCGCAGCCCGAAACCCGAATGGCAATCGACCGCCAGGCTGAAAGGCCGGCCGAGCAGCTCGTCTTCGACCACGCGACACAGCGCCTCGCTTTCGGCTTCCATGGCCGCACCGGCCTCGCCGCGGTACCAGGGGAGCGATGCACTGCGGCGCTGGCCGCCGATGAGAAACGGCACCCGCCCGACCGCCTCGACCGGCGCGTTGCGCATCAGATCGACGCCGCGGGCGTTGGCCCGCGTGCCGAGCGCCATGCCGGCCGGGTTGACGAGCGGCATGAACACCATGCGCAGCGACTCGAGCTGGCGGTGCAGCACGCCGTCCCAGGGCAGACGCATCACCAGGCTGCGCAGGAAGGCGAGCGCCACCTCGGCGCCGATGCGCTCCAGCCCGTGCACGCCACCGAAGATGCCGATCGCCGGCACGTCGGGCCCCGGGTTGCCGAGGGTGATCACCTGCACCGGCAGGCGCGTCTCACCGCACCTCACCTCGCACACCACCCGCTGCTGCAGGTGCGCGCCCCCTGCCTCCACGAGGCCTTGCAGTTCGGCCAGGGCGGGCAGCAGGACGGGGTTCACGAAAGGCGATGGCGGCAGGGTGGGGGCAAGTGCCCAGCCTACCCGTGCGATATGACAGTTGATCCGGTCGGCAGGGCCTGGTCTGACACGGCGCTGTCACAGGCGCCCGCTACGGTGCGCCACCATGACCCGCCACAAGCCCTTCCTGCTGGTGTCCGCCCCTGCGCTCGGCTGCGCGATGCTGTGGGGCCTGGTCGAGTGCTTCGCGCTGTGGCGTTCGCGTTTCAGCGCACGTCGTACGCCGCACCACGGCTGAGCCCAAGCCCCTCGGCCTTCCCTCTCAGAGCTCGCGCACGCCGTCGCACAGCGGCCGGTGCACGCAGGCGAACAAGCGCCGCCCGCTGCGCTCCGCCTCTTCCATCGCCCCGCCGCACAGCGGGCAGGGCTGCGCCTTCGGCCGCCAGGCCGAGGGCGGCAGCGTGGTGTCGAGAAACGGCGCGCCGGGTCGTGCGACCAGCGGTTGCGTCTTCTCGTCGCGGGTGTTGAGCAGCTCGCGCAGCACCTTGCCGTCGATCAGCTGCACCTTGTGGCCGTCAGCGAGCTGGCGTGCTTCGTCGGTGAAGGTCCCCGAACTGACGACAAAGCCGCCGGCCGCGCCCTGCGAATGCAGCAGCGCCAGCAGCTCGCGCACCGGTGCCGGGCCGACCGCCAGCGTGCGCCAGGGTTTGCAATCGACGAGAAACCGGTCGTGGCCGCGGGTGAGCACCATGTCGACCGGGCGGCCGCCCCCGCCGCCGGTCTCGCTGACCGCATAGCCGCGGTGGCGAAAACCCTCCGCCACCTGGCGCTCGAACTCGGCCCAGCCAATGCCCTCCAGCAGCTCGGTGTCGGGCAGGGCCGATGCCGGAGGCACCTCGCCGACCCGCTCGAAGAGCCGCTTCATCCCGTCGGCCAGCCGACCCAGGACGCCCCGCAGTTGCGCCGATGCCATCGCCTTGAGGGAAATACCCTCGGTAGTTGCAGCCCGCAGGCTACCCGAGCAAATGCATGTCCACAATGTGGTCACGCCCGGGCCCTCGCGCCCTTTGCACGTGCTGAAATGCCCTGATGCGCCACGCTTTGCCCATCCGCGCACGCCTGAGCCTGCTGGTGTTGGCGACGGCCTTGCCGCTGTTGGCGCTGATTGCCTACAACGGCATCACGCAGGCCCAGCAAGACGCCGAGCGCGCCGCCGTCGAGGCCCTGCGCGCGGCCCGCGGCGCGGCACTCGAGACCGAGAACATCATCTCCAACGCCGAGCGACTGCTCGCGCTGCTGGCCAAGCGCCCCGGTGTCTCTTCGCTCGACCCGCAACAGTGCGACCCGCTCTTCAAGAGCTTTCGCGGCCTGTTCCCGACCTACACCAACCTCATCTCGGTCAAGCGCAACGGCGACCGCGTCTGCAGCGCGATCGAGCCGCCGCCCGGCACGCCGATGCGCGTGAGCGGCGGCCTGGCGCTGGAGGAGACGCTGCAGACCAACCGCTTCACCGTCGGCCCGCTCAGCCGCGGCGTCTTCACCAACCGCTGGATCCTGCTGGTCTCCTACCCGCTGCCCATGCAAGAGGTCGACGGCCGCCAGGAAAGCCCCGGCGTGATCGCCATGTCGCTCGACCTGACGACGCTGCGCCTGGCCCCCGGGCCGGGTGAGCTGCCTTCGCGGGCGCTCGCCCGCATCGTCGACGGCAAGGGCGCGGTGATCGGCAGCAGCCTGAAGCCCGAGGAGTGGATCGGCCGCAGCCTCGCACACCTGCGCTGGTTCCGCGAGCTGGAGCCCGGCCAGGCCCGCACCGGCGAGTCACCCGACTTCGAAGGCGTGAACCGCATCTTCGGCGTGGTGCCGGTGCGTGGCACGACCTGGCATGCGGCGGTGGGCATCCCGGTCGACGCGGTGTACGGGCCGGTGCGCGAACGCACGCTCGTGAGCGCCGCGCTCGCCCTGCTGGCGGTCAGCCTGGCCGCGGGGCTCGCCTTCCTGATCGCCCGCCGCACCAGCGGGCCGGTGGAGGCAATGGCCGCGGCCGCCCGCCGCGCCAGCGTCTCGCCCGACCCCGACGCACTGGCGCAGCTCAACCTGACCGGCGCCCCACGCGAAGTCGGTGCGCTCGCCGACGACTTCGCGAGCATGCTGCGCGCCCGCGCCGAAGCCGAGCGGGCGCTGCGCGACAGCGAGGAAAACCTCGCCACCACGCTGCACTCGATCGGCGACGCGGTGATCGTCACCGACACCCGGGGCTGCATCACCCGCATGAACGCCACCGCCGAGCGCCTGACCGGCTGGCCGGTCGCCGAAGCGCTGGGCAGGCCGCTGCTCGACGTGTTTCGCATCGTCAACGCCGACTCCCGCACGCCGGCGCAAGACCCGGTGCAGCAGGTGCTCGCCAGCGGCGAGGTGGTGGGCCTGGCCAACCACACCGCACTGGTGTCGCGCTCCGGCCACGAGTACCAGATCGCCGACAGCGCGGCGCCCATCCGCGATGCGCAGGGCCGCGTGACGGGCGTGGTGCTGGTGTTCAGCGACGTGACCGAGGCCTACCGCGTGCAGCAGGCGCTGCGCTCACGCGAGGAACAGCTGTCCGCCACCGGCGAGCTGGCGCGCGTGGCCGGCTGGGAACTCGACATCCAGACAGGCCAGACCACCACGTCCAACGAAATGTGCCTGCTGCTCGACGTGCCGCCGGGCTCGCATTTCTCGATGACCGAAGGCTGGCGCTTCTGCGCCCCCGGCGTGCGCGAGCAGCTGGAGCCGCTGGTCGCCGCCGCCGTCACCGACGGCACGCCGTGGGACGTCGAGATCCCGATGGTCACCGCCCACGACCGGCCGATCTGGGTGCGCTCGCGCGGCCGGGTGGTGATGAAGGACGGCAAGCCGTCGCGCGTCCTCGGCGTGGTGCAAGACATCACCGACCTGCGCGAATCGCAGGACAAGCTGCGCGAGAGCGAGAGCCTGCTCAAGATGGCCAGCCGTCTGGTGCGCATGGGTGCCTGGATCGCCACCTTGAACGACCGGCGGCTGGTGTGGTCCGACGAAGCGGCGATCATCCACGAGATGCCGCCGGGCTACTCGCCGCGGCTCGACGACGCCGGCGAGTTCTACGCCCCCGAGTACCGCGAGCTGGTGCGCCAGGCCTTCAGCGCCTGTGCACGCCGCGGTGTGGCCTACGACCTGGAGATGCAGATCCTCACCAAGAGTGGCCGGCGCATCTGGGTGCGCACGCTCGGCAACGCGGTGCGCAACCACGAAGGCGTGATCTCGCGGGTGCATGGCGCCTTCATCGACATCACGGAAGAGCGTGCCGCCCGCGAGGAACTGCAGACGCACCGCCACCACCTGGAGAAGCTGGTCAGCGAGCGCACCACCGACCTGGTCGCCGCGCGCAACGCCGCCGAGGCCGCGAGCCGCGCCAAGAGCGCCTTCCTCGCCAACATGAGCCACGAGATCCGCACGCCGATGAACGCCATCATCGGGCTCACCCATCTGCTGCAGGAAGAGCTGCGCGACCGGCCGCAGGCCCTGACCCAGCTCAGCAAGGTGAGCGCCGCGGCGCATCACCTGCTGGGCGTGATCAACGACATCCTCGACCTGTCGAAGATCGAGGCCGACCGGCTCGAACTCGAAGAGCGCGAGTTCGTGCTCGCCGAGGTGGTCGACAACGCCCTGGGCATGCTGCGCGAGCGTGCGCTGGCCAAAGGCCTGAGCCTGGCCACCGAGATCGCCCCCGGCATGCCGCAACGGCTGCTGGGCGACCCACTGCGGCTGGAGCAGATCCTGCTCAACTTCCTCAGCAACGCCATCAAGTTCAGCGAGCACGGCCGCATCCTGCTGCGTGCGCGCGTGGCGCAGTCGGCGGAGAACGTGGTCATGCTGCACATCGAGGTGCAGGACCACGGCATCGGCATCACGCCCGAACAGCAGGCGCGGCTCTTTCAGTCGTTCTCGCAGGCCGACGACTCCACCTCGCGCAGGTACGGCGGCACCGGCCTCGGCCTCGTGATCGCCAAGCGCCTGGCCTCGCTGATGGGCGGCAACGTGGGGGTGCGCAGCTCGCCCGGCGTGGGAAGCACCTTCTGGATGACGGCGCGCCTGCGCGTGGCGGCGGCCCTGCCCGAGCATGCCGACGGCGCCCATCCGCGCCCCGAAGAAGAGATCGCCACCCGACACGCTGGCGCGCGGGTGCTGCTGGTCGACGACGAGCCGGTGAACCAGGAGGTCACGCTCGCGCTACTCACCCGCCTGAAGCTCACCGTCGACGTCGTGGGCAACGGCGCCGAAGCGGTGGAGCGGGTGCAGGCGCACGACTACGCGCTGGTGCTGATGGACGTGCAGATGCCGGTGATGGACGGCCTCGACGCGTCGCGCGCCATCCGTCAGCTGCCCGACCGGCAGCTGCTGCCCATCCTTGCGATGACCGCCAACGCCTACGCCGAAGACCGGGAGGTCTGCCTGGCCGCCGGCATGAACGACCACATCTCCAAGCCGGTGGCCCCGAGCCGTCTCTACGCCTGCGTGCTGCACTGGCTCGACGGCACTTCGGTCACGACCTGAAGGCCGCCGCGGGTGTCAAGCCGCGCGATCCCGCGCGCCGGCCAACAAAGTCACACGAATCACGAGCGGATGGCGAACTGGCGCCCGGACGGCTTGCTTTTCGGTTCATGCCGACCCGGCGTGAGCCGATAGCCTTCACATCCAGACACAGCTTCAGGGACGCACCATGAACCCCCACACCACCGCAGACAGCACCGCCCGCCGCAATCCGGCCCAGGAATTCAACTCCGCCTGGGGCGTGACCATGCCGGCCGACCTGGCGACGATGCCCTCGCCGGCCCCGTTTCGCGAGGCCATCCGTGGCCTGGTGACGCGCGAAGTGCACGAGCCCGAGCTGTTCAAGCACTTCTTCGGTTGATCAGCGCAGGCCCCAGGCCGCCCCGAGCAGCACAGACGCCAGCCAGGCGCCCGTCAACACCATCAGCAGCACCGGCCGCCAGCCGGCGCTCGCCAGGTGCGGAAACGAGGTCTTCATCCCCAGCCCGGCCACGCCGAGCATCAGGCAGACCCGCGACGCACCATTGAGCGCCTCCTGCACCGGCGCCAGCAGCCCCAGCGAATTGAGCGCGGCGAGCGCCGCGAAAAGCCACAGGAAGCCGGGCACCAGACCCGCCACTCTCGACAGCCGCGGCCGCGCCGGCCCGGCAGACGCGGCGCCCGAGCGATCACGGCACGCGAGCGAGACCCCCAGCACCACCACCGCCAGCAAGCTCACCCGCAGCAGCTTCACCACCGAGGCCGCATCGCCCGCCGCCGGCGAGATCGCATACCCCGCGACCACCACCTGCGCCACGTCGTGGATGCTGCCACCGATGAAGAGGCCGGCGAGCGCCGGCGGCAGCTCCGCGCGGCGCGCGATCACCGGGTACAGCACCATCGCGACCGTCGACAGCAGCGTGGCCATCACCACCACGATCAGCGCCTGCCGCTCGGGTGGCTCGTGCCCCTCACGGCGCGGCAGCACGGCCGCGATGGCGAGCGCCGCCGAGGCACCGCAGATCGCAGTGGCGCCCCCGGCCAGGAGGCCAAGCGTCCACGGCAGGCGCATGAGGCGCGCCAGCACCCAACCGCAGGCGAGGGTGCTGGCCACCGCCAGCAGCACCACGCCGGCCGTGACCCACCCCAACCCGGTGATGTGCTCCAGCGTGATGCGTGCGCCCAGCAGGCCCACACCCAGGCGCAGCAGCGCACGGCTGCTGAAGTCGACACCCGGAGCGGTGCGGTCCTCGAGGCTTTGGTAGTGGAACGCGGTGCCGAACAGCAGCGCGTAGAGCATCGGCGGGCCCTGGTGCAGGGTCGCCACGAACGAGGCGGCCAGTGCGATCAGCACGCACGTGGCCAAGCCCGGCCACACCCGCCGCAGGGTCTGCGCGGGGGCTTCGAGGAAGGCCGCCCGCGCAGTGGACATCGTGCTTACTTCTCGACGAAGGCTCGTTCGATGACGAAATGGCCGGGGGTGCTCATGTTGCCCTCGGTCATGCCCGCCTTGTCGAACAGGGCGCGCGTGTCACGCAGCATCTCGGGGCTGCCGCACAGCATGAACCGGTCGTGCTCCTTGCTCATCGGCGGCAGGCCGATGTCGCGGAACAGCTTGCCGGTTTCCATCAGCACCGGGATGCGGCCCTGGTTGCGGAAGGCCTCGCGCGTGACGGTCGGGTAGTAGATGAGCTTTTCCTTCACCTGGTCGCCGAAGTACTCGTTGGCCGGCAGCTCCTTGGTGATGACCTCGTCGTACGCCAGCTCGCCGACCTGGCGGCAGCCGTGCACGAGGATCACCTTCTCGTACAGCTCGTACACCTCGGGGTCGCGGATCATCGCCATGAAAGGCGCGAGGCCGGTGCCGGTGGACAGCAGGTACAGGTTCTTGCCGGGCAGCAGGTTCTGCGTGAGCAGCGTGCCCGAGGCCTTGCGTCCGATCTTGATCGTGTCGCCGACCTGGATGTGCTGCAGGCGCGAGGTGAGCGGGCCGTCGGGCACCTTGATGCTCAGGAACTCGAGCGTCTCTTCCCAATGCGGGCTCACCACGCTGTAGGCGCGCAGCAGGGGTTTGCCGTCGACCTCCAGGCCGATCATCGTGAACTGGCCGCTCTGGAACCGGAATCCCGGGTCGCGGGTGCAGGTGAACGAAAACTGCCGATCGGTCCAGTGGCGAACGCTCAACACCTTGGCGTCGAAGAGGTTGCTCATGCGGGAAGTTCCAAAGAGAGTTGGTGCAGGTAAGGCCAGGGAAAGATGCCCCGGTCGTGCCCGTCGCTGAAGACGAACTGCAGGCCCAGCTCACCGATGGGGTTGACGTGGGTGAAGGCCGTGCCGACGGGGGCCACCGGCGGTTGGCCGGCGAGACGGCGATTCTCGCAGGTCGCGCACTTGCAGGCTTCCCTCAGGCTCGGGGCCGTGAATTCGGCACGCCGGCCATTGACATAGGCCAACTCCAGCCGCCCGCTGGCGGCATGCAGCACCACCTCGGTGGGCACCCACTCCTGGGTCATCGTCTCCCTCTCGAACGCACGGTCCATCACACCACCTGCGCCACGCCCTGGGGACCGATCTCGGTGGCCAGGCCGGCCAGCCCGCCCTCGCTCAATTCACCCCCCATGGCGGCCAGGCTTTCATCGCGGATCAGGCCCTTGATCTGCCGCACCATCGCCGCGAACTCGGGCGAGGCGGTCATCTCGGGGGTTCGCGGCCGGGGCAGCGGCACGGTCAGCTCGGCCTTGATGCGCCCGGGCCGCGCCGTCATCACGTAGATGCGGTCGGAGAGAAACACCGCCTCGTCGATGTCGTGCGTGATGAAGAGCACCGAGATGCGCAGGCGCTGCCACATGTTGGTCAGGATCTCCTGCATCACCACCCGCGTCTGCGAGTCGAGTGCGCCGAATGGTTCGTCCATCAGCAGCACCTGCGGGCTCGTGGCCAGGGCCCGCACGATGCCCACTCGTTGCTTCATGCCGCCGGAGAGCTGGTCGGGGTAGTGGTTCTCGAACGAAAGCAGGCCGGCCAGGCCGAGCAGCGTGCGCGCCTGCGACTCACGCTCGGTGGCCGACACGCCCATCATCTTGAGCCCGAACTCGACGTTCTTTCGCACCGTCATCCAGGGGAAGAGCGAGTACTGCTGGAACACCACGCCGCGGTCGGAGCCCGGGCCACTGATGGCCTGGCCGTCGAGCAGCACCTGCCCGCCGTTGGGCTTGAGGAAGCCGGCCACCGCGTTGAGCAGGGTCGACTTGCCGCAGCCCGAGGGCCCGATCAGCGAGACGAATTCGCCCGGCCGTACATGCACGCTCGCCGAACGCACCGCCTCGACCTCCTGGCCCTTGACGCTGAAGCGGATGTTGAGGTCGCGCACGTCCACACGACCATGAGATGCCACGGTCTTTTCCATCAACGTGCCCCCCCGAATGCGCCTGCCACGGCATCGCAAGCTTTGCGAGCAGGCGGATGCCGCCACTGCACAACAAGCCCAGCACGCCGATCGTGATCATCCCGAGGGCGATCTCGGCGTAGCTGATCAGCGAATACGCCTCCCAGGTGAAGTAGCCGATGCCGAACTGCCCCGAGATCATCTCGGCGGCGATCAACGAGACCCATGCCACGCCCATGCCGACCGCGAGCCCGGTGAAGATGTGCGGCAGCGCGCCCGGGATCACCACATGCCGCAGCAGGCTCGCCTCGCCAGCGCCGAGCGTGCGCGCCGCACGCAGCAGCACCGGGTCGAGGCTTTCCACGCCATGCACCGTGTTAAGCAGGATGGGGAAGAAGGCCCCGAGGAAGGTGATGAAGACGATGCTCACCTCGTTGTCGGGCCACAGCATGATGGACATCGGCACCCACGCGATCGCCGGAATGGGCCGGAAGATCTCCATCGCCGGCATCACCAGGCCCCGCACCACGCGGTAGCGCCCGATCAGCACCCCAAGGCCCACGCCCAGCACGGTGGCGACCGCGAAGCCGAGCAGGATGCGGCGCACGCTGATGCCGATGTTGGTGACGAACTTGGGGCTCTGGTTGACCTCGACCACTTTCTCCAGCACCGCCGCGGGCGTGGGGATGTTGTTGAAGCGCACATAGGCGTCGAGCTTGTAGTGGGTGGCGAGCTGCCAGAAGAGCAGCACCCCGGCGATCGACAGGGCTGCCATCAGCAGCATCGCGCCCCGGCCGTCCCAGAAACGGCGCCAGCGGTTGGGCCCCGCAGGCGTGGCCGCCGGCAGCGGCAAGGGGGTCACGCCCTGCCCCACGTGGGCCGGCGCGGCGGTCTTGGCCGTGACCGGCTCGGGCGGGGGCGAGTACGGCTCGATGCGTTGCAGGGCGCGCATGGTGCTGTTCACTTCAGGGTCGCAGCGGCGACGGTGGTGGGGGCCTGGCCCAACGCCTCGGCGTAGGTGGCGAGCTTGCCGTTGGTTTTGGCGGCGTGGGCCTCGGCGTCCTTCTTCAGCAGGAAGGGCACGGCCACCGGCGCCTTCGGGTTGCTCGCGTCGAGCGCATAGAAGGCCTTGTCGGCGACCACCTTGATGCCCAGCGCCTTGTCGTAGAGGTAGGCGACGTTGACCTTCTTGCCCGCCGCCTCGTACTGCTTGATGCCGGCCAGCAGGCAGGCGGGCGAGCTCATCGGCACGATCTCGCCGGTGGACAGCCAGATCTCGCCGGCTTCCTTGGGCCGGGTGACCGGCACCTTGCACACCGGATCGCGGCCGCTGATGTCGTAGTTGGCCAGCGTCTGCTTCTGCGCCTCGTAGTCCTGGCCGCGCTGCTTGAAGGCTTCACGCACATAGCTCTCGTTGACCCAGGCGTTGACGTCGAACTCTTTCACCCGGCCGAGCTTGGACAGCACGCCGTGGGCGATCTTGATCGTCTCGACCCAGCGCGGCTTGATGCTCGGGTCCAGCGTGTGGATGCCGCCCGGGCCGAGGAAGAGGTAGACCACCTCCTTCTCGATCTTGGTCCACTCCTCGACCTTCGCGGCCGCGGCCTTCGGGTCCTTGCGCACCCAGTCGTTGGCTTCCATCAGCGCCTTGATGTAGGCCACCACCGCCTCGGGGTACTTGTCGGCGAACTCCTTGCGCACCACCACGCCGTGGAAGGTGGGGATCTTGGTCTGCGCGCCGTCGAAGATCTTGCGGGCGAAGCCGCGGTGCGGCAGCAGGTCGGCAAACGGCACGAAGTCGCCGTGGCCGTCGATCTTCTTTTCCTGCAGGTTGGTGGTGCCGACCTCGGGACTCTGGCTCACCAGGTTCCAGAAGTCGTTGGGCCAGCCGCGCTCCTGCATGGCCTGCAACATCATCCCGTGCGCCGCCGAGCCGAAGGGCACCGAGACCGTCTTGCCCTTGAGGTCGGCCAGCTCGTAGTACGGGCTGTCCTTGTGCACCACCACGCCATTGCCCGAGCCGAAGGCGTTGTAGGCGATGACGGCGATGAGCTGCGTCTCGCCGCCCTTGTTCTGCTGGCCGGTGGCGCCATTCACCAGCAGCGGGTAGTCGCCCATCATGCCGATCTGCAGCTTGCCGGCGATCATGCCGTTGGTGATCGGAGGCCCGGAGGTGAAGTTCTGCCAGTCGAGCTTCCACTCGACATTGGCGTACTTGCCCGTCTTGGGCAGGTGCTTTTCCAGCAGCTTCAGCTCCTTGAGCACCACGCCACCGGTGACGGTGTTGGTGGTGGTGTTCTGCGTGCCAATGCCGAGGGTCACGACTTCCTTGGCCGCCTGGGCAGCCAGCGGGGTGCAGAGCAGACAGGCCGCCAACGTGGCGGACACAAGCGAGAGTCTTGAAAACGTCATCTCAATCTCCTGGTGCGGTCGGGTCACGATCACGGAGCCGTTGCGCAAGATCGGTGCCTGCGCGCAGCCCCACCTCTGTCTCCTTCAAACCTGCTCGACGCTTTCGGTCAGCAGGCCTCGCTTGTTTTTTCTGGTTGGCCCAATGCTCCGCATCGGGCAGCGGGTCTTGCGCCGCGGTGATGAGCGGCCACTGCGCGGCCAGGCGTCTGTTCAGCTCGGCGTATTCGCGGTGCTCGGGCGGCAAGTCCTTCTCGTCGAAGATCGCCTCGACCGGGCATTCGGGCACGCACACGCCGCAGTCGATGCAGGCGGCGGGGTCGATGACGAGAAAGTCGGGGCCTTCGTGGAAGCACTCCACGGGGCAGGCCGCGACGCAGTCGGTGTACTTGCAGCGAATGCACGCTTCGGTGACGACGAAAGCCATCTCACACTCCTTTGCCCGCGGGTTTGGGCATCTGCATGGAGGTCAGCGCGAGCTTCGACAGCTTGCGCACGTCGGGGTCCGGGTCCTGCATCGAGCGCTCCAGCGGCGTGATGGCGCGCGGGTCGCCGATCTCGCCGAGGGCGATCACGGCCTCCTTGCGCAGGTTGCTCACCGGGTGCAGCAGCGCTTCGATCAGCGCCAGCACACCATCACGCGCCTTGAGCTTGCCGAGGCTGCGCGCCGCTTTGACGCGCACCTGCCAGTACTCGTCGTCCATCGCCCGCACCAGGTTGGGCACGCCGAGCAGCGAGTTGGTCTTGGCGTAGGTGGTGGCGGCCTCTTCGCGCACCTGCCACACCGGGTCGGCCAGGGCGCGGCCGAGCGCCGGCAGCACGCTCACGTCGGCGTTGTCACCGGCGTAGCTGAGGGCGCCCACGGCGATGCGGCGCACCTCGGGGTCGGCATCGTGCGCGGCGATCTCGGTCAGCGCGCCCAGCGCCTGCGGCTTCTTGAGGTAGCCCAGCACACCGACCGCGGCGCGGCGCACGCTGGCATCCGGGTGGGCCAGCGATTGCAGCGCGGGCTCGAAGGCGGCGTCGACGCGCAGGGCGCGCACCGCGTGCAGCGCTGCCGCCCGCACGCTCGCATCGGCATCCAGCAGGTACGGCAGGATGGGCGTGGCCGACGCGGCCTCCTTCAGCTCGGCGAGCGTGTAGGCCACCGCGTCGCGCACCGCGGCGTCGGGATCCTTCAGCAGGGGCACGAGCGCGTCGAGCACCTCGGGCTCCTCGAAGCCTTCGAGTGCCTTGGCCGCTTCGAGGCGCACGCTCGCGTCGGCATCGGCGAGCGCTTCGACGAGCAGCGGCGCCACGTCGTCTTCTTCATCGCTGTACGGCAGGTCGATGACCGCGATGCGGCGCACACCCGCGTCGGGGTTGCGCAGCCGGTCGTGGATGGAGGCAACGGCGACCATGGTCAGCGCACCAGGTAAGGGATGTCGACGTGCACGGCGCCGGTCGGGCAGTCCTTCTCGCACGGCATGCAGTACCAGCACTCGTCGAACTTCATGTAGGCCTTGTTCTTCGTCAGGTCGATGGCCAGCACGTCGAGCGGGCACACGTCGACGCAGACGGTGCAGCCCTTGTCGGCGATGCACTTGTCTTCGTCGATGACGACCGGGGCTTGGGTTCGGGTGATCGCGATGGTCATGGGGTTCTCCTTCGTCGGGGTCAGGCGGCGGCGGGGGTGGCGACACGCAGGCGCTGGTACGCGGACTTCTCTTCCTCGTTCAGCTCCACCACGTAGGGCTCGACCTCACGCTTGCGGAAGACGGCGTTGCCGTGTTCGTCGCTCGTCACGTTGGTGTGGCAGAACCAGTTGGCGTCGTCCTTCTCGGGATGGTCGACGCAGAGGTGGTAGAGGCCCCAGCGGCTCTCGGTGCGGAAGAGCGAAGCGCGTGCGGCCAGCTCGGCGCAGTCGCGGATGGTGTGGGCCTCCATCGCGCGCATCAGCTCGTGCGGGTCGGTGGCGCTCATGTGCTGCAGGTCCTCGCGGATCTCGTCGAAGCGCTGCAGGCCGATCTCCATCTTGCGGGTGACCTTGGGCGGCTGCAGGTAGTCGTTGACGATGCGGCGCGTCTTGTATTCCACCTGGAAGGGCGTCAAGCCCTCGGTCTTGCCGAGCGGTGCGTACACACGCGCCTTCTCGGCCTCGACCTTCTCCTGCGTGAAGCTCGGCTGCGAGATGCCGCTCACGTAGTCGGCCGCGTTCTCGCCGCAGAACTTGCCGTAGACGAAGGCGCCGAGCATGTAGTTGTGCGGGATGCTCGCGCAGTCACCGGCGGCGTAGAGGCCTGGGATCGAGCACTCGCCTTTTTCGTTCGTCCAGATGCCCGAGGCGCTGTGGCCACTGCAGAAGCCGATCTCCGAGATGTGCATCTCGATCATCTGCTTGCGGTAGTCAGTGCCGCGCCCGGCATGGAAGCGCCCGCGGCTCGGCCGCTCGTTGGTGTGCAGGATGTGCTCGATCTCGCTGATCGTCTCTTCGGCCAGGTGGTCGAGCTTCAGGAACACCGGGCCCTTGCCGCCTTCGAGTTCGTTGAAGAACTCCATCATCATCTGGCCGCTCCAGTAGTCGCACTCGATGAAGCGCTGGCCGGCGTTGTTCGACGTGTAGCCGCCGAAGGGGCCGGTGACGTAGGCACACGCCGGGCCGTTGTAGTCCTTGATCAGCGGGTTGATCTGGAAGCACTCGAGGTTGGTCAGCTCCGCGCCCGCGTGGTAGGCCATCACGTGGCCCTCGCCGCAGTTGGTCGGGTTCTCGTAGGTGCCGAAGAGGTAGCCGCTCGCCGGCAGGCCGAGCCGGCCCGCGGCGCCGGTGCAGATCACCACCGCCTTGGCCTTGATCACGTGGAAATCGGCGGTGCGGCAGTCGAAGCCCATCACGCCGGCGATCTCGCCGCTCGGGCCGGTGAGCAGGCGCGTGGCGACCACGCGGTTGGTGATCTCCACCCGTGCCCGCTTGAGCTGGCGGTACAGCACGCGCTTCATATGGTGCCCCTCGGGCATCGGCAGCACGTAGCTGCCGAGGTGGTGCACCTTGCGCACCGCGTAGTCGCCGGTCTCGTCCTTCTCGAACTTCACGCCCCACTTGTCGAGCTCTTCGATCATCGAGAAGCTGTTGGCGGCATAGGCGTAGACACCCTTCTGGTCGACGATGCCGTCATTGGCGACGGTGATCTCTTTCGTGTACTGCTCGGGCGTGGCGTGGCCGGGAATGACGGCGTTGTTGAGCCCGTCCATCCCCATGCTGATGGCGCCGCTGCGCTTCACGTTGGCCTTGTCGAGCAGCAGCACCCGCAGCTTCGGGTTCTTCTCCTTGGCCTTCACCGCGGCCATCGGGCCGCCGGTGCCGCCACCGACGATGACGATGTCGTATTCGTGTTCGATCGTGTTCATGCGTGCTCCGGGAGTGTGGAGATCAGGGTCAGCGCCGTGAACGAAGCGCTGCGTCTATCGACATGCGGAAGCGGCGTCATGACGCACGCTCCGCGAGCGGCACGCGATCGACACGCACCTTGTACTGGAAGGCGTCGCCGCGGTAATAGAGGTGTTCGTAGTCGATGGGCGCGCCATCGGCGGTGTGGGTCGTGCGCTCGATGAAGAGCACGGGCGAGCCTTCTTCCACCTTCAGCTGCGCGGCCAGCGACTCGTCGGCCAGGGTCGAACCGATCTGCAGCTCGGCATGGCCGAGCGCGAGGCCGTAGTCGTTCTCGAGGATCACGAACACGTCGCGTGCCGCCAGGTCCTCTTTCGCCAGGCGCTGGCCGATGGCGGTGGGCACGTAGGTCACGTCGAGCGAGATCGGCTCGCGGTTGAGGAAGCGCACCCGCTGCAGCTCGGTGACCTTGGCGCGCTTGGGAAGCTGCAGCTTCTCGGCCACCTGCGCCGAGGGCGTGACCGTCTTCACCGACAGCACGCGCGCAAAGGTCTCGTAGCCCATCTGCCGCATCGCTTCGCCGAAGCCCTGCAACCGGCCCAGGTCCTGGAACGCCTTGGGCTTGGAGACGAAGGTGCCCTTGCCGTGGATACGGAAGATCAGGCCTTCGTTCTGCAGGTCGTTGAGCGCCTGGCGCACCGTGATGCGGCTCACCTCGAAGGTGGCCATCATCTCGCTCTCCGAGGGCATCTGCTGGTGCGGCTGGTAGCTGCCGTCGAGGATGCGGGCACGCAGGATCTCCTTGATCTGCGTGTACAGCGGCACCGGCGACTGGGTTTGCAGCAGCGCGGCTGTCTTTTGTGCAGCGGCGGGCCCTGAAACAAGGCGGGGTGTCGGAAAAACACCAGTGAGGGCACCAGGTTTGGTCATGTTCAGGCCAACTCGTTATGACAAGTCATGCCTACGCATATCGCGTGCCAGGAACGGTGGGCCGGCAAGCCGCCGGCGCGCCGAGATAAGATGACGCCCGTCATCTGACTGATCCCCTCATGCGCTACGACGCCGAACACAAACAACGCACGCGCGCACGCGTGGTGAAGGAGGCCGCCGCCGCCATCCGCGCCGAAGGCCCCGACCGCATCGGGGTGGCAGCCATCATGGGGCGCGCCGGGCTCACCCATGGGGGCTTCTACGCCCACTTTTCGAGCAAGGACGCCCTGCTGGTGGCCGCCATCGGCGAGATGTTCGACACCGCCTGCGCCTACTTCGAGGAACTGTCGGCCGGCAAGCCGCCCGGCGAGGGCCTCGCCGCCTACGTGGCCTTCTACCTCTCGCGCTACCACCGTGACCACCGCGAGGAGAGCTGCCCCATCGCCACCATGGCCGCCGATCTGCCGCGGCTGGCGCCCGAGGCGCGGGTTGCCTTCGAGCAGGGCGCCGCGCGGCTGACGACGCTGATCGCCGGCCAGCTGGAGGGCATGGGCCGCCCCGAGCCGGGCATTGCCGCGGTCTCGCTGCTGTCCGAGATGGTGGGCGCCGTCGTGCTGGCCCGCTCGATCGCCGACCCCGAGCACTCCACCGCCATCCTGCGGGCCTCGCGCCAGTCCATCCGCGAGCGGCTGAAGCTGCCTCTCCCGGCCAAGGACGCCTGAGCCCCTCTCAGCATGTGCCCCGGGGCCATCCCGGGGTGGTGCTTGTCATGAAGCGGCGCTCCAATGGGCGCTTCACCACCCTCTCCCGCGTGCCATGGCCAAGGACTTCTCCACCATGGAGGACAGCAACCGTTCCTCCAACGCAAGCATCCACGAGGTGAGCGACCCAGCCCGCCGCACGCTGCTCAAAGGTGGCGCAGGCGCCGCCGTGACCGGCCTGCTCGCCCCCCTGGGCCTCGCCGGCTGCACGACCGCTGCGCCCCTGGCCGGCACGCTGCTCGGCTTCAAGAGTGTGTCGGTCACCACCGCCGACACCGTCACCGTGCCCGAGGGCTACATCGCCCACGCGCTCGCCCCCTGGGGCGAGCCGGTGGGCATCGCCGGCAACACCCCGGCCTTCAAGTTCGACGCCAGCAACAGCGCCGCCGACCAGGAGGTGCAGCTGGGCATGCACCACGACGGCATGCACTACTACGCCTTGACCGACACGACCGGCCTGCTCGCGATGAACCACGAGTACAGCGACGACGGCCTGCTGCACCGTGACGGCCTGGCCAACTGGTCGGCCGAGAAGGTCCGCAAGTCGCAGGCGGCACACGGCGTCTCGGTGATCGAAGTGAAGCGCCAGCCCGACGGCACGGTCGAGGTGGTGCGCCCCTCTCGCTTCGCCCGCCGCATCACGGCCTACACGCCGGTCGAGCTGCGCGGCCCGGCTGCCGGCCACCCGATGCTGCAGACCGCCGCCGACCCCACGGGGCGGCGCGTGCTGGGCATCCTCAACCAGTGCGCGAGCGGCATCACCCCCTGGGGCAGCTACCTCACCTCGGAAGAGAACTTCGCCTTCTACTTCCAGGGCCCCGACCGGCCCGATGCCCACCAGCGCCGCTGGGGCCAGCGCAAGGAGATGGGCCAGTACTACCGCTGGCACGAGCACGACGAGCGCTTCGACACCGGCAAGCACCCGAACGAGCACAACCGCTTCGGCTGGGTGGTCGAGATCGACCCCTTCGACCCGACGATGACGCCCGTCAAGCGCACCGCGATGGGCCGTGCCGCCCGCGAGGGCGCGACCGTGGCGGTGACGAAGGCAGGCCGCGCCGTCGTCTACTCGGGCGAAGACGCGCGCTTCGAGTACATCTACAAGTTCGTGAGCCGCGACGCCATCCGCCCCGGCGGCTACAAGGCCAACGCCGAGCTGCTCGACCACGGCATGCTCTACGTCGCCCGCTTCGAAGCCGATGGCCGCGGCCGCTGGCTGCCCGTCGTGCATGGCCAGGGCCCGCTCACCGCCGCCAACGGGTTCGCCGACCCCGGCGAGGTGCTGATCAAGACTCGCCAGGCGAGCGACGCCCTCGGCGCCACCAAGATGGACCGCCCGGAGTGGATCGCCATCGACCGCGAGCGCTGGGTCTACTGCACGCTCACCAACAACTCGAACCGTGGCCAGGCCGGGCACCCGGGTGTAGACGCCGCCAACCCGCGCGCCAACAACGTGATGGGCCAGATCATCCGCTGGCGCGAAGACGGCGACCATGACGGCGCCACCTTCGAATGGAACCATTTCGTGCTCGCCGGCGACCCCGCCAACGAGCGCGCCGAGGCCCAGGGCAACATCCGAGGCGACACCTTCGGCTGCCCGGATGGCCTGTGGGTCGACGGCCGCGGTGTGCTGTGGATCCAGACCGACATGAGCAGCACCGCCATGGGCAAGGGCGAGTTCGCCCGCCTGGGCAACAACATGATGCTCGCCGCCGACCCGAAGACCGGCGAGATCCGCCGCTTCCTCGTGGGCCCGCCGGGTTGCGAGATCACCGGCGCGACCGGCACGCCCGACGGCCGCACGATGTTCATCAACGTGCAGCACCCGGGCGAGACCCCCAGCGAGCGCAGCGACCCCGCCAACCCGCGCCGCTACTCCAACTGGCCCGACCGGCGGCCCGATGGCCGCCCGCGCTCGTCGACGGTGGTCATCCGCAAGCGCGATGGCGGATTGATCGGGACCTAGCGTTCAGACGGATTCCAGGACCGTGGCGATCCCCTGCCCGCCGCCGATGCACTGCGTGGCCAGCGCATAGCGCTTGCCTTCGCGCTGCAGCAGCGTCGACGCCTTGCCCACCAGGCGTGCGCCGGTCGCGCCGAGCGGGTGGCCGATCGAGAGGCCGCCGCCGTCGAGGTTGATCACGTCGCGCGAGATGCCCAGCTCGCGCAGGCAGGCCACGGCCTGGCTGCTGAAGGCTTCGTTGATCTCGACGACGTCGATGTCGGCCACCGTGAGGCCGGCGCGCGCCAGCGCCTTCTTCACCGCCGGCACCGGGCCCATGCCCATCTCTTCGGGCGCACAGCCGGCGACCGCGGTCGAGCGGATGCGCGCGAGGATCGGCAGCCGGTGGCGGCGCGCATAGTCTTCCGCGCACACCAGCACTGCCGTCGCACCGTCGGTCAGCGGCGACGAGGTGCCGGCCGTCACCGTGCCGTTCCCCGGCTCGCGGAAGGCGAGCTTCAGGCCGGCCAGGCCTTCCATCGACGTCGCCGGGCGGATGCAGCCATCGCTGTCGACCACCTCGCCCTCGGGCGTCACCACCGGCACGATCTCGTCGTGCAGGCGGCCCAGCTCCTGGGCCTTCGCGGCCTTTCGGTGCGACTCGACCGAGAGTTCTTCCTGCGCGAGGCGCGACACGCCATAGCGCTCGGCCACCACCTCGGCGGTCTCGCCCATCTTGAAATAGGCCTCGGGGTAGCGCTCGCGCAAGCCTGGGTTGGGCGAGGGGCTGAAGCCACCGTCGGGCACCCGCGTCATCGACTCCACCCCGCCACAGACGAACACCTCGCCGGCCCCGATCGCGATCTGTCCGGCGGCGATGTGGATGGCCGTCATCGCCGAGCCGCAGAAGCGGTTGACCGTCGTGCCCGCCACCGTCACCGGCAGCCCGGCGAGGAAGACGACGATGCGCGCGATGTTGTGGCCCTGCTCGCCCTCGGGGTAGGAGCAGCCAAGGATCAGGTCCTCGATGTCATTCGGATTGACCTGTGTGCGCGCTATGAGGCCCTTCACCGCGGTCGCAGCCAGGTCGTCGGGGCGCACGCCGACGAGGCGGCCCTTCTTTGCGAAGTGGAACGGGGTGCGGGCATAGCCCGCGATCACGGCGGAAGTCATGGTCAGCTCCTGTTGCGGCATTACATGATGACCATCATATCAACGCGCCGAGAAGCGTGCATGCCGCGTTCGCGACACTGTCTGCAACAAGGGTTCAGAGCTGGACGGTCGACTCGCCGATGCCGTCGAACAGCACCCGCACCGCATCGCCGGCCTGCGCGTTCAGCGCGCCGCACCAGGTGCCGGTGGTGACCACCGTGCCGGCCGGCAGCACCGCCCCCTCGGCAGTGGCGTGCTGCAGCCAGGCCGTGAGCACGTAGGCCGGGTCGCCCAGGGTGTGGGTGCCGCGGAACTCGCGCACCACGCCGCCGATGTGCACCTCGCAGCGCTGCTGCGACCAGTCGCGGGCCGCATCGAACGGCACCCACTCGCCCAGCACCAGCGCACCGTGCGATTGCAGGTCGGCCAGGCGAAGCAGCGGCGGTGCCTGCACCGACTGCAGCCAGCGCGAGTCGACGATCTCGATGCTCACCGTCATCGCGTCGACCAGCGCCGGAGCGCTCGTCTCATCCAGCGTGGCCGCGAGGTCGGCGTCGACCGCCCGGCCGAGGCGCAGCGCCACCTCCGCTTCGATGAGGCGCAGGCGGAAGGGCCAGGGCCGCGCATCGGCGGGGCTCTGCCACACGCCGGTCGGTGGCAATGGCGAATGCCCCAGCCCCGCGCTGCGCGAGGCGCCGCCCGACTTCCAGTTCAGCGCCACGCCGTCGGCATCGAACCAGCCCAGTTCGTTGGCGACCGCGGTCTGCACCAGGTACGCGTCATCGGGCGCGACCAGCGACTTCGCAAGCGGCGTGGCATCCACGGGTTGCAAGGTGCGGCGCGCCATCAACAGCGCTTCCACGACGGCATCGGCAGCAGACATCTCTCTCACTCCTTCAGGGACTTGATCGCTTGCAGCTTCTCATCGGCCATGCCCACCAGCAGTGCGCGGCCATCCGGCATGACCCGGAACTCGCCGAAGCGGGCCTTCTCCCACAGCTCGGCCTCGCCTTCGCGGAAGAACCAGGCATCGGTGACGAGCATCCAGCCGCCGCCCTTGGGCGTCAACTCGAAGAGAAATTCCCCCGGGCCGAGCGCCTCGCCGGGTCGGGCCACACGGTGCAGCGCGGCCACGCCCCGGGCATCGCGTCGCGCCACCACCTTGGGCCGCGCGGCGGTGGCCGAGGGCGGCGTCTCCAGCAGCTCGGGCGGCACGTTGAAGCGCAGCCGCATGAAGTCGCCCTGCATCAGCGAACGCGGGTCGACCGGCGCGAGCGCCACGTAGACCGGCTGGCCTTCGGCGATCAAGGTCTGCTTCTGCCAGATGGCACCCGCAGCGACCAGCAGCGTCGCGGCCGTCGCGCCGCCCACGTACCAGGCCTGACGGCCGAGCGGCGCGTGCGCGGGGCGCCCGGCCGCCGCCACCCGCGGCAAGCGCAACCACCACGCCATCGCCGCGATCACCGCCCCCACCGCCACCAGCACCAGCGCCTTGGTGGCCAGCTCCCAGGCGAGCGCGTAGTAGAAGGCGCCGACGATCCAGGCCACCGCCACCCCGGCCACGGCCGCCAGCCTCAAGCGCCCGGCCAGCAGCAGGCAGGCCAGCGCGAACAGCACACCGCCGAGCGTGCTCATGAAATACGCCAGAGCGGCCGCGCACAGCGCCGCGACCGCCAGCGCCGGCTGGCGCGCACCCGGCCAGGCCCGCCACACCCGCGCCGCGCCGGCCAGCACCAGCAGCACGCTCAAGCCCCGCAGCCCATGACCGAGCCGCAGACCGCGGTCGGGTGCACTCCCCACCTCGCGCGCCACCTCACCGGCGAGGCCACCCCCCCATCACGCCGCCCACCAGAAAGGTCATGCCCGCGAGCGCCGCCAGGCCCACCAGCACCGTCAGCCACCAGCCCGACAGCAAGGACTCGAACGCCGCGCCACGCCCCCGCCACAGGCCCTGCCACCAGGGAGACACCGCTGCGACCGCCAACAGCAGGTGCGCGGCAAACCACATCAGCTCCCAGGTGGGCGCGCGGAACCAGCCCCGCGGCTCGATCACCGCAAGCCCGGTCAGCGACGCCGCCGCCACACCCAGCAGCGCCTGCAGCCAGGCCTGACGCAGCAACAGTGCCAGGCCCACCGCAACGGCCGCCAGCAGCAGCGACGCCACCCCATGCGGCAGGTGCTGGAAGAAGCCGAACCCGAGCGCGCCGCCGCCCACCAGCACGCCCGGCACCGCGAGCTGCTCCAGGAAGAGCGGCACCTGTCGCGAACGCAGCACCACCGTCGAGCCGACCAGCAGCAGCACCCCCACCACGTAGGGACCGAGCGGGTTGTTGATGAGCGGCCCGAGCAGCAGGCCCACCATACCCAGCAGCGGCACGGCCGCCAGCCAGGCGCCGAGTGCCGTCAAGAGCACCACCGGCCAGGGGCGTTGCTCGCCGCCCGGCCGCGTCGTGCCCTCGGGCAGCAGCTGCGCGGCCTGGGCGCGTGCGATCACGTCGTCGAGCACGTCAGCCATGGGCGGCCTCCGAGGTGCTCGTGTCGTGCTCCGTGTACTGGCGCGACAGTTTCAGGATGCCGCTCACCGTGCCTGCCAGCAGGCCGGCCGCCACCATGCCGAGCAGGAACAGCGAGCCAATCTCGTCGCCGTTCCAGTCCTTGAACAGCAGACGCGCCAGCCCGCACACCAGCAGGGTGTTCAAGCCGAGCGCCAGCGCACTCAGCACGAACACGTCGAACGTGCGGCGCTGCGCCGCGAGCGCCGCACCCACCCCGAGCAGCAGCAGGCCCAGACCGTAGTGGGGCGCCACCTCGCGCTCGAAGAGGCCGCCGAGCGCCGTGGCCGTGACCATGATCACCGCGAGCGTCGCCGCGCTGCGCAGGCTCCAGAGGCCGGCGCCGGTGACCCGCTGCGTCGGCGCACTCAAGGCAGCCACCACGCACACCGCCGCGAGCCACGCCATGGCGTGCACCGTCAGGTCGCCGGGCTCCACGCGCCAGCGGTGGCCCAGGTGCGCATAGGTCCAGAGCGAAATGCCCACCATCACCACCAGCGACCACGGTGCCCACAGCACGTCGCTGCGTGTGCCCAGGCAGAGCGGAATGCCGAGCGCCGCCCACAACGCGAAGAGCTGCCACGGGTCGGCGCCGGTCTGGTAGGTCTGGCCGAAGTAGGCGAAGAGTGCACCGATGCCGAGAAACGCCACCAGCCCGAGCGCCGGCCGCGCCCCGGGGCGCAGCGCCGCGCCCAGTCCGGTCACGCCGACGAGGGCCATCAGCAGCGCAAAGCGGCCCATGCGGCCGAGCGTGTCCCAGTTGGCCGCGATCCACATCACCACGCCCAGGCCCACCAGCGCGGCGGCCACCACCGCCAGGCCGATCGGCACCACGCGGGCCAGCCGGGCTGGCTCGTCGTCCACCGCCCCCAGTGCGAGCAGGCGGCGACGCCCGCTGTCGTCGAGGCCGTGCGTGTCGGCCAGCGCATGCAGCGCCCATCGAAGGTTCATCGGTGTCCTTGCGGTCCAGGTGGCGCGCATCTTCGCAGAGCTGTCGGAAGGCTCCCACAGCACCCAGCGGCCCGCGCCGACTGACCCCGTGCGCCCGCGTTCCCATACTCCCCCGACACCCTCAGGAGACCCCCATGCCCAAGATCGCCTCCGTCATCACCCGCAACGTCGTGGTGGTGCGCCCCGACGAAACCCTGCACCGTGCGGCCGAGCTGATGAGCCGGCTCGACGTGGGCGCATTGCCCGTCTACGACGGCCAGGGCCTGGTGGGCATCGTCACCGACCGCGACATCACCGTGCGCGCCACCGCGCTCAACAAGCGGCCCGACGAGACCCTGGTGCACGAGGTCATGAGCGAGCAGACCCTCTCGTGCACCGAGCACGATGACATCGACGACGTGGCCCAGCAGATGGGCGAGGCCCAGGTGCGCCGCCTGCCGGTGCTCAACCGCGAAGGCGAGATCGTGGGCATCGTGTCGCTCGGCGACCTGGCCACACGCCAGCACAGCGAAGACCTGGACGACACGCTGCGCGACATCTCTCAGCCGAGCGACCAGGCGATCCAGCTCGCGTGACGACATGAGCACCGGGCCGAGCGCCGGGCCGCCCCAAGCCGGCCCGGCCCCCCGCGGGGGGTCGTCCGGCGTACCCGCCGGGCGGGGGGCAGCCATCTGGCGCCTGGCCAAGGCGGCCGCGGTGTCGTGGCAGAACGACTACGCCCCCAGCATGGGTGCGGCCCTCGCGTACTACACCACCTTCTCCGCAGCCCCGCTGCTGTTGATCGTGGTCTCGGTGGCCGGCCTCGTGTTCGGCGCCGAGGCGGCGCGCGGCGAGATCTTCGCGCAGCTGCGCGGCATGCTCGGCGAAGAGGGCGCCGCCGCCATCCAGGGCCTGCTGGAGAGCGTGTCCAAGCCGAAGGAGGGTGTCTTCGCCACCGTGCTCGGCGTGATCGTGCTGCTCATCGGCGCGACCACGGTGTTTGCCGAGCTGCAGGATGCGCTCGATCGCATCTGGCGGGCCCCGGTGCGCGCGCGCAGCAGCGGCCTGTGGTCGCTGTTGCGCGCCCGAGTGCTCTCGTTCGGCATGATCCTCGGCATCGGCTTCGTGCTGATGGTCTCGCTCGTGGTCAGCGCGGCGCTGTCGGCGCTCGGGCACTGGTGGGCACCGCTCTTCGGCGCCTGGGAGGTGACGCTGCAGATCGTCAACCTGCTCGTGAGCTTTGCGCTCGTCACCCTCATCTTCGCGATGATCTACAAGGTCATGCCACGCGCGAAAGTGGAATGGCGCGACGTGTGGATCGGTGCCGCCGTCACCTCACTGCTTTTTTCCATCGGCAAGCTGCTGATCGGCCTGTACATCGGCAAGAGCGGCATCACCTCGGGCTTCGGCGCCGCCGGCTCGCTCGCCGTGGTGCTGGTGTGGGTGTACTACTCCGCGCAGATCTTCCTGCTGGGCGCCGAATTCACCTGGGTCTACGCGCACAGCTACGGCTCACGCCGCGGCGAGCCGGCACCCGACGGCGAGATCAGCCGGCGCGTCACCCAAACTGGCGCGCCGCCGCCAGCCCGCCCAGCCGCGACGTGATCGCAAAGAACTGGGCCACCGTCTCGTCGATGATCTGCTGCGCGGTCTTCACGCTGTCGATCAACGCTGCGCTCTGGCCGGCCAGGGCCGGTGCGGCTTCCATGTCGCCGTCGAAGTAGACGCCGCGGATGCCCTTGAGTGCATCGGGCGCCATCACGCCTTCTTCGTAGATCGCCTGCGTGCGCTTGGATTTCAGCGCCCGGATGCACGGCGTCGACTTCTTGTTGAGCACCAGCGTGCCGGTGTCCTTCGCGTCGATGATCGCCTGCTTGTAGTTCGCATGCACCGGGCTTTCGGCGCAGCTGACGAAGCGGGTGCCCATCTGCACGCCCTCGGCCCCCAGCGCGAACGCCGCGGCCATGCCCCGGCCGTCGCAAATGCCACCGGCGGCGATCAGCGGCACCTCGGTGCGCTCGCGGATGGCCTGCAGCAGCACGAGCGTCGACACCTCTTCCGGATTCTTGAAGCCGCCGCCCTCGGCGCCCTCGACCACCAGGCCGTCGATGCCGGCGTCCACGCATTTCATCGCCGCGTCGACCGTCGGCACCGCGTGGTAGACGGTGATGCCCGCGTCCTTCAGCGGCGCAATGAACTTGGCCGGGCTGCCCGCCGAGGTCGTCACGAACTTGACGCCGCTTTCGCAGACGAACTTCAGCATCGCATCGTCCTTCAGGAAGCGGATCGGCAGGTTCACACCGAAGGGCAGCCCGGTGGCGCGCATCTTCGTGATCTCGGCCTGGCAGTTCTCGGTCTCGCCGGACGACGTCTCGATGATGCCCAGGCCGCCGGCGCGCGAGACGGCCGAGGCGAGCGGGGTGCGGGCGATCCAGCCCATCGGGGCCTGCAGGATCGGGTAGGTGGCGCCGGTGTGCGCGAGGACTCGGTTCGTCGTCATGCCGGCGATTCTGGCGACGTGCCCGCGCCGCACCTGTCGCCTGCGTTACCCGTGGCTACGACACCATCATCAAGCGGTGCGCCAGCGGTGAGGGAGAACCCTGGTGCACGCAGTGGATCTGCATGCGCAGCGTGAACGCCTCGGGCAGCTCGCGCAGCACCACCGCCGCGCCCGCCGCCGGCTGCAGGCTCTTCTGCACGAACGCGAGCCCGAGCCCCGCAGCGACCAGCCCCAGCGCGGCCGCCGGGTCGGCCGCTTCGAAGCGCACGTCCGGGGCCCACCCGAGCCGGGCACAGGCCGCCAGCAACTCCTCGCGCGCATGCCACGACAGGGGCGCCACCAGCGGCTGGCCGTTCAGGTCGAGCGTGCCGGCCGTCGCGAGTGCATGGCCGGCCGGCACCGCCAGCAGGAAAGGCTCCTCCAGCAGCAACGAACTCACGAGCCCGGTTTCCACCGACGGCGCGGCGTAGGTGTAGCCCAGGTCCAGCTCGTCGCGCTGCAGTGCCGCAAACTGCTCGGCCGAGTGCAGGCTGCGCAGCTGGATGCGCGCCAGCGGCACCTGCTGCTGCAGCGCCTGCAGGGCCTTGCCGATCACGCCGGCGTGCACCGCACCGGCGACGTAGCCCACCACCAGCGTGCCCCGCTTGCCGCGGCCCGCATCGGCGGCGCGCTGCTGCACCCGCTCGGCATGCGCCACCAGCGCCTTGGCCTCGACCAGAAAGTCGCGCCCGGCGGGCGTCAGCCGCAGCCGCTTTTTCTCGCGCGTGAAAAGGGTCAGGCCCAGCCGCCCTTCCAGCTGCTGCAGCTGGCGCGACAGCGGCGACTGCGAGATGTGCAGCAGCTCGGCCGCCTGGCCCACGTGCTCCGTTTCGGCCACGGCGATGAAATACCGCAGCTGTTGCAGGTCCAGCATCTTGAGACGCTCCAGGTCTGAACTCAGTCCCCAACGGTCTTGGACGCGAGTATCAGCGTTTCGAGGAATCAAGCCTCCCCAACCCTCGGCAGGATTTCACACGTCGCTACGCAAGTTGGGCTTCATCGTCACCGGCACCCCCAGGCGATGCACTCGCCAGGCTCCGGCGGGGTCTCGGCTGGCGGTGCGAGCAGGCGGTTTGTTGACGGCGCTCAAAGCTGCGCCCGGCCGTTCACGCGACAGTGCGCCCCAAGGAGAAGATGCATGAGCGAGACAACTTCTGGCCCTTCCGTCAAGACGCAGGAACGGCGCAGCCTGATCTTTCTGTCGGTCGTGATGGCGCCGCTGCTGGCGGTCGTCGTGGTCTCCGGCTATGGCTTCCTGGTCTGGGTCTACCAGATGTTCGCCGGCCCCCCGGGCGGCTGAGCGGGAGATGCCCATGGGCCACGCCAACCCCGAACTCCACATCGCCAGCCTGGTGGTGCACGCCACGCCGAAACGCGCACCCGGCATCGCCGTCGGCATCGACGTGCTGCCTGGCGCCCAGGTACATGCCGTGACCGAGGGCGGCAAGCTCGTGGTCACCCTGGAGGCCGACTCCGCCGACGCGATGCTCGCGCAGATCGGCCACCTCCAGCGAACCCCTGGCGTGCTCAGCGCCACCGTGGTCTACCAGTGCATCGACAGCGTCGATGCCATGAACCAGTTGATGACCGAACCATCGACGATCAATCAAGAGGTGCCCGATGGCCATCGTCCGTCGTGATTTCATCCGCAACACCGCCGCCGCCACCGCCGCGATGGTGGCCGGCGTGCCGCTGCCCGGCATGGCCCAGGCCCCCGCGTCACCGCAAGACCCGAACGTGAAGTGGTCGAAGGCGCCCTGCCGCTTCTGCGGCACCGGCTGCGGCGTGACCGTGGGCGTGAAGGACAACCGCGTCATCGCCACGCAGGGCGACGTGCAGGCCGAGGTCAACAAGGGCCTCAACTGCGTCAAGGGCTACTTCCTCAGCAAGATCATGTACGGCGAGGACCGGCTCACCAAGCCGCTCCTGCGCATGAAGAACGGCCAGTACGACAAGAACGGCGAGTTCCAGCAGGTGAGCTGGGACATGGCCTTCGACACCATGGCCACGCAATGGAAGAAGGCGCTCAAGGAAAAGGGCCCGACGGCGGTCGGCATGTTCGGCTCCGGCCAGTGGACGGTGTGGGAGGGCTACGCCGCGCTCAAGCTGATGAAGGCGGGTTTCCGCACCAACAACATCGACCCCAACGCGCGCCACTGCATGGCCTCGGCGGTGGCCGGGATGATGCGCACTTTCGGCATGGACGAGCCGATGGGCTGCTACGACGACATCGAGGCGGCCGATGCCTTCGTGCTCTGGGGCTCCAACATGGCCGAGATGCACCCGGTGCTGTGGACGCGGGTCACCGACCGGCGCCTGTCGGCCGCGCATGTGAAGGTGGCGGTGCTGTCGACCTTCGAGCACCGCTCCTGCGACCTGGCCGACGTGAACATGATCTTCACGCCGCAGACCGACCTGGCCATCCTCAACTTCATCGCCCACCACATCATCTCGACCGGCCGGGTGAACCGCGCCTTCGTCGACAAGCACACCACCTTCAAGGTGGGCAACCCCGACATCGGCTACGGCCTGCGTCCCGAGCACCCGCTGCAGAAGGCCGCCAAGAACGCCAAGGAGGCAGGCGGCGCCAAGCCGAGCAGCTTCGACGAGTTCGCCAAGTTCGTCTCGACCTACACGCTCGAATACACCGCCAAGCTCTCGGGCGTGCCGGCCAACCGGCTGCTGCAGCTGGCCGAGCTGTATGCCGATCCGAAGGTCAAGGTGATGTCGTTCTGGACCATGGGCTTCAACCAGCACACCCGTGGCGTGTGGGCCAACAACATGGTCTACAACATCCATCTGCTGACCGGCAAGATCTCCACCCCCGGCAACAGCCCCTTCTCGCTGACCGGCCAGCCCAGCGCCTGCGGCACCGCCCGCGAGGTAGGCACCTTCTCGCACCGCCTGCCGGCCGACATGGTGGTGGCCAACCCCGAGCACCGCAAGCACACCGAAGAGATCTGGAAGGTGCCCGAAGGCACCATCCCCACCACCCCGGGCTACCACGCCGTGCTGCAGAACCGCATGCTGAAAGACGGCAAGCTCAACGCCTACTGGGTGATGGTCAACAACAACATGCAGGCGGCCGCCAACCTGTCGCAGGAAGGCTTCCCCGGCTACCGCAACCCGGCCAACTTCATCGTCGTCTCCGACGCCTACCCGACGGTCACCGCCGTCGCGGCCGACCTGATCCTGCCCACCGCGATGTGGGTCGAGAAGGAAGGCGCCTACGGCAACGCCGAGCGCCGCACGCACTTCTGGCACCAGCTGGTGAACGCGCCGGGTGAGGCGAAGAGCGACCTCTGGCAGCTGATGGAGTTCAGCAAGCGCTTCAAGATCGAAGAGGTGTGGCCGGCCGAGACTCATCGCCAAGCAGCCGTCGGTGAAGGGCAAGACGCTCTTCCAAGTGCTGTTCCGCAACGGCCAGGTCGACGCCTTCCCCACCTCGCAGATCGAGGCCGGCTACGCCAACGACGAATCGAAGGCGTTCGGCTTCTACGTGCAGAAGGGCCTGTTCGAGGAATACGCGACCTTCGGCCGCGGCCATGGCCACGACCTCGCCCCCTTCGACACCTACCACCAGGTGCGCGGACTGCGCTGGCCTGTCGTGAACGGCAAGGAGACCCGCTGGCGCTACAAGGAAGGCAGCGACCCCTACGTGAAGGCCGGCACCGGCTACCAGTTCTACGGCCACAAGGACAACCGCGCGGTCATCTTCGCCCTGCCCTATGAGCCGCCCGCCGAAGCGCCCGACGCCGAATACCCGTTCTGGCTGTCGACCGGCCGTGTGCTGGAGCACTGGCACTCGGGTTCGATGACACGCCGCGTGCCCGAGCTGCACAAGGCCGTGCCCAACGCCGTTTGCTACATGCACCCGGAAGACGCGCGCGCCCTCGGTGTGCGGCGTGGCGACGAGGTCATGCTCAGCTCGCGGCGCGGCCACATGCACACACGGGTGGAGACCCGCGGCCGCAACAAGCCGCCGCGTGGCCTGGTGTTCGTGCCCTGGTTCGACGCCAGCCAGCTCATCAACAAGCTCACGCTCGACGCCACCGACCCGATCTCGCTGCAGACCGACTTCAAGAAGTGCGCTGTCCGGATCAACAAGGTGTGACGCCATGAACCACTGCCTCACTCTCCTGCTCGCCGCCGCGATGGCGCTGCCGGCCGCGCTGATGGCGCAGACACCCGCCAGCGCCCCGGCCGGATTCACCGACGCCGCCCGCGGGCCGATGCCAATCACCGGCACCACCACGCCGCCGCGCCTGACCAACAGCGTCAACGACGACCGCCGCCTGCCGCGCAACTACGACCAGCAGCCGCCCGTCATCCCACACCGGGTCGACGGCTACCAGGTCGACCGCAACTTCAACAAGTGCCTCGACTGCCACGCCCGCGAGAAATCCGCCTTCAGTGGCGCGGTGCCGGTGAGCAACACCCACTACATCGACCGCGACGGCAAGGTGCTCGACCGCATCTCCACGCGGCGCTACTTCTGCCAGCAATGCCACGTGGCGCAGGAGCCGGTGGCGCCGATCACCGGCAACCGCTTCCAGGGTACGGCGACCACGCCGAAGACCACACCGTAAGGACCACACCGTGATCAACCTGCTCAAGCGCTACTGGCACGTCATCTCGCGCCCGAGCGTCCACTACAGCCTGGGTTTCCTCACCATCGTCGGCTTCATCGGCGGCATCGTCTTCTGGGGCGGCTTCAACACCGCGATGGAGGCGACCAACACCGAGGCCTTCTGCACCGGTTGCCACGAGATGCGCGACAACGTATTCGCCGAACTCAAGACCACCATCCACTACAGCAACCGCTCCGGCGTGCGCGCGGTGTGCAGCGACTGCCACGTGCCCCACAACTGGACCGACAAGATGGCCCGCAAGATGCAGGCGTCGAAGGAGGTCTGGGGCAAGGTCTTCGGCACCATCGACACGCCGGAGAAGTTCGCCATCAAGCGGCTGGAACTGGCCCAGCACGAATGGTCGCGCCTGAAGGCCAACGACTCGCTCGAGTGTCGCAACTGCCACCAGTACGACTCGATGGACTTCACCCGCCAGAGCCAGCGTGCGCAGGCCATGCACAGCACCTACCTCGCGAACAAGGAAAAGACCTGCATCGACTGCCACAAGGGCATCGCGCACCGGCTGCCGCACATCCCGCCCGGCCAGGGCCCGAGCGACACGCCGGGGCAGGTGGTGCCGGTGCCGCAGACTGCGGCGGCGGCCTCGGGTGTGGCGATGAAGTGATCAGGCGGGCAGCAGCCCGTCGGCCTTGAGCAGCGTCTCCAGGCACTGCTGCTGCACGCGGTAGAAGTCCTTCACCTCGCGCACCTGCTGAAGCACCTCGGCACTGGGCTTGGGGTGAGCGCGTTTCACCGCGAGGATCATCTTGTTCTTCTGCGTGTGTTCGAGCGACACGAACTCGAACACCTGCGTGTCGTAGCCGCAGGCTTCGAGCAGCATCGCGCGCAGTCCGTCGGTGAGCATCTCGGCCTGCTGCCCCAGGTGCACGCCGTGCTGCAGGATGGGCGCGAGCGGGTGCGGGCTCAGGAGCTGCGGGCGCAGCTCCTTGTGGCAGCACGGCGAACACAGGATGATGTCGGCCCCGGCGCGCAGGCCGAGGTGGATGGCGTGGTCGGTGGCGGTGTCGCAGGCGTGCAGCGCGATCATCACGTTGAGCGTCTGCGGCTGGTAGTGCCGCACGTCGCCCTCTTCGATGCGCAGCCCTTCGAGTTCAAGCTTCGCGATCGCGTCGTTGCACAGTTTCACCATGTCGGGCCGCAGCTCCACGCCGGTGACCTGGGCATCGACGTGCAAGGTGTTGCGCAGCCAGTCGTGCAAGGCGAAGGTGAGGTAACCCTTGCCCGAGCCGAAGTCGATCACCTGCAGCTGCTTCGCATCGGCCAGACGCGAGCGCTCCAGCGCGTGCGCAAACACCTCGACGAACTTGTTGATCTGCTTCCACTTGCGTGCCATCGCCGGCACCACCTGGTGGTCGCGGGTCGTCACCCCCAGCTCGACGAGAAACGGCCGCGCCACGTCGACCCAGCGCTGCTTCTCGCGGTCGTGGCCTGACACGGCAGCCTGCGGGGCAGTGGCGCGGTGGGTGGCCAGCGTCGCCCGCCCTTTCTTGCTGACCGCGAGCTGCACCTCCTCATCGGCATGGAAGAGGTGCGCGTTGCCGAACTGCGTGCCAACGAGGCCGAGCAGCAACGCCTGCCCTTCGTCCAGCGGGTGGTTCTTGGTGACGTCGCGCGTGGCATGGGTGTAAACCAGCGACAGCACCGGCGCGCCACGCAACATCACGCGGCGCGCCGTCACCCGCTGCAGGTCGCCGGCGGCCGCGAGCGGCTTGGCCAACACGAGCTTCACGAAGCCGTCACCGACCAGCACCTCGCCCAGCCGCTCGGCAAACCGCTGGTAGGCCGGCTGCGCCTGCAGCGTGGCGATCGAAGACTCCTCGGGTGCGCTCATGCGGCGATTGTGTCCCGCACCGGACAGCCCTTGCTGGGGCTTGCCCGAGATGAAACGTTTCACTCCTGCGCTAGCATCGCGGCCAATCACCCCACAGGAGGAGGCGACCGTGGCCCGCATTCCCTATTTCGACATGAGCCAGGCGAGCGAGCAGTACCAGGCGCTGCTCAAGTCGCGCAACCCGCTCAACCTCTATCGCATGCTGCCGCACGCCGGCGAAGCGGCGTCCTCGGGCTTTCTCGCCCTTGGCAGTGCGCTGCTGCGCGAGAACGAACTCGACTCGCAGCTGCGCGAGATCGCCATCCTGCGCGTCGGCATCCTGAGCAACGCCAGCTACGAGGTGCACCAGCACAAGCGCGTGGCAAAGAACGTCGGCATGAGCGACGCGACCCTCGCCGCGCTCGAGGTCGGTGCTGACACCTCGGTGCTCACCGCCGACGAGCGGCTGGTGCTCGAATTCACCGACGTGGTGTTCTGCGACGTGAAGGCCCCCGATGCACTGTTCCACAAGGTCGCCGAACGTTTCGGCCACCGCCAGACCGCCGAACTGGTGCTGACCATCGGCTTCTACATGCTGGTGAGCCGCTTCCTCGAAAACTTCGAGGTCGACATCGAAGCCCCCGGCACCATCAAGTGAGAGGAGCGACACGATGAACCTCGCCCCCACCGAGCTCGACCCGAGCCGCGCCCTCCACCCCGAAACCCTGGGCCACGCCCCCGGCCGCGGCCGCCTGCAGGGCCGGCGCGTGCTGGTCGTCGGCGCCGGCCAGCGCGTGATTCCAGAAGAAGACCCGCCCATCGGTAACGGACGCGCGATCTCGGTGCTCTTCGCGCGTGAAGGGGCGCAGGTCGCGTGTGTCGACGTGAAGGCCGATGCGGCACAGGCGACCGTCGACCAGATCACGGCCGAAGGCGGCAAGGCCTTCGCAGAAATCGCCGATGTGCTGGACGTCGCCAACATCGCCCCGCTGGTGGCGCGTGTCGCCGAGAAGATGGGCGGCCTCGACGGCCTGGTGCTCAACGTCGGCATCTCGCACGGCCTGCCGCTCGACCGCATCACACCCGAGACCTGGGACCGGGAATACGGCGTCAACGTGAAGAGCCACATGTTCTTCAGCCAGGCCGCGTTGCCGCTGATGAGCCCGGGCGGCTCGATCGTGCTGATGTCCTCGCTCGCCAGCCTGCGCAACGCAAGCCGCAACCCGACGTACGAATCGGCCAAGGCGGCGCAGGTGTCGCTCGCACGCGCCATCGCCGTCGCCGGCGAACCGAAAGGCATCCGCTGCAACGCGGTGCTGCCCGGCCTGA
The DNA here is from genome assembly GCF_024700055.1 of Rhizobacter sp. J219. Taxonomy (GTDB): domain Bacteria; phylum Pseudomonadota; class Gammaproteobacteria; order Burkholderiales; family Burkholderiaceae_C; genus Rhizobacter. The sequence goes on from NZ_JAJOND010000001.1 coordinate 3,769,148, forward strand.
TGGACACGCCGATGGGGCGCGACGCCAGCCGCCGCCGACCGAACCGCGCGCTGGCCGTGCCGTTCGGGCGCCAGGGCACCGGCTGGGAGGTGGCCTACGCGACGCTGTTCCTGATCTCACACGAGTCCAGCTACGTCAACGGGCACGCCTTGCTGGCCGATGGCGGCCTCTCCATCGGCGTCGTACGCTCACCGGGTTGACCCCCCAAGGAGCTTCGCATGAGCACGACCATGAAAGCCGCCGTCCAGGCCGGCGCCCAAGGCCTGCAGATCCAGACCGTCGACATCCCCGAGCCCGGCCCCGACGAACTGCTGGTCAAGGTACGCGCCTGCGGCCTCAACCGTGCCGACATCGGCATGGCCGCCGGCCACGCGCACGGTGCACGGGGCGGCCCCGGCACCCGGCTCGGCATGGAGTGGGCCGGCGAGGTGGTGCGCTGCGGTGCCAACGTGCGCGAGTTCAAGCCCGGCGACCGGGTGATGGGCTCGGGCCGCGGTGCCTTCGCCGAGTACGCCGTTTCCGACGTCGGCCGTGTGATCCCGATTCCGTCGCCGACGATGAGCTTCGAGCAGGCCGCCACGCTGCCGGTCGCGCTGCAGACCATGCACGACGCGATCGTCACCAACGGCCGCTTGCACAAGGGCGACGCGGTGCTGATCCAGGGCGCCTCCACCGGCGTCGGCCTGATGGGCCTGCAAATCGCCAAGCTGATGGGCGCGGGCCTCGTCGTCGGCAGCTCCACCACCCCGGCCCGCCGCGAGCGGCTGAAAGACTTCGGCGCCGACCTCGCCATCGACACCACCCGCGCCGACTGGCCCCAGCAGGTGCTCGACGCGACGGGCGGCCAGGGCGTGCACCTGATCGTCGACCAGCTGTCCGGCCCGCAGGCCAACCAGAACCTCAAGGCCGCGCGTGTGCTCGGCCGCATCGTCAACGTCGGGCGTCTGGCCAGCACGCGGGCCGAGTTCGACTTCGACCTGCATGCGCTCAAGCGCATCCACTACATCGGCGTCACGTTCCGCACCCGCTCGGTGGACGAGGTGCGAGAACTCAACCGCCGCATGCGCGCCGACCTCGACGGTGCGCTCGCCGCCGGCCGGCTCGCGCTGCCGATCGACAGGACCTTCCCCTTCGACGCCGCCGCGCAGGCCCTCGCCCACATGGCGAGCAACGCGCACTTCGGCAAGATCGTGCTCACGGTCTAGGGCCCGTTCACCCTTGGCACCCTAGGTCTTCTTCGGCGCCGGGCCGCACGAGCCCCGCTCGATGAAGTCGCCGACGAGCGTCACGCTGCGCGGCGCCCCGCTCTCGCCGCGCATGCGCGCGAGCAGCATGTCGGTCGCCGCGTCGGCGGCTCGGTCGAGGTCGATGCGCAGCGACGAGATCGCCGGCACGTGGCTCGCCGCGAAGTCGGGGTCGCCGAACGACACCACCGACACGTCGTCGGGGATGCGCAGGCGCTGCGCGCCGATCGCGTTGAGCGTGTCGTTGAGGATGCTCGTGCCCATCACCAACAGCGCGGTCGGCCGGTCGGTGCGGCGCAGCAGCAGGCTCACCGCCTCGAAGGCCGAACTGGTGGCCGAGGGCAGGTGCACGATGAATTCTTCGTTGACCTCCAGCTTCGCGGCCCGGTGGCCGACACGGTAGCCCTCGGTGCGGCGGCGGATCGGCCGGTTGGGCGACTGCGACAGCACCATCGCGATGCGCTTGTGGCCGAGCTGCGCCAGGTGCTGCACCACGCCCTTCACCCCCGGCACGTGGTCGAAGAGCACGCTGTCGTTGGGCGAATCCATGTCGCGGTCGAGGATCACGGTGGGCACCGGCAGGCTGCGCACCGCGGCGAGCACCTCGCGGTCGCGCTCGTTGCCGGGCGCAATCAGCAGGCCGTCCATGCCGCGGCTGACGAAGGTGGAGAGGATCTCCACCTCGCGCTCGGCCTGGTTGAGGCTGTTGGCCAGCAGCATCATGTAGCCGTGCGGGTGCAGGCGTTCTTCGAGCCCGCGGTAGAGCTTGGCGTAGAGCGGGTTGGCCACGTCGGTCAGCAGGCAGCCCACCGTGCGCGAGCTGCGCAGGCGCAGCGACTGCGCCGCGTGGTTGGGCCGGTAGCCGAGCTGGGCGATGGCGCGCTCGACCTTCTCGCGCGTGGCCTCGCTCACATTGGCCACCTTGTTGATGACGCGCGAGGCGCTGCCGAGCGACACGCCGGCCAGTTCGGCCACGTCGCGGATGCTGATCGTCTTCGGCTTGTGCGTGCGTGGCATCGGGTCCTGTGCGGGCGATTGAGATCAAGAGCGAAGCGCGAGAATTGTAGGGAGCATGCCGCGCCGCCCCCGTGCCCACCATTACCACGTCTACGTCGTCGAACTCGACGACCGCGTGTGGAACCACGCGCGCTTTCGCGCCGCCAACCCCGCCTACCAGCTCGGCAAGCCATTCGTCTACGTCGGCATGACCGGCCTCGACCCCGACATCCGTTTCGACAAGCACAAGGCCGGCATCCAGGCCAACCGCTACGTGCAGGAGCACGGGCTGCGCCTCTTGCCGCAGGTCTACGAGGTCTACAACCCGATGCCCTACGAGGGCGCGAAGGAGATGGAGGTGGAGCTGGCGATCGGGTTGCGCGAGAAGGGCTGGGGGGTGTGGCAGGCCTGAGCCGCAGCCATCGGGCCTGGCCCTGCAGGTGTTTTGGACGCGCCGTATATTCCAGCCCCACTTGCAACCCGGAGAGAGCGCATGAGCACACGCGGCAGCATGATCCAGATGACGATGAGCGATGGCGCCTCGATCGGTGTCTACCAGGTGCAGCCGAAGGGGCAGCGCCGCGGCGGCTTGGTGCTGATCCAGGAGATCTTCGGCGTCACCGAGCACATCAAGGAGCAGGCTGACCGCTTCGCCGACCAGGGTTTCGAGGTGCTGGCCCCGGCCATCTACGACCGCGAGGCACCGGGCTTCCAGGCCAGCTACTCCGATGAAGACCGCGCCAAGGCGATCAAGGTGGCGCGCGAGCTGCACCCGTTCAAGCTGAGCGTGGACGACACGCAGACCTGCATCGACGCGCTCGGCAAGCGCGGCAAGGTCTTCATCACCGGCTACTGCTACGGCGGCTCGGTGACGTGGGCCGCGGCCTGTCGCTGCACCGGCCTCGCGGCGGCCTCGGGCTACTACGGCAGCCTCGTGCCGCAGTTCGCGAACGAGCAGCCCAAGTGCCCGACCATCCTGCACTTCGGCAAGCACGACGCGGGCATCCCGATGGAAGGCGTGCAGAAGGTGATCGACGCCCACCCCGAGGTGCCGGTCTACCTCTATGACGCCGGCCACGGCTTCAACTCCGACCGCCGCAAGGATTACGACCCCGAGAGCGCCCGCCTCGCCTTCGAGCGCACCCTCGCCCTCTTCCAATCCGCCACCTGAGGACGCCAACGATGGCCTTTGCGGACAACCTGAAGAACCTGCCGCCGGTGAGCCACCTGGCCGGCCTGCAACTGCTCGACGACCAGGGCGCCACCGTCGCCACGCTCGACAACAAGCCCGGCTCCGCCGGCTCGGTGGCGGTCTACCACGCGCTCGCGCAGCGCTTCGGCGCGATCACCGTCGAGGCCGCGCACGAAGGCCTGTCGCTGTACGCCGAGCACACCGCCGACGCACGCGCCCACCCCGGCAAGCACCCCAACATCGACCGCCTGCTGCAGCTGGTCGAGCGCGGCGGGCGGCTGTCGGTCAAGCTGGTGCCGGCGGCTTGACCTAACACAGCTTCGATCAACCCGCTGGCCTGCGGACCGCGCCAAGCTCTGCTACCTTCCGCTCCCCCAGAGGATTGAGGAGACCCGCGCATGAGCCAGCTTCAAGAGCGCCTGCGTGCTTTGCCGACCCGCGTGCTGACCGGCATGCGCCGCGGCATCGAGAAAGAAAGCCTGCGTGCACGCCCCGACGCCGGCCTCGCCCTCACGCCGCACCCGGCCGCACTCGGCTCGGCCCTCACCCACCCCCACATCACCACCGACTTCAGCGAGTCGCAGCTGGAGCTTGTGACCGGCGCGCACGCGAGCATCGAAGCCTGCCTTGACGAGCTGACGCAGATCCACCAGGCCGTCTACCGCGTGCTGCAGGCCGCGGGCGACGAGCTGCTGTGGGTGTCGAGCATGCCTTGCGAGCTGCCGGCCGACGAGACCATCCCGATCGGGCGTTACGGCAACTCCAACGTGGGCCGCGCCAAGAGCGTCTACCGCATGGGCCTCGGCCACCGCTACGGCCGGCGCATGCAGACGATCTCGGGCATCCACTACAACTGGTCGCTGCCGGGCGTGACCGACGAGGGCTACTTCTCGCTCATCCGCAACTTCCGCCGCCATTCGTTCCTCTTGCTGTACCTCTTCGGCGCCTCGCCCGCGGTCGGGTCGAGCTTCGTCGAAGGCCGCCCGCACGAGCTGCAGCAGCTGTCGGAGCGCACGCTCTACATGCCGCACGGCACCTCGCTGCGCATGGGGCGGCTTGGCTACCAGAGCGACGCGCAGGCAAGCCTGAAGGTGAGCTACAACGGGCTGGCGAGCTACGGCGCCTCACTGCAGGACGCCCTCACCCGGCCCTACCCCGCCTACGCCGCCATCGGCGTGCAGAACCCGGGCGGCGAGTACAACCAGCTCGCCACCTCGCTGCTGCAGATCGAGAACGAGTTCTACGGCACCATCCGCCCGAAGCGGGTGATCTTCCCCGGCGAGCGCCCGCTGCATGCGCTGCGCGAGCGCGGCGTCGAGTACGTCGAAGTCCGCCTGATGGACCTCAACCCCTTCGTGCCCATCGGCATCACCGCCGAGACGGTGCGCTTTCTCGACGTCTTCCTGCTGCACTGCCTGCTGAGCCCGAGCCCTCCCGACACGCCCGACGAGATCGCAGCGCTCGGGCGCAATCAGCACCGCACCGCGGCACGCGGGCGCGAGCCCGGCCTGACGCTGGAGCGCGGCACGCAGGAGGTCGGCCTCGTCGACTGGGGCCTGCAGATCGTCGACGAGTGCCGCCCGATCGCCGCGGCGCTGGACGCCGCGCATGGCGGCGAGTTGCACCAGGCCGCGCTCGTGGCCGCGCGCGAGCTGCTCGCCGATGCGAGCCTCACGCCATCGGCCCGGGTGCTCAACGCAATGGCGCAAGACTTCCAGCACAGCTTCTCCGCCTTCACGCTGGCGCAGAGCCGCCAGACGCAGCAAGGCCTGCTCGCGCTGCCGCACGCCGCCGAACACGACGCGCGCTACGCGCAGCTGGCCCAGGCGTCGGTGGAAGAACAGCGGCGCGTCGAAGCCAGCGACACGCTGCCCTTCGAGATCTATCGCCAGCAGTACCTCTCGCCGCAGCGGCTCGGCCTCTGAGCCGGGTCAGCCCGGCTCGGGCGGCTCGACGCTCAGCTGCTGCAGCGCCTGCACCTGCAACAGCCGCTGCGCGAGCGAGCGGGCTTCCGCCTCGCGCCGATGACGGCGGGCGCGCCGCAACGAAATGGCATCGGCATACGCCTTGAGCGTGCGGATCTCCGCGGCCGTCCAGCGGCGCGTGCCACCCCGCTCGGCACAGGCCAGGATGGCGGTGGTGCTGCCGTTGGCGCCGATGGTCGCGTAGAGCACCGAGCGCAGGTCCAGCGGTGCGAGTAAGTTCTCCCGCAGGGCACCCAGCCGTTCGTCGGCGAGGGCGTCGTCGCTGGCGAACACGCCCTGCTGCGTGATCGCTTCCACGTAGGGCAGGATGTCGGCGTGGCACACCGGCGCCGAGCCCTGCAGCACCCGCTCGGCCAGGCCGTCGTAGCCGACCTGGTGGCGCAGGTAGGGCCCCTCGGTGCGCTGCTCGAGCAGCCACACGCTGACCTGCGAACAGCCGAACTTCTGCTGCACATGGCGGCAGACGAAACCGGCCGATTGGTCGAGGGTGTAGAGCTGGGTGTCGAGGCCCAGGGTCAGCTGGTCCAGCAGGGCTTGGAACTGTTTCATGGCCAGGGGGCAGATCGGCAGTAGGGTAGCCGGTGCCTTCAACAGTTCAAGCCGGCATCGCCCTGAAAAGTCGTGCTTAGTCCGCACTCTTCGTGGCTTCACCGCCCGTCCAGCCCGGTCCAATGGGGGCATGTGGAAGTCCGTCCTGCTGGCCTGCGCCACGCTCTGCGTGCTGGGGGCGCCGGCCGCGACGCGCGCCGAGGGGGGTCTCACCGACCTCGAGCAACGCTGGTTGCGCCTGGCCTGGCCGGTCGTCAGCTACGCCCGCCAGCAGGGCCTGCCGCTCGACATCGTGGTGCAGCCCCAACCCGCCGCCGGCGAAGCGCCGCTCGCGATGGCCTACGTCGACGCACGCTGCAAGCTGGTGCTGTCGATGCGCGGCAACCCCGAGGCCGCCGCCACGCTCGACAACATCCCCGCCGCCTTGCTGACGCCCGTGGTCGAGGCGATGGCCGCGCATGAACTCGGCCACTGCTGGCGCTATGTGCGCGGCGCCTGGCACACGGTGCCGGCCGGTTTCACCGCCGCGCGCGACACCGAGGCGCCGGCCCTGCCCGAACCCACGCTGCAGGCCCAGTGGCACGCCATGCAGCAAACGCGCCGCGAAGAGGCCTATGCCGACCTGGTGGGCCTGGCCTGGACGCAGCGCCAGCACCCGCAGCACTATGCCGCGGTGCACGCCTGGCTCGTGGCCTTCCGCGACGACGGCGCGCCCGCCGGCAACCACCACGACACGCTCGCGTGGGTGAAGCTCGTCGCCGACCCTCGCAACTTCGCACCGGCCACCACCCCCTTCGACGCCGCCTGGCCGCTGTGGCACCAGGGCCTGCGCAACCGCCCCTGACACCGCGCCACACGTAGGCAATCGCCGACACCTCCTCGCGCCGCCGTCCGGGAGACGCACGCCGCCCCCGTGGGGACCATGCCTGCATCCGGCCCACCGGGCCGCACAGGAGCCTTCCATGGACAAGAAATCGCACCCCCAGACCCTGGGCGTCTTCGCGCCCGTCGGCCACGTGATCGCCTCCTTCCCCACGCACCAGGACATGAGCGCCGCCGCCGACGCGCTGCGCGACGCCGGTTTTGCCGACGAGCACATCACCCGCTACACCTCGGACCAGATGCGCGAGCAGGTCGACATCGACCTCGCCAAAGCCAGCCCCCTGGCCAACCTGGGACAGGAGATCAACCTGGCGCGCGCCCACGGCGAACTGGCCGACCAGGGCTACAGCTTCCTGGTGGTGAAGGCCAAGGAGGAAGCGCAATGGACGCAGGTGGCCGACATCGCCCGCCGCTTCCACGCCGAGCGCGCGCAGCGCTACGGCAACTTCATCATCGAAGAGCTGATCGAGCCGGGCGGCGAGGAACAGCAGACCTTCGAGTCGCCCGACCGCGGGCTCGACGCACAGACACGCTCCGGCGAAGAGAAGGACCTCGCACGCGGGCGGCGCTGATCCGCCCCTTGCCAATCCACCCTTCGCGGTAGCGCGCCGGCCGCCACTCGGCTAGGGTGCGGCCATGCGCTACCAGCATCGCCTTGGCACCCACACCTGGCAATTCGGCGACCTGAAGACGGTGATGGCGAAAGCCACACCGGAACGGTCCGGCGACCGGCTGGCCGGCCTTGCGGCCGAGACGGCGGCCGAGCGCATGGCGGCGAAGTGGTGCCTGGCCGAGCTGCCGCTGCAGCGTTTCCTCGACGAAGCGCTGATCCCCTATGAAGACGACGAGGTCACGCGGCTCATCGTCGACACCCACGACCGCGCGGCCTTTGCGCCGGTCTCGCACCTGACGGTGGGCGGCTTTCGCGACTGGCTGCTGAGCGACGCCGCCGATGGCGAGGCGTTGTCGCGCCTGCATGCCGGGCTCACGCCGGAGATGGTGGCGGCGGTCAGCAAGCTCATGCGTCAGCAGGACCTCATCCTCGTCGCGCGCAAATGCCGTGTCGTCACCCGTTTTCGCAACACCATCGGCCTGCCCGGCCACCTGTCGGTGCGGCTGCAGCCCAACCACCCTACCGACGACCCGCGCGGCATCGCCGTCTCGGTGCTCGACGGCCTGCTCTACGGCGCCGGCGATGCGGTGATCGGCATCAACCCGGCCGGAGACAACGTGCCGGCCATCGTCTCGCTGCTGCAGCGTCTGGACGAGCTTCATCGCGCGCTTCCAGATCCCCACCCAGTCCTGCGTGCTCACCCACGTCACCAACACCCTGCAGGCGATCGAGCGGGGCGCCCCGGTCGACCTGGTGTTCCAGTCGATCGCCGGCACCCAGCAGGCCAATGCCTCGTTCGGCATCGAGCTCTCGCTGCTGAAAGAAGCGCACGAGGCGGCGCTGTCGCTCAAGCGTGCGACCGTGGGCGACCCGGCGAGCGCGCACGTCATGTACTTCGAGACCGGCCAGGGCTCGGCACTGTCGGCCAACGCCCACCATGGCGTCGACCAGCAGACCTGCGAGGCGCGGGCCTATGCGGTGGCGCGGGCGTTCTCGCCGCTGCTCGTCAACACGGTCGTCGGCTTCATCGGGCCGGAGTACCTCTACGACGGCAAGCAGATCATCCGGGCCGGCCTCGAAGACCACTTCTGCGGCAAGCTGCTCGGCCTGCCGCTCGGCTGCGACGTCTGCTACACCAACCACGCAGAAGCCGACAGCGACGACATGGACACGCTGATGACCCTGCTCGCCAACGCCGGCCTCAGCTTCCTTATGGGCGTGCCGGGCGCCGACGACGTGATGCTCAACTACCAGAGCACTTCGTTCCACGATGCGCTCTACCTGCGCGAGCTGCTGGGCCTGAAGCGTGCGCCCGAGTTCGAGGCCTGGCTGCAGCGCATGGGCATCACCGACGGCGCCGGGCGCGTGCATGCGGTGCCGGCGAGCCACACGCTGATCGCGCAGATCGGGGCGTCGCCATGAGCCGCGAGCCGGTCACACCCGACCCGTGGCACGCGCTGCGCGCCCACACGCCGGCGCGGGTGGCGCTCGGCAGCTCGGGCGTGAGCCTGCCCACGCAGGAACTGCTGCGCTTCGGCAGCGCGCATGCGATGGCACGCGATGCGGTGCACCTGCCGCTCGACACCGCCACGCTGCGCGCGCAACTCGAAGCCGACGGCTGGCCGACGCTCTGCCTGCACAGCGCCGCACCCGACCGGGCCACCTATCTGTTGCGGCCCGACCTCGGGCGCCGCCTCAGCGAGGCCTCGACCGCGCTCTTGGCACAGCACACACCCCCGGCGGCTGCGACCTGCTGCTGGTGGTGGGCGATGGGCTGTCGTCGTTGGCGGCCCAGCGCCACGCCGCCCCGCTGCTGGCCGCCGTGCGCCAGCGCGTCCCGCCGGACTGGCGCCTCGGCACGGTCGTCATCGCCGAGCAGGCGCGCGTGGCGCTCGGCGACCCCATCGGCCAGCAGGTGGGCGCCCGACTGGTGGCCATGCTGATCGGCGAGCGGCCCGGCCTGAGCTCGCCCGACAGCCTGGGCGTCTACCTGACGCACGCCCCCCGCGTCGGCCGCAGCGACGCCGAGCGCAACTGCATCTCCAACATCCGCCCAGAGGGCCTGGGCTACGCAGCCGCCGCCCACACGCTGGTGTGGCTGTGCCGCGAGGCCTTGCGCCTGCAGTGCACCGGCATCGGCCTCAAGGACGAAAGCGCCACCGTGCCGCCGATCGCCTCGTTCTCCACGGAAGACCCCACGCTTGGCTCCTGAGCATGCGGCTTCCTACCATGCCTCGGCCGCGCGGCAAGGCCTCGACCGCCGGGGACACACAAAGAGCAAGAGGCTTCAACAGGAGACAACACGATGAAGACGATGCATTGGCTGCTGGCCACCGCCGCGGCCGGCCTGGCCCTGGGTGCACAGGCCCAACCGCTCCAGACCTGCTTCAAGTCCAAATGGGGGCCCGACGACCAGAAGGGCGCCGTCAACAACATCGGCCCGTCCAACGTGCTCGACGCCGCCAAGCTCGTGAAGCGCGGCAAGGCCATCCGCATGGGCATCGAGACCAACAGCAAGACGCCCGCCTTCGCGCCGCGCACCTTCTCGATCACCGTGCTCACGCCGGGCCAGGAATACGGCGGCAGCCTGGGTGAGACCAAGACCAACTACAACGACGACATCATCATGGGCTGGGTGGGCATCGGCTCGCAGCTCGACGGCCTGGGCCACATCGGCATCGACGGCCTCTACTACAACTGCCTGAAGGGCAGCGAGATCGTGACGGCCGGCGGCCTGAAGAAACTCGGCATCGAGCAGGTGCCGGCGATCGCCACCCGCGGCGTGATCCTCGACATGGTCGGCCTCACCGGCAAGGACCCGGTGCCCGAAGGCACCGCCTTCAACAAGAAGGAGATCGAGGCGGCGCTCAAGCGGCAGAACCTCAAGCCCATCGGCAAAGGCGACGTGGTGATCTTCTACACCGGCTGGACCAAGCTCATTGGCAAGGACGACAAGCGCTACGGCTCGGTCGAGCCCGGCCTGGGCGTGGACGGCGCCAACCACCTCGCCTCGCTCGGCGTGGCCGCCGTCGGTGCCGACACCTGGGGCCTGGAGGTGCTGCCGTTCGAGAACCCGAAGCATGTGTTCAACGTGCACCAGATCCTGCTCGCCCAGCACGGCATCCACATCCTCGAGAACGTGACCGCCGAGGAAGCCGTGAAGGACGGCGTCTACGAAGGCTTCTTCACGCTCGGGCCGGCGCGCGTGACCGGCGCGGTGCAGGCCATCATCAACCCGATCTTCGTGTACTGAGCGTAGGAGCGCTCCGACCGCAAGCCGCGCTGCGCTCCCGCAGTCTTCACGAGGCGATGGGCGTAGCCTTCATCTCACGGTGAAGCACGACGAAACGCTGTGCTTCGTATGGCAACCACCGATGAAGGAGTTCATATGAACAAGGACCAAGTGAAGGGTGCGATGAAGGACGCTGCCGGCAAGGTGCAGCGCAAGGCCGGCGAAGCGATCGGCAGCCCGAAGCACGAAGCGCGCGGCGCGGCCAAGCAGGTCGAGGGCAAGGCGCAGAAGAGCGTGGGCAATGCGCGTGAAGCGCTGAAGGGCTCGCGCGACCGCGTGTGACCTGATACGCGCCACCCTGACAAAAGGCCCCCTCGTGGGGCCTTTGCCATGTGGCGGTGACGCATCAATGGCGTTACGTACGTCGCGTAGGAGGCCGGCCGCTGTTGCAAGTCCGGCGACGGAGCGCGGGCAGCCTTCCACCGGACGTCGGCCGCATCGCAAGCACCCTCTGTGGGTGCGATGGCGGTTGCACTCTCGCGTTGACCGACTCCCGCGGGGCTTGGCATGGTCGCGGCCTATGACAGCCACCTCAACCTCCGGGGAGACAGATGAACAAGACGAGACACTTCACCACCGCCCTGCCGATGGCGACCTGCCTGCTGGCGCTGCTGGCCGCATGCGGCGGTTCAGGCAGCGAGGCGCCCGAGCCGGAAGCGGCGGCAGCGCCGCAAGTGCTCCCCTCCTGTGCCGCCCTGCCCCCGCTGCCGCTGCCCCCGCCGGCGGCCCAGCGCAAGCTCGTCACCGCGTTCGGCGCGGTCCCCGACGATGGCCGCGACGACACCCAGGCCATCGACGATGCGCTGAGGTCCCTGAGAGAAGGCGACTGGCTCTTCTTCCCGCCCGGCCGCTACCAGCATGCCCGCAGCCTGCAGGTCCGCACCCCCAACGTCGTGCTGTGGGGCGAAGGTGCCACCCTGCACGCCACCAACCCGCAAGACATGGCGGTCTTCGTGCGCCGAGGCGGTGTCGGCATCTACCGCTTCACCCTGACCGCGGACACCGACCAGCGTCTGAGCGCGCCCCAGCACGCGCGCATTGCGCTGTACCCCGAGACGCCGGGCAGTGGCCCCTTGGTCGGCAACGTCGTCCGAGGCAACCGGGTGCTGCCGGGCGGTGGGCCGAACGGCGCCAACAGCGCCTCGTCGGGCGGCATCTTCGTGTACCGCGCGCATGACTTCCTCGTGGCCGAGAACCTTGTGACACGGTCGCTGGCCGACGGCATCCATATCACCGGCGGTTCGGCGCGCGGCCGGGTGGTGAACAACACCGTGCGCGAAACCGGCGACGACATGATCGCCGTCGTCTCCTACCTCGGCAGCACGAACTGGTGGGCCGAGCCGGCGCACCAGGTGGCCCAGGCCTACGAGGCCAGGCGCTCCACACACCTCGTGCACGACGTGCTCATCGAGGGCAACCAGGTGTCGGGCCAGTACTGGGGCCGCGGTATCACGGTGGTCGGCGGCGAGCACATCACGATCCGCCGCAACACCATCACTGACACGCCGCATGCCGCCGGCATCCTGCTGGCGCGTGAGCAGGGCTTCGTCTCGTTCGGCGTGCAGCATGTGCTGGTGCGCGACAACCTCATCCAGCGCGTGCAGACCACGCCGCCCGCCTATCGTCCGCCCAGGTTCTGCGAAGGCAAACCTTCGCCGTGTCCGCCCGGGCCCACGCACCACGGCGGCGTGGAGTTGCATGCGCTGGCGTTCGTCGATGAACTCGCGCAGCCCGCCTTGCAGGGGCGACTTGGTGTCGAGAACGTGCTCTTCGAAGGCAACACCGTGACCGGCACTTTGGCCGCCGGCGTGCGCCTGGGGGTGGGGTCGGGGCGCACCTCATCGCTGACCCGTCGCGACCCGAGCACCGGCGCGGTGACCAACCGTACCTACACCGGGAGCCCGCTGGCCGGGATCATGCTCGTCAACAACCGCTTCGCGCAGGCAGGCGGCGGGGCCCTGGAGGTGCTGCATCAGCCCACGCTGTCGCAACCCCTGCTCTGCCAGGGCAACACGCTGGACGGCTCGCCCGTCACCCACAGCCGCTGCGTGGGCGGCGGCCGCCCCGTGGTTGGCGCGACGTTCGCGGGCTGCCGCTGATCCGCAGCGCCCGCGCCCTCTCTCAGACGTCGATGTTGGCCGCCCGCAGCGCGTTCTGCTCGATGAAGTCGCGCCGCGGCTCGACCTCGTCGCCCATCAGCATGGTGAACACCCGATCGGCTTCGATGGCGTCGTCGATCTGCACGCGCAGCAGGCGGCGCACGGTCGGGTCCATCGTCGTTTCCCACAGCTGCTCGGGGTTCATCTCGCCCAGGCCCTTGTAGCGCTGGCGGCCGACGGCGTTTTCGGCCTGCTGGATCAGCCAGGCCATGGCCTGACGGAAGTCGCCGACCTTGGCTTCCTTCTGCTTGTCGCCCTCGCCGCGCTTGACCACCGCTTCGGCGCTCACCAGGCCCTTGAAGGTGCGGCCGGCGGTGCTGAGCGCTTCGTAGTCGGCGCCGTGCACGAAGTCGGCGGTGATCACGCTGCTCTTCACGTTGCCGTGGTGCATGCGGCTGATGCGCAGGATGTGCTTGTCCATGCGGGTGTCGAACTCGGCCGTGACTTCGGCGTTGTGCAACGCGGCCTTCAACGCGATGGCTGACTGCTCGGCCGCCTCCAGCGTGTCGAGGTTGAAGTCTCAAGGCCGTTGGCCATCGCGCGCAGGGCTTCGACGTCCATCCACTTGGCCAGGCGGTCGACCACGTTGTTGGCCAGCACATATTGGCGGGCCAGCGTGTCGAGCGTCTCGCCTTGCAGCACCGCACCGCCCATGCCGGTTTCGAGCTTGGCGTCTTTGAGCGCCACCTTGAGCAGGTAGGCGTCGGATTCGTGGCCGTCCTTCAGGTACTGCTCTTCCTTGCCGAGCTTGACCTTGTAGAGCGGCGGCTGTGCGATGTAGACGTGGCCACGCTCAACGATCTCGGGCATCTGGCGGTAGAAGAAGGTCAGCAGCAGCGTGCGGATGTGGGCGCCGTCCACGTCCGCGTCGGTCATGATGATGATGCGGTGGTATCGCAGCTTGTCGGGGTTGAACTCTTCCTTGCCGATGCTGGTGCCAAGCGCCGTGATGAGCGTGAGGATTTCGTTGCTCGTGAGCAGGCGCTCGAAACGAGCGCGCTCCACGTTGAGGATCTTGCCGCGCAAGGGCAGGATTGCCTGGAACTTGCGGTCGCGGCCCTGCTTGGCGGAGCCGCCGGCGGAGTCACCCTCCACGATGTAGATCTCGCACAGCGCCGGGTCTTTTTCCTGGCAGTCGGCTAGCTTGCCCGGCAGGCCCATCCCGTCGAGCACGCCCTTGCGGCGTGTCATCTCGCGCGCCTTGCGGGCCGCTTCACGCGCACGGGCGGCCTCGACGATCTTGCCGCAGATGATCTTGGCGTCGTTGGGGTTCTCGAGCAGGTAGTCGGTCAGCGCCTTGCTCACCACGTCTTCCACCGGGCCGCGCACTTCGCTCGACACCAGCTTGTCTTTCGTCTGGCTGCTGAACTTGGGCTCGGGCACCTTAACGCTCAATACGCAGCACAGGCCTTCGCGCATGTCGTCGCCGGTGACCTCGACCTTGGCCTTCTTGGCGAGTTCGTTGTCTTCGATGTACTTGTTGATGACACGCGTCATCGCCGCGCGCATGCCGGTCAGGTGGGTGCCACCGTCTCGTTGCGGAATGTTGTTGGTGAAGCAGAGCACGTTTTCGCTGTAACCGTCGTTCCACTGCATCGCCACTTCGGTGGTGATGGTGGTGCCCTGTTCGCTGTTCTTCTCGCCGGTGGCGTGAAAGACCGTCGGGTTGAGCACCTTCTTGCCGGTGTTGATGAAGTCGACGAAGCCCTTCACACCGCCCGCGAAGGCGAAGTTATCTTCCTTGTTATTGCGCTCGTCGACGAGGCGGATCTTCACGCCGTTGTTGAGGAACGAGAGCTCGCGCAGGCGCTTGGCGAGGATGTCGTAGTGGAAGTCGGCGTTCTGCTGGAAGATCTCGTCGTCGGGCAGGAAGTGCACCTCGGTGCCGCGCTTCTCGGTCTCGCCGGTGATCTTCATCGGGCTCACTTCGAAGCCGTCACGCATCTCCAGCACGCGGTCCTGCGGCACACCCTTCTTGAACTCGATGAAGTGCTGCTTGCCATCGCGGCGCACCGTCAAGCGCAGCCACTTCGACAGTGCGTTCACGCACGAGACGCCCACGCCGTGCAAGCCACCCGACACCTTGTAGCTGTTCTGGTTGAACTTGCCGCCGGCATGCAGCTCGGTCAGCGCGATCTCGGCGGCACTGCGCTTGGGCTCGTGCTTGTCGTCCATCTTCACGCCGGTGGGGATGCCGCGGCCGTTGTCGATGACGGAGATCGAGTTGTCGCTGTGGATGGTGACGACGATGTCGTCGCAATGGCCAGCAAGCGCCTCGTCGATCGAGTTGTCGACCACCTCGAACACCAGGTGGTGCAGGCCGGTGCCGTCGGAGGTGTCGCCGATGTACATGCCCGGGCGCTTGCGCACCGCTTCCAGGCCTTCGAGGATCTGGATGCTGCCCTCGCCGTAACCGGCGCTGATTTCGGCGGCCGTCTGCTTGGCGGGTTCTTCAGGAAGGTTTTGAACGTCGGTCATGGTCACGTGTGACTCGGTGAACGGGGTTTGCACCCCTTCTCAGAAACGGTGAAGCGGGCCGAAGCCCGCTTGGCAAGGTGACGGTGGCGTGCAACGGCGCCACGGGCAGACATCAGATCCGCATCGGCATGACCACGTACTTGAAGCCTGCCTGCTCGGGCACGGTGATGAGCACGCTGGAGTTGGTGTCTTGCAGCTCGAGCTTGACCATGTCGACGCTCATGTTGGCCAGCACGTCCATCAGGTAGGTCACGTTGAAGCCGATCTCGATGGTGTCGCCACCGTAATCGACTTCGAGTTCTTCCTTGGCCTCTTCCTGTTCGGCGTTGCTCGACGCGATGCGCAGGCTGCCGGGCTCGAGGTTGACGCGCACACCCTTGAACTTCTCGCTCGTCAGAATGGCGGCGCGCTGCAGGCTCGCCAGCAACGGTGCGCGGCCGAGCGTGAGGCTGTTCTTGTGGTTCTTCGGGATCACGCGGTTGTAGTCGGGGAACTTGCCCTCGACCAGCTTGGTCACGAACTCCATGCCCGAGAAACTGAACTTCGCCTGGTTGCCGGCAAAGCGCATCTCGATCGGCGTGTCTTCGTCCTTCAAGAGCCGCTGCAGTTCGAGCACGGTCTTGCGCGGCAGGATGACTTCCTGCTTCGGGATCTCGACGTCGAGCGTGGCCTGGGCCAATGCCAGTCGGTGGCCGTCGGTGGCGACGAGCGTCAGGCTCTTGCCCTCGGCAACGAAGAGGATGCCGTTCAGGTAGTAGCGGATGTCGTGCACCGCCATTGCGAAGTGCACCTGGTTGATCAGGGTCTTCAGCGTCTTCTGCGGCACGCTGAACATCGGGCCGAAGTCGGCCGCTTCCTGCACGAGGGGGAAGTCGTCTGCCGGCAAGGTCTGCAGCGTGAAGCGGCTCTTGCCACCCTGCAACGTGAGCTTGTTCTGGTTGGCCGAGAGGCTCACCGTCTGGTCAGCCGGCAGCGAACGCAGGATGTCGATCAGCTTGCGCGCACCGACGGTGGTGCTGAAGTTGCCGGCGTCGCCATCGAACTCGGCGGTGGTGCGCACCTGGATTTCGAGGTCGGAGGTCGTGAACTCGATCTGGCCGCCGGTCTTCTTGATCAGCACATTGGCCAGGATGGGCAAGGTGTGACGACGCTCGACGATGCCCGAGACGGCCTGCAAGGCGCTCAAGACTTTTTCTTGTGCTGTCTTCAAGACAATCATGTCAACCTCTTAAATTGGTCGTCGTAGTAGAGGACGACATTTTCTGTGGAGAACGTCATTTTCTCCTGTTCCATCAAGCGTTTACCTTCACACGAACCCTGTGTGCGAGTTGGCTGCATCGACAGGGACGAACCGACAACAACTTTGGACCGAAGCCTGGGCCTGTGGACAGCTCCACAGTTGTCATGAACTTGTCCCCAGACTTGTGATTTGACAACGACGCGCACCTTGGGTCAGCCCTTGAGCGTCTGTTCCAGCACATGCAGCTGCTGGTTGAAGCTCGGTGTTCTTCTGGCGCTCGGCGGCGATCTTGCGTACCGCGTGCAGCACCGTGGTGTGGTCGCGGCCGCCGAAGAGTTCGCCGATCTCGGGCAGGCTCTTCTGCGTCATCTCCTTGGCGATGTACATGGCGATCTGGCGCGGCCGGGCGATGCTGGCCGGGCGCTTCTTGCTGTACATGTCGGCGACCTTGATCTTGTAGAAGTCGGCCACCGTCTTCTGGATGTTCTCGACGCCGATCTGGCGGTTCTGGATCGACAGCAGGTCTTTCAGTGCCTCGCGGGCGAGCTGGATGTTGATGTCCTTCTGCGAGAAACGCGAATACGCGAGGATCTTGCGCAGCGCGCCCTCGAGCTCGCGCACGTTGGCGCGCACGTTCTTGGCCACGAAGAAGGCCACGTCCTCCGGCATCGAGGTGCCTTCGCTGTCGGCCTTGCGCATCAGGATGGCCACACGCATCTCGAAGCTCGGGCGGCTCGATGGCCACCGTGAGACCGGCGTCGAAGCGCGAGGTGAGGCGCTCATCGATGTCCACCAGGCCCTTTGGATAGGTGTCGCTGGTCATGATGATGTGGGCGCGCTTGGCCAGCAGCGCCTCGAAGGCGTTGAAGAACTCCTCCTGCGTGCGTTCCTTGCCGGCGAAGAACTGCACGTCGTCGATCAAGAGCAGGTCGAGCTGGTGGTACTTGGCCTTGAAACCGTCGAAGGTCTTGCGCTGGTAGTTCTTCACCACGTCGGTGATGAACTGTTCGGCGTGAAGGTAGAGCACGCGTGCGTCAGGACGGTCGGCCAGCAGGGCGTTGCCGACGGCGTGCACCAGATGGGTCTTGCCGAGGCCGACCCCGCCGTAGATGAAGAGCGGGTTGTACATCTGCCCCGGGGCGCCGGCCACATGCAGCGCGGCAGTGCGGGCCATCTGGTTGGCACGCCCGGGCACCAGCGTGTCGAAGGTCAGGGCCGGGTTCAGGCGATGGCGTGGAAGGGGAGCGCCGGGCTGCCCCTCGGCCGCTGGCCGGGCAGTACGGGGCGCATCGTTGGCGGCGGCTGGTGCCTGGCGCAGCGCTTGGGAGAAGGAGCGGGGGCCGCTCGGACGCACTTCGGCACCATTGGCGGCCAGGGGTTCGCGCGCGGCGAGGGTCAGGTCCAGGCGTACCGGCTTGCCGGCGAGTTCGCTCAGCACGGCCTCGATGCGGCCGGCGTACTGATTGCGGATCCAGTCGAGCTTGAAACGGTTGGGCACCTGCACACTGGCCACGGCCACATCACCGCCCTCGTCGGTGACGTCGGCCGCCGGCAGCGGCCGGATCCAGGTGTTGAATTGTTGTTCGGGCAACTCCGCCGCGAGTCGTTCGCAGCCACGTTGCCAGAGGTCAGCGCTCATTTGTGGAAAAGTCTTCTTAGGAGCGGCGGGATTCTACGTGCCCCTGGTTGCGGGAGACGCGGTTATCCACAGTTTCGGGGCGATGGTCAATCCCTTCACGAAAGCGCTGCCAGGCGCATGTTGCCGTGCAAGTCTTTGACTTCAAAGGGGCTTTTTGGTGTAATAGTGGGTTTCCCGAAGGCTTGGTCGATCGGTCGGCAACGGGGTTCGCATGGGGGTCTCCTTAAAGTTGGCAGAGGGGTCTTGCAGGTTGAACCCAGTGGCTGGCGAGTGTCTTAGCGCAGGTCTTCATCTTCACTTCCAGACCTTCAATCAGACCAGCAGGACTGCACCATGAAACGCACCTACCAAGCTTCCAAGACCCGCCGTGCCCGTACCCATGGCTTCCTCGTGCGCATGAAGACGCGTGGTGGCCGTGCGGTCATCAATGCCCGTCGCGCCAAGGGCCGCAAGCGCCTGGCCGTCTGAGGACGGCAGCTCTGCTGCACACGGCCGCGCCTTGACCTTGGACACGGTTGCGCCGTGATCGGTCGCATCGTGCGATCCGCCGACTTCGAACGCGTGCTGGGCACCCCTGCCCATGCGCGCAGTGTGCATTTCGCCGTTCACTACCTCCGCGCAGGCCCCAGCGGGGTCCGAAAGTCCACCTCCGCGCCAATTGACACCAAGTTGTCAACAGGCGAGGCACCGGAACAGGGCAAGCCTGTGGATGAATCGCTGCAAGCGCCGCCTTCCGGCTGCTGGCTGGGGGCTGTGGTCCCCAAGCGCCATGCCCGCCGTTCGGTTACGCGCAACCTGCTCAAGCGCCAGATCCGCGCCGCCGCGGTCGCTCAGGCGAGCCTGCAAGCGGGCCTGTGGGTGGTGCGGTTGCGTTCGCCGTTTGACCGAGCACGGTTCGCCAGCGCGGCGTCTGATGCCCTGCGCGACGAGGCTGGCCGTGAACTGTCGCGCCTGATGGCCGACGCGGTACGCCACGCGGCTGTGGCCTGACCGGGCACCGCCATGCGCGACGCCCTCCTCACCCTGCCTCGTCGCCTCTTGATGGCGCTGGTGCGTGGCTATCGCTTTTTTCTGAGCCCCTGGCTCGGCAGTGCCTGCCGGTTCGAACCGACCTGTTCCGCCTACGCCCTGCAGGCGCTGGATCGACATGGGGCCTGGGCCGGCAGCGGTCTTACGCTGTACCGCCTGGCCCGCTGCCACCCCTGGTGTGCCGGTGGGCACGACCCGGTGCCGGCGCAGGCGCCGCGCCTTTTCACCCGTCTTCTGACTTCTTCTCGCGAAAAGACCTCCCCATGACCGATATGCGCCGTACCCTGCTGTGGGTGGTGTTCCTGGTGTCGATGACCCTGCTGTGGAACAACTGGAACATGCACAACGGGCAGCCGTCGATGTTCGCGCCCACGCCCGCCAAGCCAGCTGCCACGAGTACAGCCGCCGCCTCCGGTGTGCCGGCCCCCGGGCAGACCGGCGCCGCCCCGACGCCTGCGGGTGCGGCCAGCGCTGTGGCTGCGGCCAGCGAACTGCGCACGGTCAGGACCGACCTCTTCGAGGCCACCTTCGACACCCGCGGTGCCGATCTTGTGAAGCTCATGCTGCTCAAGCACCCGAGCGATGCCGATCCGAAACAGCCGCTCGTCCTCTTTGACCGCAGCAGCGCACGCCAGTACCTCGCGCAGACCGGCCTCATTACCCGCCAGGCCGGTGTCAGCCTGCCGAACCACCACACGCTGCTGAAGCCGATGGCTGGCGACACCCAGCTCAAGGACGGCCAGGACACGCTCACCGTCGGCTTCGAGTCGGCCGACGCCGGCGTGAAGCTGCGCAAGAGCTACGTGTTCAAGCGCGGCCAGTACACCATCGGTGTGCGCCACGAGGTCATCAACGCCAGCGGCAGCGCGGTGCAACCCGAGCTGTACCTGCAGCTCGTGCGCGACGGCACCGTGCCGCCCAGCAGCATGTTCATGGCCCCCACCGCGTTCACCGGGCCGGCGGTCTACACGGAAGAGAAGCACTTCCAGAAGATTGAATTCACCGACATCGAGAAGCGCAAGGCCGAGCATGTGAAGTCGGCCGACAACGGCTGGGTCGCGATGGTCCAGCACTATTTCAACTCAGCGTGGCTGGTGCCGGCCAAGTCGCAGCGCGAGTTCCGCACCGACCGCATCGGCGACAACCTCTACTCCGTCGCGATGGTGCTCCCGCTCGGCAGCATTGCCCCGGACGCCACCCTCACGCACGAGGCCCAGCTCTACGCCGGCCCGCAGGAAGAGAACAAGCTCGAAGCCTTGGCACCCGGCCTGGAACTCGTGAAGGACTACGGCTGGTTCGCCGTCATCGCCAAGCCGCTCTTCTGGCTGCTCGACAAGCTGCACTCGTTGATCGGCAACTGGGGCTGGGCGATCGTCGCGCTGGTGGTGCTGTTGAAGATCGCGTTCTACTGGCTCAACGCGAGCGCCTACCGCTCGATGGCCAAGATGAAGGCGATCAATCCGCGCATCATGGAAATGCGCGAGCGCCTCAAAGACAAACCCCAGCAGATGCAGCAGGAGATGATGCGCATCTACCGCGAGGAGAAGGTCAACCCGCTCGGTGGTTGCCTGCCCATCCTTGTGCAGATGCCGTTCTTCATCGCACTGTACTGGGTGCTGCTGTCCAGCGTGGAGATGCGCAATGCCCCATGGATCGGCTGGATCACCGACCTGTCGGCGAAAGACCCGTACTACATCTTGCCGCTCCTGATGACCGGCTCGACGCTGCTGCAGACCTGGCTCAACCCGACGCCGCCGGACCCCGTACAGGCCCGCATGATGTGGATCATGCCCCTCATCTTCAGCGTGTTCTTTTTCTTCTTCCCGGCCGGCCTGGTGCTGTACTGGCTGACCAACAACGTGCTGGGCATCGCTCAGCAGTGGGTCATCAACAAGCGTCTGGGCGTGGCCTGAGCGGCGGGCGCACCGCGCGGAGAATGCGGCCATGCTGCCGCGCCACCACCAGCCCATCGTCGCCATCGCCACCGCCGTGGGGCGTGGCGCGGTGGGCATCGTGCGCGCCTCGGGGCGCGACCTGCGCCCGCTGATCGACGGTCTCTGCGGCCGCGCGCTGGTCGCGCGCCTCGCGACCTACGGGCCGTTTCTCGATGCTGAGGGCCAGCCGATCGACCGCGGCCTGGCGATCCATTTCCCGGCGCCTCATTCCTACACCGGCGAAGACGTGCTCGAGCTGCAGGCCCATGGTGGCCCGGTGGTGCTGCAGCTGCTGCTTGCACGCTGCCTCGAGCTCGGCCAGCACATCGGCCTGCGCCTGGCCGAGCCGGGCGAGTTCACCGAACGGGCCTACCTGAACGACAAGCTCGACCTCGCCCAGGCCGAGGCGGTGAGCGACCTGATCGACGCCAGCACCGAGGCTGCGGCACGCTCGGCCAGCCGCTCGCTGTCGGGCGGGTTTTCACGCGAGGTCGACACCTTGCGTGAGCAGATCGTGCGCCTGCGCATGCTGGTCGAGGCGACGCTCGATTTCCCCGAAGAAGAAATAGATTTCCTCAAGCAAGCCGATGCACAGGGCCAGCTCGACGCGATCCGCGGCCAGCTTGCCACCGTGCTCGACCATGCGCGGCAAGGGGCGCTGCTGCGTGAAGGCATCCGCGTCGTGCTCGCCGGCCAACCCAACGTCGGCAAGAGTTCCTTGCTCAACGCGCTGGCCGGGGCGGAGCTGGCGATCGTCACCCCCATCCCCGGCACCACCCGCGACAAGGTCAGCCAGACCATCCAGATCGAAGGCGTGCCGCTGCATGTGATCGACACCGCCGGCCTGCGCGACACCCGCGACACCGGCGACGAAGTCGAGCGCATCGGCATCGCGCGCAGTTGGGACGCCATCGGCCAGGCCGATGCGGTGCTCTTCCTGCACGACCTCACGCGGGTCGGCGAACCGGCCTACGACGCCGACGACCGGCTCATCGCGCAACGCCTCGCCCCGCTCGCCGAGCGTGTGCTGCACGTCTTCAACAAATGTGACCTGAAGGCTGCCCCCACCGGCGACGGCATCGCGATCTCGGCCCAGACCGGCAGCGGGCTCGACACGCTGCGCCAACGCCTGCTGCAGCTCGCCGGCTGGCATGCGCAGCCGGAAGGGGTCTACATCGCCCGTGCCCGCCACGTCGATGCGCTGCAGCGCACCCGTGCGCACCTGGACGCTGCGCAGGCGCAGCTGCGCGCCCCGCAGCCGGCCCTCGACCTGTTGGCCGAGGAGCTGCGCCTGGGCCACAACGCGCTGGCCGAAATCACCGGTGCCTTCACGCCTGACGATCTGCTGGGCGAAATCTTCAGCCGCTTCTGCATCGGCAAGTGACTGCTCCCCTCGCGCGGCAGTGCCCCTGAACCCGGGATCGTCTTTGCCGGCGCCCTCTCCAAGAATGACGGACTAACGTCCAACAGGGAGGGAGTCATGCACGACACAGTGCACACCATGAAGAGGGTTCTCCTCGTCGATCTCAACAATTTCGCGCGCTATCCGACATTGCCGATCGGCTACATGGCCGCCATCCTGCGGGCCGATGGCCTGCAGGTGGAGGTCTTCTCGCCGCTGATGGTGGGCGTTGGTGGGGTGGTGCGCGAGAAGCGCCCGCACCGCCTGGGCCTGCTGGTGTCCAAGCTCAACCACCGTGCCGCCACGTCGTCGCAGGCCTGGGTGCGCCGCTGGCGCCAGCGCCTGGCCGACGGGCGTGTCTCCGAACTGGCGGCGCACCACGACAAGGTGGTCGAGGGCTTTGCGCAAAGCCTCGCGAGCACCCGGCCCGACGTGGTGCTCATCTCCACCTACCTCATGTACCGCCCGGTGTGCGACCGCATCGGCGCCCTGTGCCGCGATGCCGGCGTGCCGGTGCTGATCGGCGGCCCATACTTCAGCCAGCCCGAGGTCATCCGCGAGTGGATGGGCACGCCCGGCCTGTCGGCCCTTGCCGCGGGCGAGGTGGAGCTGGAGTTGCCGCAGATCGTGCGCACGCTGATCGAGGGTGGCGACCTCGGGCCCTTTTCCGGCGTGATCTCGACCAACGCCCTCGGTGAAGTGTGCGGCCAGGTGGCGCCGCCGCTGACGCGGCTCGACGAGGTCCCGTTCCCGGACTACCAGGACTTCCCGTGGGGCCGCTACCCCAACCGCATCGCCCCCATCGTCACCGGCCGTGGTTGCGGCTGGGGCGTGTGCACCTTCTGCAGCGATGTCACCAGCACGGCGGGCCGCAGCTTTCGCAGCCGCAGCCCGGCCAACGTCTTGCAGGAGATGGCGCACCACCATCGCCGGCTCGGCGTCTCGCGCTTCGTCTTCACCGACCTCAAGCTCAACAGCGATCTCACGATGTGGCGAAGCCTTGCAGCCCAGGTGCAGGCCACGGTGCCGGGGGCCGAATGGATCGGTGCCGTTCACGTCGGCCCGGGCGAGAACGGGCTGAGCGCCGGCGAGCTGCGCGCCGCGGCGGCCAGCGGCTGCGTGCGCCTGACCACCGGTCTCGAAACCGGCAGCGAACACGTGGGCGAGCTGATGAAGAAAGGCACGCGGCGCGAGGCTGTCGGCCGTTTCCTTCAAGACGCCGCCGCGGCCGGCATCTCGACCCGCTGCACCATGATCACCGGCTACCCCGGCGAGCGTGCGCAGGACGTGCATGCGAGCGCGGCGTTTCTGGAGCTGCACCACGACGCCATCGAGCGGGTGTCGCTCAACCGCCTGAACGTGGTGATGGGCACCACGCTGCACCGCCGCCTGCAGGCCCAGCCGCAGCGCTTTCGTGGTGTCACCGTGCTGTCGCACGACGCGGCGATGGCCCAGGTCGAACACCACAACCAGGAGACGCACTCGTCCGAACACCGCCGTGCGATGGGCCGGCTGCTTTCGGCGGTGCACCGCATCAACCGCAAGACGCTGATGCCGCGGGCGCGCGAATTCGAAGGCGTGATGTGAACGGGCACGGCACGCCGGCGCCGCTGCGCCTGTGCTATTTCACCAACGTCTACCCGGCGCCCAGCCACACCACCATGCGGCGCGAGATCGAGGCGCTGACGGTGCTCGGCGTCTCGGTCGTGCGGGTGGCCGCGCGGCGCTTTGCCGGCCCGCTGGTCGAGCCGGCCGACCACGCGGAGGCGGCACGCACCGCCTACACCACCGCCTCGGTGTGGCGTGCCGGTGCCAGCCTGCTCGCCACGGCCATTCGCCGTCCGCGTGCCTTTGCGCGCACCCTGCACAGCGCCTGGCAGGTCGGCCGGTCGAGCCGGCGCGGCCGCTGGACCTACCTCATGTACCTGGGCGAGGCCTGCGTGCTGCTGCGCTTGTCGCGCGGCTGCAGCCACATCCATGCGAATTTCGGCAACGCGGTCGGCATCGCCGCGTTGTGCCGCCAGCTGGGCGGGCCGCCGGTGAGCCTGCGCATCCACGGGCCGGAGGAATTCGAAGCCTTCTCGCGCCGCGAGTGGGACTGGAAGCTGCAACAAGCGAGCTTCGTCGCACCGATCTCCGAGCACGGGGTGCGTCTGCTGCACGCGGTGCTGGCACCGCATCACCACGGCAAGGTTGCGCTGCTGCGCTGTGGCATCGACAACCCGGGCGCCCGGCCGGCGCCACCCTCCCTGCCCGCCGCGCCGCGCCTCGTCTGCGTGGCCCGGCTCGAAGCGCGCAAGGGGCATGGCGTCTTGCTGCAGGCGCTGCGCCGGCTGTGCGACGAGGGCCTGCCCGCCACGCTCACGCTGGTGGGCGATGGCGGCCTGCGCCCGTCGCTCGAACGCGAGGTACGGGCTCTTGGCCTGGCTGACCGCGTTCGCTTTGCCGGCTGGGCCGATGGAGCGGCCGTCGCACGGGCCCTGGCCGAGGCCCGGGTGGCGGTGCTGCCGAGCTTCGCCGAAGGCCTGCCCATCGTGCTGATGGAGGCTTTTGCGTGGGGCCGCGCGGTGGTGGCGACCGATGTTGCCGGCATTCCCGAACTGGTGCGGCATGGCGAGTCGGGCTGGTTGGTCCGGCCGGGAGATGTCGGGGCTCTCGCGCGTGCCTTGCGCGAGGCGCTTCAAGCGAGCGACGAGCAGCTCGCTGCGAGGGCCTGCGCCGGCCGCGAGCGGGTGCGCCTACAACACGACGTGGAGCTGCTGATGCAGGACCTGCTGCAGCGCGTGGGCCGCGCGTAACACCTGGTCGCAGTCACCGTTGTGGTGCTTCTGCCCGACGCCGATAATCGCCCCACCTGAGCCGCAGCGCTCACTTCACGGGCCTCGTGCACACCATGGACTTCAACGAACTGGTCAACGCGATCCAGACGCTCAACACGGAAGATGCGTTCCGGGCCCGGCTGAACGCCGAGCAGTGGCGCACCGTCGGCCCCTACTTCACGCAGCACGACATCCGTGCCGGTGACCTGCTCATCAAGCAGGGCGACACCGACCGCAGCATGTACTTTCTCGGCCGCGGTTCGCTGCAGGTGTTCGTGACCGGGGGCGCGCCCGGCAGCAATCGCATCGCGATCCTGCGCCCGGGCTCGGTGGTTGGCGAGCCCGGCCTCTTCGGCGACGGCCCGCGCATGGCGAGCGTCGAAGCGGTCACGCCGTCGGTGGTCTGGGCGCTGCGTGGCCCGCGCCTGGAAGAGCTGGCCCAGCGCTCGCCCGCCCTCGCACTCGAGATCGTTCGGGCGGCCGGGGGGTGATGGCGCAGCGCATGCGCGCCAACATGGCCAACAAGATGCCCTTCGCCTGACGGCGCTTTCGCCCCGATCCGGTCTTGGGTCGGGCCTCGATCGAATGTCGGTTCGTGCCACGGGAGTGGCAAGTTCGGCCATCGCCGGGGCGTATTCCGGTCTGCAGAACCGTTTGTCCCTCAAGTGACGAGCCGTAACGGGAAAGCCCGCTGATCGCCCAATTGCACGGGCGGGTACTGTCGAAAAGAACGCGCGCACAAAAGCGCGCTTCTTCCCGAACAGCAACGATCCCAGGAGACTTCGATGAAATCCTTCCCTTCCTTGCGGCTGGCCGCCGTGGCCGGCGCGGTCCTGCTCGCGTCTTGTGGTGGTGGTGACGACGATGCGCCGGCGCCGGAAGAAACCCGTGCGCAGGATTCGCGAACGTTCACCGCAACGCCGGCGACCACCTTCGCGGCCATGCCGCCGCTGGCCGGGGCGAGCCAGACCGACATCGACACGCTCAACGGCACCAGCCGCTGGGCCGGCGTGCTCAACGGCGCGGCCTACCGGGTCGAGGTTCCGGCCAACTGGAACGGCCGCCTCGTGATGTACGCCCACGGCTACGCCGGCACCGGCGCGGCGCTCGGCGTGAACCCTCCGTCGATCCGGCGTCACCTGATCATGAACGGCTACGCCTGGGCCGCGTCGAGCTACACGAAGAACTACTACGACGTGCGTGCCGGTGTGGAAGACACCAACGCCCTGGCGCTCGAGTTCAACCGCATCGCGCAGGCCAACTCGCGCCCGCTGCCGGCACCGACCAAGCTCTACATCACCGGCCACTCGATGGGCGGGCACATCACCGCCGCCGCGATCGAGGACGAAGCCTTCGCCACCGCGCGCAACAAGGTGCGCTACCACGGCGCGGTGCCGATGTGCGGCGTGACCGGCGACACCGTGCTCTTCGACACCTTCGCCGCGATGCAGGTCTCGGCGCTGGCCGTGGCCGGCATTCCCAACTACCCGTTCACCCGCTGGTCGGAGGTGTCGGGCCTGGTGACGGGCACGCTCTTTCAGACCTTCCCCACGCCCGCCGCGCCGACGACGCCAATCACCACCACCGCGGTGGCCGGTGCCCGCTACGCCTCGATCGTCGAGAACCTCACCGGCGGCCCGCGCCCGCTCTTCGCGCAAGGCCTGCAGTTCGGCGGCAGCTTCCCGTCGGCCTACGGCACCTTCGGCGGCGACGGCACGGTGAACGGCATCCTCAACCGCCCCGGCATCGACACCAACGCCTTCACTTACACCATCACCGGGGACGCCACCACCTCGGCTGCCATCAACGCCGCCGCGCAGAAGGTGACGGCCGATCCCGAGGCCAACCGCCTGCGCCGCGACGGTCTGCGCTGGATCCCCAAGGTCAACGGCGAATTCCGGATTCCGGTGGTGGCCATCCACACGCTGGGTGACCTCTTCGTGCCGTTCAACATGCTGCAGGTGTACGCGCAGCGCACCGCGGCCCGGGGCAACAGCCAGTATCTGGTGACACGCGCCATCCGCGGTGCGAGCCATTGCGACTTCACCATCGCCGAGCAGGTGCAGGCCTTTTCGGACATGGTGGCCTGGGAAGCGGGCGGTGCGCGGCCTGCCGGTGACGACGTGCTGACCCCGGCCACGGTGGCGGCGCCGACCTACGGCTGCACCTTCACCAACAACACGCGCGGCCAGGACGAAAGCGGCACGGTCAACGCCCTGCGCCCGGCGATCGTCGCCCAGGTGCCCTGCCCCTGAGCCTGTCGTGACCCGGGCTCGGCCGGCTCAGACCCGGCCGAGCAGCTTGCCCTCGGCCAGTGCCAGCGCCTCGGGCAGGCCTGAGAGCACCAGTGTGTCGCCCGCGGCCAGCGTGAGCTGGTCGTCGGGGTTCGTCACCTTGCCCGACGCCCGCCGCACCGACACCACGCTCACGCCCACCGCATGCAGCGCCAGGTCGGCGAGCGGCTGCCCCAGGCTCGCGGCGGCCGGCGGCAGGCTCACGCTCAAGAGGCGCGCCTGCTGCAGGTCGTCGACGGTGTCGTCGTCGGCGCCGTGGAAGTAGCCGCGCAAGAGGCTGTAGCGCGCGTCGCGCTGGTCCTGCACCACACGGATCACGCGGCGCATCGGCACGCCCACGAGCGCGAGCGCATGGCTTGCGAGCATCAGCGAACCCTCAACCGCTTCGGGCACTACCTCGGTCGCACCGGCGGCGCGCAGGCGTTCGATGTCGGCATCGTCGATCGTGCGCACCACCACCGGCACGGTCGGCGCGTGCTCCTGCACCAGGTGCAGGATCTTCAGCGCCGACGGGGTGTCGTGGTAGCTCACCACCACCGCGCTGGCCCGCGCGAGGCCGGCGGCCATCAGGCTTTGCAGGCGGGCCGCGTCGCCGAACACCACGCTCTGCCCCGCCGCTGCGGCCTGACGCACCCGGTCGGGGTCGAGGTCGAGCGCCATGTAGGGAATGCGCTCCAGGTCGAGCAAGCGCGCGAGGTTCTGCCCGCTGCGGCCGTAGCCGCAGATGATGACGTGCGCCTCGGTGTTGATCGCACGCTTGGCGATGCTCGTCATCGCCACCGACTGCATGAGCCAGTCGCTCGCCGACAGGCGCATCACGATGCGGTTGCTGTACATCACGATGAAAGGCGTGGCCAGCATCGACAGCACCATGCTCGCCAGCACCGCGCTCTGCAGTGCCGGCGACAGCAGGCCCTCGCCTTGCGCAAGGTTGACCAGCACGAAGCCGAACTCGCCGGCCTGCGCGAGGTAGAGGCCGGTGCGCAGCGCCACGCCGGTGGCCGCGCCGAAGAGCCTGGCGAGCGCGGCCACCAGCCCGAACTTGAATGCCACCGGCACCGCGCTCAGCAGCAGCACCAGCGGCCACTGCGAGAGCACGATCTCCATGTCGAGCTTCATGCCGATGGTGATGAAGAAGAGCCCGAGCAGCACGTCGTGGAAGGGCCGGATGTCGGTTTCCACCTGGTGCTTGTATTCGGTCTCGGCGATCAGCATGCCGGCGACGAAGGCGCCGAGCGCGAGCGACAGGCCGGCGTGCTCGGTCAGCCACGACAGGCCCAGCGTCACCAGCAGCAGGTTGAGGATGAAGAGCCCTCGCTCTTGCGACGCGCCACCAGCGTCAGCCACCAGCGCATCACCCGCTGGCCACCGACCAGCAGCACGGTCAGCAGCGCGCCGGCCTTGAGCGTGGCCAGCGCCAGTTCGCGCATCAGCTCCTCCGGCGACGAGCCGAGCGCGGGGATCAGCACGATCAGCGGCACCACCGCCAAGTCCTGGAACAGCAGCACGCCCATCACGCGCCGGCCGTGTTCGCTTTCCAGCTCCAGCCGCTCGGCCATCAGCTTGACCACGATGGCGGTGCTGCTCATCGCGAGCGCGCCGCCGAGCGCGAAGGCGCTGCGCCAGTTGAGGCCCCATTCGCGCCCGATCGTGGCGAACGCCCACGCCAGCAGCGCGTTGCCGGCGAGTGCGATCAGCACCGTCAGCACCACCTGGCTCAGGCCGAGGCCGAACACCAGCTTGCGCATGCTCTTGAGCTTGGGCAGGTTGAACTCGAGCCCGATCACGAACATCAGGAATACCACGCCGAATTCGGCGAGGTAGGTGACGCTCGGGGAGTCCTTGGCGAGTGCCAGTGCATTCGGCCCGATCAGCACGCCCACCGCCAGGTAGCCCAGCATCGGTGGCAGGCGCAGCATGCGGCACGCCACCACCCCGCCCACGGCGGCAATCAGATAGAGCAGGACCAGTTCAAGCGTGCTGACCATGAGGGCGCTGGTGATGGCGCAAGCAGGGACGGAAGGGGCACAGGCCGCGTGCCTACAATCGCCCGATCGTACTGGACAGCTTCGCCCACAAGCCCTTCCTCGTGTCCTCTGCCACCCCTCTTTCTGCCCACTTCGATGCCGATCGTGCGCTGGACCTCGCACGCAAGACCATCGACATCGAGGCCGCGGCACTGATCGGACTCAAGACCCGCCTGGGCGATGACTTCGGGCGGGCGATGTCGGCCATCCTGCGTTGCACCGGCCGCGTGGTGGTGATGGGCATGGGCAAGAGCGGCCATGTGGGCCGCAAGATCGCTGCCACGCTCGCCTCCACCGGCACGCCGGCGTTCTTCGTGCACCCCGCCGAGGCCAGCCATGGCGACCTCGGCATGGTGGCGCCGGGCGATGTGGTGCTGGCGATCTCCAACTCCGGTGAGGCGAACGAACTGACGGCCATCCTGCCGGCCATCCGCCGTATCGGCGTGACGCTGGTCGCGATGACCGGCCGGCGTGATTCCACCCTGGCCCAGCATGCCGACATCGTGCTCGACAGCGCAGTCGACGCCGAGGCCTGCCCGCTCAACCTCGCGCCCACCGCCAGCACCACCGCGCAGATGGCGCTCGGCGATGCGCTGGCCGTGGCGCTGCTTGACGCCCGCGGCTTCCGCGAAGAAGACTTCGCGCGTTCGCACCCCGGCGGCAGCTTGGGCCGCAAGCTGCTGACCCACGTGCGCGACGTGATGCGCAGCGGTGACGACGTGCCGCGTGTCGCGCCCGGCACCCCCTTCGTCGACATGATGCGCGAGATGACGCAGAAGGGCCTCGGCGCCACCGCCATCACCGACCCGCAAGGCAAGGTGCTAGGCATCTTCACCGACGGCGACTTGCGGCGCGGCATTGAAAGCGGCCGCGACCTCCGGGCGCTGTCTGCGGCCGAGGTGATGCACACGCAGCCGCGCACCATCCGCCCCGATGTGCTCGCAGTGGAGGCGGCCGACCTGATGGAGGCGCACCGCATCACCAGTGTTCTGGTCGTTGACCACCAGGGGGTGCTGGTGGGCGCGCTCAACTTCAACGACCTGATGCGCGCCAAGGTCATCTGATGCGTGAGCTGACGCCAGTGCTGCGCTTCGCACCCGAGCTTCTGTTGAAGGCCCAGCCCGTGCGTGCCGCGATCTTCGACGTCGACGGCGTGCTCACCGACGGGCGCATCTACATCAGCGAGCACGGCGAAGAGTTCAAGGCCTTCAGCACGCTTGACGGCCATGGCTTGAAGCTGCTGGCGCAGGGCGGCATCACCCCCATCGTCATCACCGGCCGCGATTCACCGGCAGTGCGCCGGCGGGTGGCCGACCTCGGCATCACCCACGCCGTCTACGGTGCCCACGACAAGCTGGCGGCAGCGCAGGGGTTGCTGCAACAGCTGTCGCTCGACTGGCCGGCGCTGGCCGCGATGGG
The DNA here is from genome assembly GCF_024700055.1 of Rhizobacter sp. J219. Classification (GTDB taxonomy): domain Bacteria; phylum Pseudomonadota; class Gammaproteobacteria; order Burkholderiales; family Burkholderiaceae_C; genus Rhizobacter. Next base: position 3,800,341 of record NZ_JAJOND010000001.1, read on the forward strand.
CGACGACTGGCCCGACCTGCCGCTGATGACGCGCGCCGGCTTCGCCTGCGCCCCCGCCAACGGCCACGCCGAAGTGCGTGCGATCGCGCACCACGTCACCAGCACCCCGGGCGGGCACGGCGCGGCGCGTGAGTTCTGCGACCTGCTGCTGATGGCCGCCAACCGCTACGCGGCCCTGCTGCACGGCCACCTTGTCACGCTCGATGCGGCGGGATGAGCCCATGGCCGCACCCCTGGCCGGTGTGACCGCTGCGGCTGACCGCCCGTCGGCCGGCACCGAACAGCCCTGGCGCTGGCGCGTGCTCGAGTTCTTTTCGGCTTACCTGCCCCTCCTGATGATGGCGCTGCTGGCGCTCGGCACCTGGTGGCTGGTGAAGAACACGCCGGTGATCGAACGCGACCGCGCTGCCGCGCCGCTGCGCCACGAGCCCGACTACGAGATGCGCAATTTCTCGGTGCAGCGCTTCGGCGCGCAGGGGCCGCTCAAGGCACAGATCGACGGCGACGCCCTGCGCCACTACCCCGACACCGACACCGTCGAGATCGACAACGTGCGCGTGCGCGCGATCGGTGCCGATGGCCGCATCACCTACGCGAGTGCGCGCCGCGGCATCGCCAACGGCGCCGGCACCGAGGTGCAGCTGCTCGGGGGCGCGCAGGTGGTCAGCGAAGCCACCCCCACCGCCCCGGCGCTCGACTTTCGCGGCGAGTTCCTGCACGCGTTCCTCGACACCGAGCGGGTGAAGTCGCACCTGCCGGTCACGGTCACCCGTGGCGACACGCAGGTGTTTGCCGAGGGCATGGAGTACAGCCACCTCGACCGATTGATCCAGTTCAGCGGGCGCATGCGCGCGAGCTTCCAGCCCCGATCGCCCAAGGACCCCGCACGATGAGCACTGCCCCGCTGGTCTACATCACCGGAGCGTCGAGCGGCATCGGCCAGGCGCTCGCGCTGCGCTACTACCGCGCCGGCTATCGGCTCGCGCTGGTGGCCCGGCGCGAGGGCGAGCTGCGCCAATGGGCCGAGCGCGAAGGCCTCGAGGCTTCGCGGGTGGCCGTCTATGGCGCCGACGTGCGCGACATCGCGAGCATCACCGGCGCCGGCCGCGCCTGCATCGAGGCCCAAGGCCTGCCCGACGTGGTGATCGCCAACGCCGGCATCAGCATCGGCATCGACACCGCCATCTACGACGACCTCGAGATGATGCGCACCGTCTACGAGACCAACAACATCGGCATGGCGGCAACCTTCCAGCCCTTCGTCACGCCGATGCGCGCTCGCCGTTCGGGCACGCTGGTGGGCATCGCCAGCGTGGCCGGCATCCGCGGCCTGCCCGGCCATGCCGCGTACTGCTCCAGCAAGGCGGCGACCATCAGCTACTGCGAGAGCCTGCGTGGCGAGCTGCGCGATGTGGGTGTGAAGGTCGTCACCATCGCGCCGGGCTATGTGGAGACCCCGCTCACGCGCCGCAACCGCTACCCGATGCCGTTTCTGATGAAGGCCGATGCCTTCGCAGAGCGTGCCTTCCGCACCATCTCCGCGGGCCACAGCTACCGCGTGATTCCTTGGCAGATGGCGCTCGTGGCCAAGCTGCTGCGCGCGTTGCCCAACGCCGTCTTCGACCTGGCGCTCGCCGGGCGGCCGCGCAAACAACGCCAGGGCGAATAGAGAACGCCGAGAGCAAACGAAAAAGCGGTGGATGCTTTCGCATCCACCGCCTTGCGTTTGAATCGGCTTGTCAGCCGGTGGCGATCAGTAGCCGCCGCGGCCACCGCCGCCGCCACCGTAGCCGCCACCACCGCCGCCGTAGCCACCGCCACCACCGGAGCGGCCACCGCCGCCACCGTAGCCGCCGCGGCCACCACCACCGCCACCGCCGTAGCCGCCACCACCACCACCGCCGTAGCCGCCGCCACCGCCGGAGCGGCCACCGCCACCACCGCCGAAGCCGCCACCACCACCTGAGCGGAAGCCACCCGGACGCTCTTCGCGCGGACGGGCTTCGTTGACCACGAGGGCGCGGCCTTCGAGGGCCTGGCCGTTCATGCCGTTGATCGCAGATTGCGCTTCAGCGTCCGAGCCCATTTCCACGAAGCCGAAGCCTTTGGAGCGGCCGGTGTCGCGGTCCATCATGACCTTGGCCGAGGACACGGTGCCGAATTGCGCGAACGCTTGTTGAAGGTCGTCGTCGCGCACGCTGTAGGCGAGGTTGCCGACGTAGAGTTTGTTGCCCATGGAGAGCGCCTTTCTTTCCTGATGACAGAGAACAATCTGGAGCTTTTACCTATCCTCGAAACATTCGAGTAGAAACATTCAAGCGAAGGCGCTGCATCCAATACCGGGGAATTTCCATTATCAAGTCATTCTGCAAAGCCGCGCAAATAGTGGAAAGCCCTGCAATTCGCTCAAGTTGAAACTGTTGTTTTGAGAGCTGCCCGATGCGAAACCTGCAGGACATTCGTATTGCAAGCCTGGTGCCCAGTCTCACCGAGCTCGTTGTGGAATTGGGTTTGGGCCGGCATTTGGTGGCGCGCACCGGGTTTTGCATTCACCCTGCACCGCAGTTGCGCGAGGTGCCCAAAGTGGGAGGCACCAAGGATGTGAATCTCGCCAAATTGCGGCGATTGGCACCCACGCACGTGCTGGTGAATGTCGATGAAAACCGGGTCGACATCGTCCCGGCGCTGCAGGCGATGGGTGCCGAACTGCTGGTGACCCACCCCAACGCGCCCGACGACAACCTCGCGCTCGTGGCCCAGCTCGTCGAGGCTTTCGGTCACCTGCCAGGCGTGGCGGCGCGGGCCGAGCGCCTGCAAGACGCCTTGCGCGAGCAGCTGGCGCAGTGTCGCCGCGTGGCGCCGGCGCCCCAGCGGGTGCTTTATCTGATCTGGCACGACCCGTGGATGACGGTCGCCCGCGACACCTACCTCTCGCGCATGCTGGCCATGGTGCAGTGGCACACCGAGCCGGCGCTCGCAGGCGGTGAGCGCGGCGCCGCGCGCTATCCGGTGGTGCGCGGCGACGAGGCCTGGCTCGCCTCGGTGCAGCGCGTGCTGCTGAGTTCGGAGCCCTTCCGCTTCGACGACGCGCACCGGCAGGCCGCGCAGGCACTGTGCCCACAGGCGGTGGTGCAGCGGGTCGACGGCGAACTGCTGAGCTGGTACGGTGCGCGCGCTGTGCCCGGCCTGCGCTACCTGCGCGAACTCGCCACGGCCTGACGGAGAACCCCGCCCCGATGGACCTGCTCAAACCGCTGATCGCGCTCCTGGCCATCGTCAACCCGATCGGGGCCATTCCCTTCTACATCCACTTCACTGAAGGCTTCAGCGCCGAGCAGCGCCGCCGCACGGTGCGGGTCGCGGCGTTCAGCGCCTTCGTGGTGATCGCCGTCAGCGCGCTGGCGGGCCTGAAGATCATCGAGTTCTTCGGCATCTCGCTCGCGTCCTTCCAGGTCGGTGGCGGCACGCTGCTCCTGATCTCGGCGCTGCAGATGCTCAATGCACGTCAGGCCGAAACCCGCGAAGAAGACGTGAGCGAGGGCGACGACAAGGTCGATGCCGGCGACAGCATCGCGGTGGTGCCGCTCACCATCCCGCTGCTCACCGGCCCGGCCACCATTTCCACCATGGTGATCTACGCCGACAAGACCCGCCACTGGTGGGAGCTGGCCTATCTCGTCGGGTACGGCGTGGTGATCGGCGTCTCGGTGTGGCTGGCCTTCAGCGCCGCCGGCCGCATCGCCCGCGTGCTCGGCAAGACCGGCATCAACGTGATGACGCGGCTGATGGGCCTGATCCTCGCGGCGCTCGCGGTCGAGGTGATGTCGGACGGGCTGATCAAGCTCTTCCCCATCCTGGCGTCGACGGTGCGCTGAGCGCCCCGTCCGGGCTTCACACCGGCTTCATCCCGACTTCACGGCCGGCCGTGACAGTGCGGCGCTTCAACCCGGGAGCCACGCACATGAGATTGAACCCCCTCCTCGCCAAGGTTCTGGCGATCACCGTCATCGTCGGGCTGCTGATGCTTGCCCTCGGCCGCATCGGCAGCCTGGCCGACGAGCGCCAGCAGCGCTTCCACGAGGCGCTGGCGAGCGTCGAGCAGAGCCAGGCGGGCCGGCAGGCGCTGCTCGGCCCGGTGCTGCACAGCCAGTGCAGCGAGGAGTGGGACAGCGTCACCGGCGAAGGCCGCGAGCGCAGCACCACCACGCACCGGCGCGAGTTCCAGCTCACCGCCACGCCGCGCCAGCTCGCGGTGCAGGCGGCGGTGACGATGGAGCCGCGCTACCGCGGCCTCTTCAAGGTCAACACCTACGTGAGCCGCACCCAGTTCAAGGCGCAGTGGCCCACGCTGGCCGCCCTGCGCCCGGTGGCCGAACACGCCGGCTCGCGGCTGGTGTGCCAGCCACCGGTGCTGATGGTGGGCGTGAGCGATGCCCGAGGCATCCGCCAGGCCGCGGTGCAGGTCGGCGGCGACAGCCTCATGGTGGCGGCCGGCACGGGCCACAAGAGCCACCCGCGCGGGTTCCATGTGCGCCTGCCCGAAGCGCTGCGCCAGGCCGATGCGCCCGTCATTGCCGAGGTGACGCTCGAACTCGTGGGCACGGCCGAGCTTGCCGTCGCGCCGGTCGCAGACGACACCCGCATGAAGCTCGACGCCAACTGGCCGCACCCCTCGTTCGGCGGCCGCTTCCTGCCGGTGGCGCGCGAGGTCCGCGACGACGGCTTCAGCGCCACCTGGCAGATGTCGTCGCTGGCCACCACCGCGCCGCTCGACTTCGCCCGCGGTGCCGGTCTGTGCGCCGCGCACGAGGGCCCGGAAGGCAAATGCATCGAGAGCTTCAACATCTCGTTCATCGACCCGGTGAACCCCTATTCGATGAGCGACCGCGCCATCAAGTACGGCCTGCTCTTCATCGCGCTCACCTTTGTCGCGGTGGGCCTGGCCGAGGTGATGCGTCGCCTGCGGGTGCACCCGATCCAGTACCTGCTGGTGGGCAGCGCCCTGAGCATCTTCTTCCTGCTGCTGCTGAGCCTGTCGGAGCACCTGTCGTTCGGCAGGTCGTATGCGCTGGCGAGTGCGGCCTGCGTGTCGCTGCTCGGCTTCTACGGCCGCCACCTGCTCGGCGGCTGGCGCGCCGGGGCCCTCTTCGGCGCCGGCATCGCAGGCCTCTACGGGGCGCTGTACCTGCTGCTGCAGATGGAGCAGACCTCGCTCGTCATCGGCTCGCTGCTGCTCTTTGTGGTGCTCGCCTCGGCGATGGTGATGACGCGCCGGGTTGACTGGTACGCGCTGCTGCGCAGCCCCGGCACCCCCGCCGCACAACCGGCGAACAATTGAAACCAACACCTTGCGCACAACGAGGGTCATGACGGGGGTCAAACCAAGGGGGCGGCGGCTAGACTTTGCGCCGAACCGCCGGGCCCCCGTCCTTGAACCCAACATCCCCTTCAGAAACGCCTGTCTACGACTACATCGTCTGCGGCGCCGGCACCGCCGGCTGCCTGCTCGCCAACCGGCTGAGTGCCGACCCGAAGAAGCGGGTGCTGCTGATCGAAGCCGGCGGCAAGGACGACTACCTCTGGATCCACATTCCGGTCGGTTATCTCTACTGCATCGGCAACCCGCGCACCGACTGGCTGTACCAGACCGAGCCCGACCCAGGACTCAACGGCCGCCGGCTGCGCTACCCGCGCGGCAAGGTGCTGGGCGGCTGCTCCAGCATCAACGGGATGATCTACATGCGCGGTCAGGCGCGCGACTACGACCACTGGGGCGCGCTCGGCAACGAGGGCTGGAGCTGGCGCGAGTGCCTGCCGGCCTTCATGAAGCACGAAGACTTCCACAAGGGTGCCGACGAGTTCCACGCCGCGCCCGGCTTCGACATGACCGGCAAACGCCCCGGCGGCGAGTGGCGCGTCGAGAAGCAGCGCCTGCGCTGGGACGTGCTCGATGCCTTTGCCGAAGCGGCCCAGCAGGCCGGCATCCCGCACAGCAACGACTTCAACCGCGGTGACAACGAAGGCGTCGGCTACTTCGACGTCAACCAGCGCCGCGGCATCCGCTGGAATGCCGCCAAGGCCTTCCTGCGCCCCGCGCTCGACCGCGACAACCTGCAGGTGTGGACCGGCGCGCACGTCTCGCGGGTGCTGTTTGGCGAGGGCGACGACGCGCGCCGCGCGATCGGCGTCGAGGTGCTGCCGCACGGCGGCGGCGAGCCACACGTCGCGCATGCCCGCGCCGAAGTGATCCTCGCCAGCGGGGCGGTCAACACGCCGCAGATCCTGCAGCTGTCGGGCCTGGGCGCCGGCAGCGTGCTGCAGCACCACGGCATCGCGGTGCGCCACCACCTGCCGGGGGTGGGCGGCAACCTGCAAGACCACCTGCAGATCCGCGCCGTCTACGGCGTCACCGGCGTGCGCACGCTCAACACCCAGGCGCGCCACTGGTGGGGCAAGGCGTTGATCGGCCTCGAATACCTGTTGAAGCAGACCGGCGCCATGAGCATGGCGCCCTCTCAGCTGGGCGCCTTCACGCGCAGCGATCCGTCGCAGCCGCACCCGAACCTCGAATACCACGTGCAGCCGCTGTCGCTCGACGCCTTCGGCGAGCCGCTGCACCCGTTCAACGCGTTCACCGCCAGCGTGTGCAACCTCAACCCGACGAGCCGCGGCCAGGTGCAGCTGCGCAGCGCCTCGCCGCTCGATGCGCCGCTGATCCAGGCCAACTACCTGAGTACGGAGGCCGACCGCCACATCGCTGCGCAGTCGCTGCGCGTCACACGGCGCATCGTGGCCCAGCCGGCGCTTGCGAATTACGCGCCGCAAGAGATCAAGCCGGGCCCGCAGTTCGAGACCGACGAAGACCTGGCGCGGCTTGCTGGCGACATCGGCACCACCATCTTCCACCCGGTGGGCACGGCCAAGATGGGCCCCGAAGCCGACCCACTCGCCGTGGTCGACGCCCGCCTCAAGGTGCACGGCGTGCGCGGCCTGCGCGTGGTCGACGCCAGCATCATGCCCACCATCACCAGCGGCAACACCAATTCGCCCACGCTGATGATTGCCGAGCGGGCGGCCGGCTGGATCCTGGCCGGGCACTGACCCTTGGACTATACGCTCTCCTTCGGCTTCACGACGGCCATCAACCTCATCGTCGGCCTGTCGCTGCTGCTCACCTGGTGGCGCGATCCGCGGCAGGTCTTCACCCGCGACCTCGGCTGGGCCTACCTCGCGCAGACGCTGGTGCCGGTGGCCTACATGCTGAGCACGCGGGCGCCGTGGCCGCTGGCGCGCGGGGCGGGCACGCTGCTGGTGGTGGTGGTGTCGGCGCTGTACGTGGGCCTGCTGATGCTCGGCAGCGCACGGCTGGCCGGCTACGTGCCCTCCCGCCGGCACATCCTCTGGCTCTTCGGCGGCCTCTTCGCACTCGGCCTCGGGCTGATCCAGATCGACGCCCGCTGGGCGCAGGCGTCGAGTGCCACCTTGCACATGGCCGCCGGCATGGTCGCGCTGGGCTGGTTGTGGAACCGCGGGTTCGCCGAGCGCCTGGTCGGCGGGTTGCTCGTGCTGGTGGGCGCCAACCAGTACATCTTCGTCGTCACCGGCGAGGCCGGGCTCGGCGTGCAGCTGGCGATCGCCGGCGTGCTGAGGCTCATCCTCGGCCTGGCGCTGCTGCACACCGCGGTGACACGCTCCTCGGAGGAGTCACGCCGCCTGCGCCTGCGCTTCCAGCAGCTGGTCGAGCATTCGCACCAGGGCGTGGCGGTGGTGCAGGGTGAACGCGTGCTCTACGCCAACCCGGCACTGCTGCGGGTCTACGGCCTCAATTCGCTGGCCGACCTCAACACCTTCTGGCGCGGCCCGAGCGCCCTCACCGAAAGCGAGCGCCTGGCTGCCCGCGAGCGCCACCGCCAGGTGATCGACGGCGAGATCCCGCAGGCCAACTGGGACGGCGTGCGGGTGCGCGCCGATGGCACGCCGATCCAGCTGCGCTTCACCGCCTGGCGCATCGACTGGGACGGCCAGCCCGCCGAGCAGGTGGTGGTGACCGACGAGACCGTGCAGCACAACGCCGCCCGCGCGCTGCAGCACCAGGCCACGCACGACGGCCTGACCGGCCTGCCCAACCGCAACGCGCTGCACGAGCGGCTGCGCCAGCTGTGCGCGCAGCCCGGCAAACGTTTCGCGCTGCTGCTGCTCGACGTCGACCGCTTCAAGCTCTTCAACGAAGCCCATGGCCATTCGCTCGGCGACGAGGTGCTGCGCACGCTCGCCGGCGCGCTGCAGCAGGCGGTCAACGGCGACGCGCAGGTGCTGCGCCTGGGCGAAGACGAGTTCGCGCTGCTGGCGCCGAAGGCGCACGACGAAGCGAGTGTGCGGGCCCTGGGCGAGCAGGTGCGCGAGCGGCTGGCGCAGGCGCTCAACGTGCCGTCGCTGACGCACACGCCGCACGAGTTCTTCCTCGATGTGTCGATGGGGGCCGCGCTGCACCCCGTCGGCCCCGGCACGCCGGAGGCGCTGCTGCGTGCGGCCACCGCGGCGATGCACCGGGCCAAGTCGGTGCCTGGCACCTCGCTGCAGTTCCCGCCCGAAGGGTTCGAGCGCGGCTCGGGCCAGGTGCTCGATGCCGAGCAGGGCCTGCGCGCCGGCGTCAGCAAAGACGAGTTCGTGCTCTTCTACCAGCCCAAGGTCGATGCGAAGAGCGGCGCGCTGGTGGGCTTCGAGGCCCTGGTGCGCTGGGACCGCCCGGGCCAGGGCCGGGTGGCGCCGAGCGACTTCATCCCCGCGGCCGAACGGACCGGCCTCATCGGCCCGCTCGGCCGGCTGATCCTGGCCCAGGCCTGCCAGCAGATCGCCCGCTGGCGCGCGGAGCATGGCGAGGCCTATCCGGTGGCCGTCAACGTGTCGCCCCTGCAGCTGATCGACGCGCAGTTCCCGCAGCTGGTGGCCGACACGCTGGCCCGGCATCGCGTGCCGCCGGCCTTGCTCACGCTCGAACTGACCGAGAGCGCCGCCGTCACCCACATGGAGCAGGCGCGCGACCAGATCCGACAGATGCGCGAGCTGGGCGTGCGTGTGGCGCTCGACGACTTCGGCACCGGCTTCTCGTCGCTCAACCTGCTGCGCAGCCTGCCGGTGAGCACGGTCAAGATCGACCGCTCGCTGATCGAGCCGCTGCCCGCCCCCGATGCCGGCGCGGTGATCAAGGCGATCTGCCAGCTCGCGGCCGTGCTGCAGCTCGACGTGGTGGCCGAAGGCGTGGAGACCGAAGCGCAGGCGCAGGCCGCACGGCAGGCCGGCTGCCAGGTGCTGCAGGGTGCGCTCTACGCGACGCCGCTCACCGTCGACGACGCCGGGGCCTGGCTGGCACGAGCCTGACGCGCAAGAGGCCTGGTGCCGATGTGCGCCGGTGCTGTTGAAAACGCCCGAATTTGGCGGCGACATCACTCAGGGTGAGTGCTCCCTCGACGCCGCTCCACTAGAGTGGCGCCCGCATTCGAAACACCCATGTCCTCGCTCGCTGCCCTCACCGCCGGCATGGCCCTGCCGGCTGCCATCGACACTTTCATGAAACGCGGCGCGTCCTACGGGCCGCCGCTGCCGCTGAAAGAGCTGAACGTGCACGTGCCCGTCGCGCCAGTGACGCTCGACAACGGCGGGGCCTACACGATCACGCTGTACGGCGGGCCGACGCTGAGCTTCTCGGTCAACGCGAAACCCGGCCGCCTTCTCGGCACGGCCTAGACGCGGACGCGGGTCAAGGGGCCGTCAGTTCAGCCGCTTCACCAGCGCCTGCGCAAAGGCCGAGGTGCTCGCCTTGCCCCCCAGGTCGCCGGTACGCACGTTGTCGACGTTGAGCGTGTCGTGCACCGCACGCCGCACGCGCTCGGCCTTGTCGTGCAGCTTCACGTGGTCGAGCATCATCGCGGCGGCGAGGATGAGCGCAGTCGGGTTGGCGATGCCTTTGCCCGCGATGTCCGGGGCCGAGCCGTGCACCGCTTCGAAGATGGCCGCGTCGGTGCCGATGTTGGCGCCCGGGGCCATGCCGAGACCGCCCACCAGGCCGGCCACCAGGTCGGAGAGGATGTCGCCGAAGAGGTTGGTGGTGACGATCACGTCGAACTGGTAGGGGTTGAGCACCAGCTTCATCGCGCAGGCGTCGACGATCACCGTCTCGAACTGGATGCGATCCTTGTACTTGGCCTCGTAGACCTGCTGCGCGGTCTCGAGAAAGATGCCCGTCAGCGCCTTCATGATGTTGGCCTTGTGCACCACGGTGATCTTCTTGCGGCCGGTGGCGATGGCGTGCTCGAAGGCGAATTCGAGCAGGCGGCGGCTGCCGGCGCGGGTGTTGATGCCGGTGGCCATGGCCACCGCGTGCGGGTCGCCGTCGATCGCCACGTAGTGCTCGTGGCCGATGTACAGGCCTTCGAGGTTCTCGCGCACGATCACGAGGTCGATGTTGTCGTAGCGCCCACCGGGGATCACCGTCAGCGCCGGGCGCAGGTTGGCGTAGAGCTTGAACTCCTCGCGCAGGCGCACGTTCGAGGAGCGATAGCCGCTGCCCGACGGCGTTTCGAGCGGGCCCTTCAGCGCCAGGCGCGTGCGGCGGATGCTGTCGAGCGTGGCCTTGGGCAGCGGGTCGCCGGCGGCGGCCACACCGCCGAGGCCGGCCACCTGGCGGTCCCATTCGAAGGGGGCGCCCACCGCGTCGAGCACGGCGAGGGTCGCGTCCATGATTTCAGGACCGATCCCGTCGCCGGGGATCAGGGTGGCGGGGATGGTCTGGGGCATGGCGCGGGCCTTTCGCAAGCAGGGACGGTTGGGAGAGCGGGGAGGATACCTGCCGCAATCCGCATGCCAGTGCGAAGTAGCGCGAGGCTCGCCCCCGCGATGGCCCTTAGCTCAGCAGCTGCTTGCGGGCGCGGTGCAGTCGCACGAAGAGGTTGTCTTCGCTGATCGCCAGCGCTTCGCACACCGCCTCGGTGGGCTGGTCCTGCAGCACCCGCAGCTCGACCACCTCGCGCAGGTTCGCCGGCAGCGCCTCGATGCGCGCGAGCGTCTGGCGCAGCGCCTCGCGCTGGGTGGCCACCTCGTCGGGCTGCGGTTGGGGGCAGGCGATGGCCAGTGCGGCGCTGTCGTCCGGGTCTTCGTCGAGGCTCTCGAGCCCCACGCGGCTGCGCACCAGATCGACGATCTTGTGCTTGAGGATGGCGGTGAGCCAGGAGCGCAGCGCCGCGCGGCCGGCAAACGCGGCCCGGCCGGAGATCACCGCCTCGAACACGTCGTGCACCACGTCTTCGGCCAGCATCGGGTCGTGCAGCTTGCGCTGGGCGAAGCGCACCAGGTAGCTGCGGTGCGAGACCATCTCGGTCCACGCGACCGGCAGGAAGGTGGGCGGGGCGGCGAAGGCAGTGGCGGCGGCGGTCATGGGAGCTCTCCTCGGAGGTGTCTTGCAATGGGGAGCACTGTCGCGATCCCACCTCGCGCCCACCTCACCGAACCTCACAGGAAGATCACATTTGCGTCAGAAGCCCGTCAGATGGCGGGGCCTCGACACGACAATCCCGCCATGCCCGCCACCATCCTCGTCGCCGAAGACCAGACCGACATCCGCGAGCTGATCGCGATGAACCTGCGCAGCGCCGGCTACGAGGTGCAGGCGGTGGCCGACGGGCCCGCGGCCCTCGCCAGCCAGGCCGAGGTGGCGAGCGACCTCTTGATCCTCGACCTGATGATGCCGGGCCTAGACGGGCTGGAAGTCTGCAAGGCGCTGCGCGCCCGCGGCCGCACCACGCCCATCCTGATGCTCACCGCCAAGGCCACCGGAGCTCGACCGGGTGCTCGGCCTGGAACTCGGGGCCGACGACTACCTGACCAAACCCTTCTCGCTGGCCGAACTGCTGGCGCGGGTGAAAGCGCTCCTGCGCCGCGCCCACCTGCAGCGCGCCGCGCAGCAGGGCCAGGCGGCGCAGACCGGCTCGGTGCGCAACGGCGAGCTGGAGATCCTGCCCGCCAAACGGCGCGTGCTGCTGCGCGGGGTGCCCATCGACTGCACCGCGCTCGAGTTCGACCTGCTGCTGTACTTCGCCAGCCACCCCGGCCATGTGTACTCGCGCTCGCAGTTGCTCAACGCGGTGTGGGGCTACAGCCATGACGGCTACGAGCACACGGTGACGACGCACATCAACCGGCTGCGAGCCAAGCTCGAAGTCGATCCGATGCGGCCGGAGTTCATCCTCACGGTGCGCGGGGCCGGCTACAAGATGCGAGAAGCCCCGACATGACAGCCCCTCGCCCGACGAGTACGTCGGTCGATCCCCCGAGGGGATGCGGGCCGGCTTGGGAGCGGCCCGGCGCTCGGCCCGCCTCATGAGCGTCCGCCTCAAGCTCGCCCTCACGATCTTCGCCACCGGGCTGGTGACGGCGCTCGCGGTGCTGGCGACCGTCGTCGTTGCCTTCCAGCGCTTCGAGCACGAGACCGCCTTCCAGCGGTCGTCGGCCTTCCTCAGCCGCGTGGTCGCGACCTACGACAACCTCTTCGAGCTGCACGAGCGGCACCCCGACGACTTCCAGACCTTGCTCAAGAACCTGGTGCTGTTCGAGGCCGACACCCAGCTCTACCTGCTCGACACCGAAGGCCGGGTGCTCGCCAGCACCGGCTCGGTGGTGCTGCCCCCGGATTTCCGCGTCGCGATGGGTCCGGTGCGCCAGGCGGCCTCGACCACGCCCAGCCCCTACGTGATGGGCGACGACCCGGAGCGCATGGACGCCGATGCGGTGGTCGCCGCCCGCGCACTGTCCCGGCGTGCCATCCGCGGCGACCAGCCGATCGCCGGCTACCTCTACCTCGTCTGCCACAAGGAGGGCCTGCCGGCGAGCCGCTGGCAGGCGCTGCGCAGCGCCTTCGCGCGGCCGGCGATGGGCCTCATCGTGGCCATCATGACGCTCACCACCCTGCTTGCCGCGCTCGTGATCGCCTCGGTGACGCGCCCGCTGGAGCGCCTGACCAGCGCCGTCGCTGCGCTGTCGATGCGCGGGCTCGACAAGGAGGCGCTGCAGGAAGGTGCGGCCGAAGCCCAGCCGCTGCTGCCCCCCGCCACACGCGACGAATTCGGCCAGTTGACGCTCGCCTTCGGCGCCATGCTCACCACCCTGCGCCAGCAGTGGGACGCCCTGCGCCGGCTCGACCACTTCCGCCGAGAAGCGGTGAGCAACCTCTCGCACGACCTGCGCTCGCCGCTCACCGCCACTACCGCCTGCCTCGAGACGCTGCAGGCGCGCTGGGCTGGCGACCCCACGCGCGACGACGACCTGCGCATGGCCGAGATGGCGCTGCGCAACACCCGCAACGCCGCGCGCATGGTGCAGGCGCTTGGCGACCTGGCCACGCTCGACGAGCCGAGCTTCCGGCTGCGCACCGAAGTGGTCGACCTCACCGAGCTGGTGGCCGACGTGGGCGCGCGTTTCGCCGAGCGCGCGGCGCAGCGCGGCGTGGCGCTCGACGCCCTGCACCGCGACCAGCCGGTGGCCGCCGCCGTCGACATCGAACTGTTCGAGCGCGCGCTGGCCAACCTGGTCGACAACGCCCTCAAGTTCTGCGGCCCCGGCAGCCGCATCACGCTGTGTGCCGACGCCGAGGGCGGCGAGGTGGCGGTGACCGTGGCCGACACCGGCCCGGGCATCCCCGCGGCCGACCTGCCCCACCTCTTCGACCGCTTCTACCAGGCGCGGCAGACGGTGGCCCCCGCCACCGGCGAAGGCGGCAAAGGCCTGGGCCTGGCCATCGTCAAACGCATCGCCGAGCTGCACGGCGGCCGGGTCGAAGTGCTGAGCGCACCGGGGGAAGGCACGCGCGTGCACTTATATCTGCCACGGGATCTGCCAAACGCTGCGCGCTGACGCGCCCGCGCCCCAGGATGGCGCAGGAAAACCCCTAGTGTGTGCGCCAGGGCACCGCCCTAAAGTCCGCCCACTCGCGGCCGGCAGGCAGATCTGCCGGGCACTGGCGGGGGTCTGAGGAGACATTCAACGCGTCAAGGGCTAGTGCCTGCAGGCGCACAAAAGCTGGCGCCCAGAAGGCGACACGGCCGATGACAAAATCCAAAGGCGCCGGGGCAACCTGGCGCCTTTGTTATTTCCGGCCCCTGCTCTGCCCTCTTTCTGGACGCTGCGCCCCTGGAACTCCTCACCGTCACCCTGGCCTCGCTCTTCGCGGGCTTCGTCGACGCCATCGTCGGCGGCGGCGGCCTGATCCTGGTGCCGGCGCTGTTCAGCGTCTTCCCGGGTGCTGCACCGGCCACCCTGTTCGGCACCAACAAGGGCGCCTCCGTCTGGGGCACTGCCTGGGCCACGCTGCAGTACGCCCGGCGGGTCGAACTGCGCTGGGCCGCGCTGCTGCCGGCGGCGGGCGCGGCCTTGGCGGGCAGCTTCGCCGGCGCCTGGGCGGTGACGCTCGTGAGCGCGAGCGGCCTGCGGCGCCTGCTGCCCTTCGTGCTGCTGGGCGTGCTCGTCTACACCCTGGTGCGCAAGGACCTCGGCCGCCACCACGCGCCGCGCTTCAGCGGCCGTGCCGAAGCGGCGGTGGCGAGCGCGCTCGGTGCAGTGATCGGCTTCTACGACGGATTCTTCGGCCCCGGCACCGGCAGCTTCTTCGTCTTCGCCTTCGTGCGCCTGCTCGGCTACGACTTCCTCAGCGCGAGTGCGAGCGCCAAGCTGCTCAACACCGCGACCAACGCGTCGGCGCTGGTGCTCTTCGCCTTCAAGGGCCATGTGTGGTGGCACATCGCCGCCGCCATGGCGGTGGCCAACGTGGTCGGCAGCCTGCTCGGCACGCGGCTCGCGCTGAAGCACGGCGCGGGCTTCGTGCGTGGGGTCTTCATCCTCGTGGTCTCGGCGCTGATCGCCAAGACCGGATGGGACGCGCTGAAGCTCTAGACCGTCGCCCTGGCGCGGGCCCCGTCACCGCGCGGTTGCTTCGTTAGTCCGCGTAGGAGAAGCTGCGGTAGGTCGAGATCAGCCGCTGGTAGGCCGAGGTGGCGCGCTCGTGGGCCAGCGGGTCGCGCACGAAGCGTGACTCGTGCAGGAAGCCGATCATCAGGCTGTTGATCTCGAAAGTGAGCTGGCTCGGGTCGGTCTCGGGACGCAGGTGGCCTTCTTCGATGCAGCGCACGATGGCGCCCTTGAGCAGCACGCGCCAGGCCATCACCGCGTCGAGCAGCTCGTCGCGCAGGTTGCTGTCGACGTGGTCGAGGTCGAAGGCGGCGGTGGCGTGCAGGCCTCCGGCGAAGGCGTTCTCGCCGGTGCCGCGGCCGATCCACAGGCGCATGATCGCGTTCAGGCGCGGCAGGCCGCGTGGTGCGCTCAAGGCGGGGGTGAACACGTTGGCCACGAAGATGCGGCTGTATTCCTTGATCACCATGCTCTGCAGCGCCTCGACCGAGCCGACACGGGCGAACACCCCGCTCTTGCTGATGTCCATGCGCTTCGCAACTTCGCCCAGCGTGACGGCCTGCAGGCCCTCCACGACGGCGATCTGCAAGGCAGTCTTGATGATGGCTTGGAGCGTCTGTTCGCTTTTGGCGAGCTTGATGGTCATGAGTCGACCCTCTTTGCGGGGATGACTGGCAGTATAAGAAGCCACGCGCCAAATGGCACGGCCGTTCTTGAAAGCGATTGAAGGCCTGCTTTGGGTGGTCTGTTTGGTTGATCAGCCCGGCCCTGCGCTCGTAGCATGGACCGTGAAGTACTGACTTTGATGGAGGCCCCATGCCCGTGGACCCCAAACTGCGCTCCCTGAACATCGACGTGCCGGCCCAGCCGGAAGTGCTGGTCAAGCTCTCGCTGCTGCTGGCCGACGACGAGGTCGACCTGCCCACGCTCGGCCGGCTGGTCGAGTCCGACATGGCGCTCGCGGCCGCGGTGATGAAGGCGGTGAATTCTTCGCTCTATGGCCTCAAGGGCCGGGTGCAGAGCGTGCAGCAGGCGGTGATGTACCTGGGTACCCGCGAAGTGGCGGCGGTGACCTTCGAATTCGGCTTGCGCGCCGTCTTCCCTGCCGCGCCGGAACTCGAAGCCGTGTGGCAGCGCGCCAGTGTGCGCGGCCTCCTGATGGGCCGCATCGGCCAGGCGCTGAGCGTCGACCCCTGGGGCGCGCACTCGGCCGGCCTCTTCGAAGAATGCGGCAAGGCGGTGCTCTTCAAGCACGCGCCCGAGGCCTACCAGCCGATGCTGGCCTCGTCGACCAACGACATGGAACTCGTCGAGCGTGAATACGAAGCCTTCGGCGTGAGTCACGATGCGCTGGGCGCGTCGCTGTGCGAAAGCTGGGGCCTCGGGCCCGCCGCGGTGGCGAGTGTGCGCCACCATGTGCGCGTCAATGCGCTGCGCCAATTGCCGGCGCAAGCGCCGCGGCGCGCCATCTGTGCGCTGTCGGCCCTGGCGAATGCACTGATGACCGACCCCGATTCGCTGGACGAAGTGGCGCAGCATGTCGCGCCGCAGGCCATGCTGGACCAGACTCTGGTGCTGCGCGGAGCGCGGAAAGTCCAGCAGCAGATAGAAGACGCCGCGGCGCGCGGCTGATCAGAGACGGCGGGTCGTTTCTCGCACGATCAACTCCAGCGCCGGCAGCTCGATCTCGGGCACGCGGTGCCCGAGCATGTTGAGCAGCGCGTGCGCGGCAAAGAGCCCCATCTCGTAGATCGGCTGGCGCACCGTCGTGATCGGCGGCGTGAGGTAGGCGGCGGCGGGCAGGTCGTCCACCCCCACCAATGACAGGTCGTCGGGCACGCGGATGCCGCGGCGGTACATCGCCACTCGTGCACCGAAGGCGGTCTGGTCGTTGGCGGCGAACACTGCGGTGAACGGGTGGCCGCTGTCGAGCAACCTGTTCATCGACAGGAGGCCGCCGCTTTCGAGAAAGTCGCCCTGCACGATCAGCTCGGGCGCCACCTCGATGCCGGCTTCTTCGTGCGCGCGGCGGTAGCCGGCCAGTCGCTCGGTCGCGTCGAAGTGGTCGCGCGGGCCGGCGATGTGGGCGATGCGCTTGTGCCCGAGGCTGATCAGGTGCCGTGTGGCGATGTAGCCGCCGTGCTCCTGGTCGAGCTGGCGGCTGCGCAGGTTGGGTGCGTTGAGCTGGCGGCCGGTCACGACGATGGGCTGGTGGCGCGCGAAGTCGACGATCTGCGCGTCCTCGAGGTGGCCGGTCAGGATCACCAGGCCATCGATGCGGCGCGCGAGCAGCAGGCGGATGCGTTCTGCTTCTTCCTTCGCGTTCCAGTGGCCGCTCACGATGATGGGCGCATAGCCGCTGCCCGACAGGCCCTCCTCGATGCCGCGCATCGCGCGGTTGAAGAAGGGGCTCTCGATGTCTTGCGTCAGCACACCCACCGTCATCGTGGTGCCGGTCTTCAGGCTGCGCGCGAAGAGGTTGGGCTTGAAGTCGAGCTTGCGAATCGCGTTCTCGACCGCGGTGCGTTTGTCGGAGGCGACCCGCGCGGTGCCGTTCAGGATGCGCGAGACGGTGCTGGCGGAGACACCCGCTTCGCGGGCCACGTCGAGCAGCGTGACGGTCTCGGGGGTGCTGGCGCTCTGGGGGCTCTGGCGGTCGTCGAGGGTCACGGCGTCTGGGCGCAAGAGGAATGTGGGCAGGATGGCGCGCAGGATGATAACGTTTTCAAGCCGCTTGCGCGGTGCCCATTGAGTGACCCAAACGACACAAGCAGGAGACATCCATGCCCACCCCGTTCCCCCGCAGGGCTCGCTGGCTCGCCGCCGGCCTGGCGCTTGCGGCGCTGCCCGCCGCTGCCTGCAACTTCGAGCAGCCGCCGCAGGCGCGCGCTGAAAGCTGCAACCGCCTGCTCGCGAGGAGCATCAATTTCGGCAACATGCTCGACCACGCCCGCGAAGGGATGGCCGGCCCGGCACTGCGCGACGAGTTCATCGCACTCACCGCGAAGGCGGGCTTCACCGCCATCCGCCTGCCCATCCGCTGGGACGCACAAGCCGCCGACAAGCCGCCCTACACCATCGACCCCGAGTTCTTCGCGCGCATCGACGGCGTGGTGAAACTCGCGCTCGAACACCGGCTCGCCATCGTGCTCGACATGCACCACTACACCGGGATGATGAGCGACCCCGACGCCGAGCGCGACCGCTTCCTCGGGCTGTGGAAGCAGGTCGCCGAGCACTACCGTGACGCGCCGGCGAGCGTGATCTTCGAGGTGCTCAACGAGCCGCACAACAAGCTCACGCAATCGAAGTGGAACGACGCGCTCGCGGCCGTGCTGCCGGTCATCCGCGCGAGCAATCCGCAGCGCACGCTGATCGTCGGCGGCGCCGAGTGGAACAGCCGGCGCATGCTGGGGTCGCTGGCATTGCCGAAAGACGACCGCAACCTCATCGCCACCTTCCACTACTACGAGCCGATGGAAGTCACCCACCAGGGCGCCGAGTGGGTGAGCGGGGCTGCCGCCTGGATGGGCAGCACCTGGCGCGGCCGCGAGCCCGAACTGCGCGCCTTGCGCGAAGCCTTCGACGGCGTGGCCGACTGGGCCCGGCGCGAGCAGCGGCCCATCTACCTGGGCGAATTCGGCGCCTACTCGAAGGCCGACAACGCCAGCCGCCTCGCCTGGACGCGCGCCGTGCGCGAGCAGGCCGAGGCGCGCGGTTTCTCGTGGGCCTACTGGGAGCTGGCGGCTGGCTTCGGTGTGCTGGAACCGCGCTCGCTGGCATGGCGGCAGCCCCTGCTCGACACCCTCTTGCCGCGTCGCTGAAGGGCCGCGACTGTGTCGCCCGCAAGACAAGGGCTTTCCCTAGGTTTGTGGCTTTCTGGGGTTTCCCGTGTTGACACCTTCCGGCCCGCGGCGATGAAATAAGCGCCGTTGTGAAATCGATTTCACATGAAATCGAGTCACATCCCCGCCCTCCACGCGGCCCCGTTTGCCCCTTCTTGCCCAGGGGAACGCAAACGGGCCGCCTCAGGCGGCCGACTGCGCGGCGCATGTGATCGGGTTACATGCTCCGCATTTCGTGAAAACGATGCCAAGCGTTGGCGACGACGCTTGGGACCGAGCCCAGACGAGGAGACAGAGATGAAAAACATGATCAGGCCGCTGCTGCTGGCCATTGCCGCCGTGATGACCGCCGGGGCCGCCCAGGCCCAGAACAAGGTGACCATCACGGTCGCCTCCTTCCCCGACCTCGACCGCGGCGTGAAGGCCGCAATTCCGCTGTTCCAGAAGATCAATCCGAACATCGAGATCAAGCTGGCGTCGCTGGCCTACCCCGACCACCACACGGCGATGACCACCGCGCTGGCCACCGGCGCCAACCTGCCCGACGTGATGGCGGTCGACAACGACTTCATCGGCAAGTTCGCCGAGTCGGGCGGCCTGGAAGACCTGGCCAAGGCGCCCTACAACGCCATGCAGTACCGCGCGAAGGTCGCGAAGTTCAGCTACCCCCAGGCGATGAGCGGCACCGGTGCGCTGAACGCGATGCCGGTCGACATCGGCCCGGGCGCCATGTTCTATCGCAAGGACCTGACCGACAAGGCCGGCGTCAGCGAAGCCGATCTGACCAAGAGCTGGGAGTCGTACATCGAGGCCGGCAAGAAGGTGAAGGCCGCGACCGGCGCCTACATGCTCGGCAACGCCGTCGACATCAAGGACATCTACATCCGCTCGGGCCTGAAGGACGGCGAAGGCGTGTACTTCGACAAGAAGGGCCAGCCGCTCGTCACCAGCGCCCGTTTCGTCAAGGCCTTCGAGCTGGCCAAGGCCGCGCGCACCGCTGGCATCGACGGCAAGATCGGCGCTTGGTCCAACGAGTGGACCGAAGGCTTCAAGCGTGACCGCATCGCGTCCCAGATGATGGGTGCGTGGCTCAACGGCCACCTGACCAACTGGCTCGCGAAGGAGCAGGCCGGCAAGTGGCGCTCGGCCCAGCTGCCCAACAACTCGTTCGGCTACTGGGGCGGCTCGTTCTATGCCATCCCGAAGAAGGCGCAGAACAAGGCCGCGGCGTGGGAGTTCATCAAGTTCCTCACGCTCAACAAGGAGATGCAGCTCGAAGCCTTCCGCAAGCTCGATGCCTTCCCCTCGCTGATCGAAGCGCAGAACGATGCCTTCCTCGACCAGCCCATCGAGTACCTCGGTGGCCAGAAGGCACGCCAGCAGTGGAAGGTCGCGGCCGACAAGATCCAGGCCATCGCCGTCGACAAGTACGACCCGGTGGCGCGCGAGGTGGTCAACGCCGAGTCTCGAAAAAGTGCTCGAACAGAACAAGGACATCAAGACCGCCCTCGCCGACGCACAAGCCACGCTGAAGAAGCGCGTGCGCCGCTGATCCCCGGCCCCAGAGGATGAAGAAGAGAAGAGTCTGGGCGCGCCATCATGCAAGCCATGTCTGAACCCTTGACCCCGGAGGCGTCGACTGCGGCGCCGACCGCGCCGCGCCGCAAGCGCACGAACCTTCGTGCCCGTTTGCGTGGGTGGGCGCCCTACCTCTTCATCAGCCCCTTCTTCGTCATCTTCCTGGTGTTCGGGCTGTTCCCGCTGCTGTTCTCGGTCTACCTGTCGTTCCACCGCTGGGAGCCGGCCGCCGGCCTCTCGGCGATGAACTGGGTGGGCTTCGAGAACTACGTGTACATCGTGTTGAACGACGACTGGTTCCACAAGTCGCTCTATAACACCGGCTGGATGGCCATCGTCTCCGGGCTGCCGCAGCACCTGGTGGCGCTGCCGCTGGCCTTCTTCCTGCACACCGCCTTCGGGCGCTGGCGCAACACGGTGACCGGCATCTACTTCCTGCCCTTCATCACCTCGAGCGTGGCGATCTCGCTGGTGTTTTCCACCCTCTTCTCGCGCGACTTCGGCGTGGTCAACGCGAGCATCGCGCAGCTCGCGCAGCTGCCGGTGTTCAGCTGGTTCCTGCCCGAGCAGAACATCGACTGGGGCCAGCCGCAGTACACGAAGTGGATGATCTCCTTCGTCGTCTTCTGGCGCTACGTCGGCTGGAACACGGTGCTCTACCTCTCGGCGATGCAGACCATCCCGAAAGACCTCTTCGAAGCCGCCACGATGGACGGCGCCACCCGCTGGCAGCAGTTCCGCCACGTCGTGCTGCCGCTGCTGCGCCCGATGATCTTCTTCGCGGTCACGCTCACCATCATCGGCAACCTGCAGCTCTTCGAGGAGCCCTTCATCCTGACGGGCGGCACCGGCGGCATCGACCAGGCCGGCAAGACCGCCGCCATGCACATGTACGCCACCGCCTTCGTCGACGGCGACTTCGGCACCGCCTCGGCCGTGGCCTGGCTGCTCTTCATGCTGATCGCCGTCGTGACCTGGCTCAACAACAAGCTGCTCGGGCAGAAGGAAGACAAGGCATGAGCACGATCGCCCTGCCTACGCCGCGCCGCGGCCACTCGAAGGGCATCCACCCGAGCCAGATCGTCGCCTACGCGATCGTGCTGGCCGGTGCGGTGCTGATGCTCGCGCCCTTCTACTTCATGTTCATCTTCGCGACGCACAGCGACCGCGAGATCCTGTCGCTGCCGCCGCCCGTCTGGTTCGGCGACCACTTCGACGACAACCTGAAGCTGCTGCTCGAGCGCCTGCCGCACTGGTGGCACAACCTCGGCTGGAGCGTCTACGTCGCCCTCGCCGTCACCGCCGCGAATCTCTTGCTGTGCTCGCTCGCGGGCTATGCCTTCGCGATGTTCGAGTTCCGCTACAAGAAGCAGCTCTTCCTCTTCGTGATGGGCACGATGCTGCTGCCGAGCTTCGTCGGCATGATCCCCACCGCGCTCATCATGAGCTGGCTCGGCTGGATGAACGAGCCCAAGGCGCTCATCGTGCCGGCCGCCTGCGGGGCTTTGGGCATCTTCATGATGCGGCAGTACATCGCCTCGGCGATCCCGCGCGACCTGCTCGATGCCGCGCGCATCGACGGCTGCAGCGAGTTCGGCATCTACGTGCGCATCGTGCTGCCGCTCATCGGCCCCGCGCTCGGCACGCTCGGCCTCGTGACCTTCATCGCCTCGTGGAACAACTTCATGGGCCCGCTCATCGTGATGCGCGACATGGAGATGTACACGGTGCCGCTTGCGCTGCGCTCTCTGCAGGGCACGGGGCAGACACCCTGGGGCGCCATCTGCGCCGGCTCGTCGATCGCAGTGCTGCCGCTGCTCGTCATGTTCGCGCTCGCCTCGCGCCGCCTCATCGAAGGGCTCACCGCCGGTGCGGTGAAGGCCTGACCCTCGTTCAACCCATTCGGATCTCCAAGGAACCCGACGCGTGACTGTCTCGAAGAAATTCCCAACCGGCTTCTCGTGGGGCGTCGCCACGGCTGCTTACCAGATCGAAGGCGCGGCCCGCGAAGACGGCCGCGGCCCCTCGATCTGGGACACCTTCTCGCACACCCCCGGCAACGTGCACAAGGGGCACACCGGCGACGTGGCCTGCGACCACTACCACCGCTACCGCGAAGACGTCGACCTCATCGCCTCGCTCGGCGTCGACGCCTACCGCTTCTCGATCGCCTGGCCGCGTGTGCAGCCGCAAGGCCGCGGCGCCTGGAACGACAAGGGCCTGGACTTCTACGACCGGCTGGTCGACCGCCTGCTCGAAAAAGGCCTCAAGCCGCACGCCACGCTGTACCACTGGGACCTGCCACAAGCCCTGCAGGACGTGGGCGGCTGGGCCACACGCGAGACCGCGCAGCGCTTCGCCGACTACGCCGAGCACATGGGCCGTCGCCTCGGCGACCGCCTGGCCACGCTGTGCACGCACAACGAACCCTGGTGCACCGCGATGCTCGGCCACGCCATCGGCCAGTTCGCCCCTGGCGCACGCGACCGGCAGCTCGCGGTGCAGGTGGCGCACCACCTGCTGCTCTCGCACGGCCTCGCGCTGCAGGCGATGCGGGCGGCGGGCGTGAAGGCACCGCTCGGCATCGTGCTCAACCAGTCGCCCGCCACGCCGGCCACCGACTCGCAGGCCGACCGCGACGCCGCCGAGCGCGAGTACGCGACCTTCGTGCGCTGGTTCATGGACCCGATCTTCCTGAAGCGTTACCCCACGGCCCCCGGCGTCAGTCTTTATCCGGTGGCTGATGAAAACGATTTCGACACCATCGCCCAGCCGCTCGACTTCCTCGGTATCAACTACTACACGCGCATCTGGGCGAGCGCCGCCCAGCCGCCAGTGCCCGCGCCCAAGCTCGCCGGCGAGAGCGACATGGGCTGGGAGAACTACCCGCAAGGCCTCACGGAGCTGCTGGTCAAGATCAACGCCGACTACTCGCTGCCGCCGCTCTTCATCACCGAGAACGGCACCGCCGTGGCCGATGTGGTCGTCAACGGCCGCGTCAGCGACCAGCCCCGCATCGACTACCTGCGCACCCACCTCGATGCGCTGCGGGCGGCGATGGACGCCGGCGTCGACGTGCGCGGCTATTTCTACTGGAGCCTGCTCGACAACTACGAGTGGAACTCCGGCTACGACAAGCGCTTCGGCCTGATCCACGTCGACTACGAGACCCAGAAGCGCACGCCGAAAGACAGCGCGCACTGGTACCGCGACTTCATCGCGCAGAACCGCTGACCCCCGAGGAAAGGAAATCACCATGTCCACCCTCACCCTGCGCAGCGTGCGCAAGAGCTACGACGACGGCGCCGAGGTCATCAAGGGCGTCGACCTCGACATCGCTGACGGCGAGTTCACCGTCTTCGTCGGCCCCTCGGGCTGCGGCAAGTCGACCCTGCTGCGCATGATCGCGGGGCTGGAAGATATCTCCGCCGGCGACATCTTCATCGGCGGCGACCGCATCAACGACGTGCCACCCGCCGAGCGTGGCGTGGCGATGGTGTTCCAGAGCTACGCGCTTTATCCGCACATGACGGTGGCCGAGAACATGGGCTTCGCGTTGAAGCTCGCCGGCCAGCCGAAGGCGCAGGTGAAGGAGGCGGTCGGCCGCGCCGCCGAGATCCTGCAGATCACGCACTTGCTCGACCGCAAGCCCAAGGCGCTGTCGGGCGGTCAGCGCCAGCGCGTGGCCATCGGCCGCGCCATCGTGCGCAAGCCCCGTGTCTTCCTCTTCGACGAGCCGCTGTCGAACCTCGACGCCGGCTTGCGCGTGCAGATGCGCATCGAACTCTCGCGCCTGCACCAGGAGCTGGGCACGACCATGATCTACGTGACCCACGACCAGGTCGAGGCGATGACGCTCGGCGACCGCATCGCCGTCTTCAACGGCGGGCGCATCGAGCAGGTGGGCTCGCCGCTGGCGCTCTACGACAAGCCGGCGAACCAGTTCGTCGCCGGCTTCCTCGGCTCGCCGCGCATGAATTTCATTCCCTGCACCGCCGAGCGCAGCGAGCGTGATGCCCTGCAGCTGCGCATGGGCGACGCGGGTGCGGTGCGCCTGCCGGCGCCGCAACTGCGCGTGGCCAGCGGCAGCCTCGTGCTGGGCATCCGCCCCGAGCACCTGCAGCTCACGCAAGCCGGCGACGGCCTCGCCGCACGTGTGGCCCTGCTTGAACACCTGGGCGACTCGACCATCGTGCACGCCACCCTGCGCGGCAGCGAGCACACCGTCGCGCTGCGCGTGCCGGCCGACCACCCCCCGCTGTCTGCTGGCGACGACGTGGGCCTCGCGCCCCAGCCCGGCCGCTCGCTGCTGTTCCAACCCGACGGCCAGTCGGTGTCGATGCACTAGACCCCGCCACCCGGAGCCCGTACCGATCTCCCACCCGGGCCGCAAGGCCTACCACCACCGCCGCAAAGACGGCACTCACCACCCACGAAAGAGACGAGGAGCAACCATGAAGACCCTTCCCCTGTTCACTGCCCTGGCCCTGGCAGGCGCTGCCGGCAGCGCGCTCGCGGCACCGCCCGTCGAGTTCTCCGGCTACTTCCGCGCCGGTGTCGGCGTCAACACCGCCGGCGGCAACCAGGTCTGCTTCGGCCTGGCCAATGCCGACACGAAATTCCGCCTCGGCAACGAGTGCGACTACGTGATCGAGCCCACCTTCGACGCCAAGCTGGCCGAGTACGAAGGCTCCGCCTGGCACGTGCGCGTGATGCCCAGCGTCTACAAGGCATGGGATGCCGGCAGCGCCCAGAACACCAGCAACGGCCCCGACACCTTGACCACCCGCTTCGGCCAGATCTATGCCTACGGGCAGAACATCAGCCAGCTGGCCAATGGCCGCGTGTGGGCGGGCCGCCGCTTCTACAACCGCCTGCAGACCGGCATCAACGACCAGTTCCTCGAGAACAACGACGGCAACGGTGCCGGCCTCGAAGACATGGACCTCGGCATCGGCAAGCTGAGCGTCGCGTTCATGATGGACCCGAACAACGACGCCTTCAACAACCGCATGTCGCTGCCGATCCGCATGACCGGCATCAAGACCGTGCCCAACGGCGAGCTGTCGATCTACGTCACGCCGTCCAAGCAGCTGAAGACCGCGAACCAGACCACCACCCCGCCGGCCGAACCGGCCGACCAGCCCAACGGCCTGGCCGTCGGCGTGTACCAGAAGCTCAGCGGCACCATCCTCGGCGGCGACTCCCTCATCGGCGTGAAGAGCGACAAGTTCGGCGACCTGAAGAACACCCGCGTGGTCTTCCAGCAGGGCATGAGCGTGGGCGGCACCGCGGTCGACTTCATCACCGAGTACCGCGTGCGCAAGAACACCGGCAACACCGGCAACAAGTGGTTCATGATCGGCGCGCGCACCGACACGCACCTGTCGGGCCCGTTCCGCTTCCTCGCCGAAGTGGGCCATGACCAGGTCAAGCCCGATGGCGGCGGTGCCAAGCAGAACCTGACCAAGGGCACGCTGGCCGTAGCGGCCTCGGCCGGCAAGGAAGCCGGCTCGCGCCCGACCGTGCGACTCTTCGTCACGCACGCGATCTGGAACGACGCCGTGCGAACCGCCGGCGCCGGCGGCTTGAGCTCCACCAACGCCCGTCAGGTGTTCGGCGACAAGAAGTCTGGCACCTCGGTGGGTGTGCAGGCCGAATCCTGGTGGTGATTCGAACCTGCTAAGGGAAAAGAGAGCGTTGGCCCGGTTGGCGGAACCGGGCCTTTTTTTCTTGTGGGCGCCGCGAGCTCATTGCTGCGCGAACTTCGGGTACGACACACCCGTCACCGAGCTGACCTTGACCACGCCCTCGCTGACGAGCCGGCCCAGCACCGCCTCCACGGCGTCGTCGGTGGCCTCGCTTCCGAGCAGGGACTTCAGCAGGCGCCACAGCGACTTGGTTTTCGTGGGCCGCTGCTCGCCCATGCGGCGCAGGTTGTCGACCAGGCGCTTGACCGGCGCAGCGCTGCTCGGGGTGCGGGTCTTGCGAGCGGCCGGTGTGGCCTTCTTGGCCGGCGCCGGTGTCTTGGCGGCGGCCTTGGGCGCCGCGGGTGCGGGGGTCGATTTCTTCGTCGCCGCTTTTTTGGCCGGGGCCTTCTTGGTGGGTGCGGGTGCTGGTGCCGGTGCGGGTGGAGCGATGGCCGCCTTCTTCGCTGGCGCGGCCACGCGCTTGGCCCGCGTCTTGGCGGCGGATGTGGTGCGCTTGGCCGTCACGTGCCCGAGCTGACGCGCGGCGAAACCCATCGCCCTCGCGTGCTCCAGCATCGGCTCGTAGCCCTTGTCGTTGGCCACGACGACCAGCGCCGCCGACGGGTTTCGCGACGCGATGTACCCCATGTAGAACGACAGGTGGAAGTCGAGCGCGTTCTTGCCGGTCTTGCTGATGGGCACGGGTGTAACGGCGTCGCCAAAGCCCGCGAAGTGTTTATCCACCTCCCGCTGGTGAGGCCCGTGGAACACCCACACCTGGCTCGCGTCCGGCACCAGCGCGCGCAGTTCCTCCTCGCTCGGCTGCACGTTCTCGTAGTCGAGCAGCACATGCACGCCGGGCACCGCGGCATTCACCTGCGACACGCGGGCGATGGAGCGCACGGGCGGGTACTTGCGGGCGTTGTGTGCCAGCTTGTGCGTGGCCGCCTGGGCGATGTCGACCTCGCAGTGGTCGGCCACCTGCAGCAGGTACAAGAGCACATCCGCGATCTCGCCGGCCACGCGCGCCTTCTTGTCGGCATCGAGGCTCACCGCCTGCGACTGCTCGGGCGTCATCCACTGGAAGATCTCGGCCAGTTCCGCGGCCTCCACCATCAGCGCGGTCGACAGGTTCTTGGGGGTGTGGAACGGCTGCCAGTCCCGCTCGGCGGCGAAGTGGCGCAGCTCGGCCTGCAGTTCAGAGAGATTCATCCTCTTGCCTTCGGTATCGGTGAAGGGGCATCTTGCCAGCAACCCCGTGCCCGACACCGGCTGCGGCGTAGGGTCAAGCCCCCGGAGATGCAGAATGGCGAATGCGCCTGTCCAAGTTCATCAGCGACAACCTCGATGCGATCCTGGTGGATTGGGTGGCGTTTGCGCGCAGCCAGCTGCCCGCGGCGGCCAACATGAGCGAGGTCGCCCTGCTCGACCACGGGCGACTCATCCTGCAGGAGATCGCCGCCGACATGCGGCGCCCGCAGGACAACGACGAACGGCAGGCGAAGTCGGAAGGCAACGGCGCGCTCGCGTCGCGCTCCCACGATGTGGCGTCGCGCAGCCATGCCCGGCAACGCGAACAGCAGGGCTTCGAGATCGAACAGATGGTGGCCGAGTACCGCGCACTGCGCGCGACGGTGCTGCGCCTGTGGATGGCCGACGCCCCCGCCACACATGTCGAGGACCTGGAAGACCTGACCCGCTTCAACGAAGCGGTGGACCAGGCGATCGCCGAATCCTTGCAGGCCTTCGTGGCCGAGGTCGATCGTTCGCGCGATCTCTTCCTCGCCATCCTGGGCCACGACCTGCGCGGGCCCTTGAGCACGATCGCCAGTTGCGCGACGCTGGAGCGGCGTCAGCGTCCCGACGATTGCGCCAGCGCGGTCGTCATCCTGCGCAGCGTCGGGCAGATGAAAGCGCTGCTTGACGATCTCGTCGAATACACGCGGCATCGGCTCGGCTCCGCGCTCGCCATCGACCCCGCCTGCCTGCAGCTGGATCAGTTCGCCCGCGACACCCTGGAGGAGATCGCCGCCTTCAGCCCGGGGCGGGCCCTCGAGCTCGACGTGCGCGGCGACATGCAGGGCGAGTGGGACGCCCGGCGACTGCACCAGGCGCTGTCCAACCTGGTCTTCAACGCCTTGAAATACGGCTTTGCGGGCACCCCGGTGCACATCGCTCTCGATGGCACGCGGCCCGACGAGGTGGTGCTGGCCGTGCGAAACACCGGCAAGCGCATTCCCGCGGACACCGCCGCCACCCTCTTCGACCCGCTCGTGCGGGCGGCCGACGACGGCGCCGATTCCCAGCTGGCCGGGGCCAACCTCGGCCTGGGCCTTTATGTCGTGCGGGAGATCGCCAAGGCCCATGGGGGCAGTGTCGACGTCAGCTCGGACGACACCGTCACCTGCTTCGAGATGCGGTTGCCGCGAACCTGCGTGCGCCGGGCCGGCAGCGCGCCCTGACCGGCGCGGGCGTGCGGCGCCGCCTCAGGTGAACTGCAGGTCCAGGTCGCCGTGGGCGTAGATCACGACGCCGGTGTCGGTCTGCGTGATGCGGTGGCCGCTGCCTGCGGGGGGCGAGCTGGTAGTCGCCGGCCTGCAGCAGCAGGTCGTCGAGGAAGAGTTCGCCTTGCACCATCAGGCATTCCTCGTCGTGGCCGTGCGTGTGCTGCGGGACCGCGGCGCCCGGCTCGGCGAAATAGAGCAAGGCCGCCTGGCCGGCGTGCTGCCACAGCACGCGGCGCTGGATGCCCGGCGCGAAATCGGGCCAGCCGGCGTCGGCGTCGCGCACTGTGAGCGGTGTGCCGCTCGCGGAGGTGCCACCCGCGAAAGAGACGGCGGCCGATTCGCGCAGGAACAGCAAGGCCGGGGTGTCGGCCTGCCAGCTGGGCGTGGCAGCCCCGGCGGGGGCCACGTGGTAGTCACGCAGGCCGAAGTGCTGCCCACCCGACTGCAGCTGGCCGGCGACCACCAGCCATTCGCGGTGACGGGTCTGGAGCACCGCCTCGCCGCCGAGCAGGGCCGCATCGAGCCGTGCGCCGGCGGCCAGTTCGACCAGGCGGGCGCGCAGCGGTTCGCCGCGCCGCTGGCCCTTGCCTTCGTAGAGCGTCTGCGCGCTGACGCCGGCCGCCAGCACCACACGTGGGGCACGCCCGCGGCGTGTGGTCACCATGCCGGCTTCCGCAGCCTGCGAAGCAGCCACACGCGCCATCAGCTTCGTGCGCAGGCCGGGGCTCGCGCCGGGGTGGGCCCAGGCGTCGGCAAACGGCGCGTCGAGCAGCGGCGACCATTCGGCCGCCGGCCCTTCGGCGGTGGCCAGTGGCATCGGGGCGTTCGGGGTCCAGGGTTTCATCGGGCGGGATTCTTCATGAAGCCAGCGAGCGCAGGGCCTGCGAGCCCAGCGCCTCGCGCAAGGTGGCGAGGGCGCGGCGGATCTGCGACTTCACCGTGCCGAGCGGCAGCTCGGTGTGGCTGGCGATCTCTTCATGGCTCAGGCCGCGGAAGAACGCCAGCGCCACCAGCTGCCGCGGCTGCGCGTTGAGCAGCATCAGCGCGCGCTGCAGCTCGGCGTGGCCGCGCGCCACGTCGAGCAGGTCGTCGTGGCCGGGGTCGTCGGCTTCCACCTCGGGGGTCGTCTCGGCATCGAGGCTGTCGTGCTGGAAGCGCGACTCGTGGCGCACCGCGTCGATGGCGCGCGAGCGCGCCATGTTGAGCAGCCAGGTCAGTGCCCTGCCGCGCGCCGGGTCGAAGCGCGGTGCCTGGCGCCAGACCTGGAAGAAGGTGTCTTCCACCACCTCTTCGGCCAGCGACGCGCGCCGCACCACCCGCAGCACCACGCCGTAAACACGCGAGAGCGTGGCGTCGTAGAGCGCCGCCAGCGCACGTTCGTCGTGGTCGACGATGCGCGCGATCCAGGCGGCGATGTCGGCGTCGCTCGCGGCCGCCTCCAGCGGGCACCGTGGCGGGCTCTCCGGCGACTCGGCCTGCACCGCTTCCTGCGGCGTGTCCGCATCGTCGAAGAGCACGGCAGGGTCGTCGGGGGTGATCATGAGGGCGGCGGTGGCGTTCATGTTCGCGTGTACGCCGGCCAGGCCCGATCAGATGCAGGCCAGCGCATGCCCGAGTTCGGGAATGGCGCCGCGCAGGAAGATCGTGGCCCCGGTCGTGGTGCCGATGGTGGCGTGCAAGGCGCCCTGGTGGGCCACGTGGTAACCCCCAGGCCCGATCTCGGTGCGGCTGCCCACGCGCAGTCGGCCTTCGAGCACCACGCATTCCTCGTCGAGCGGGTGGCGGTGGGCGGGCAGCGTGGCGCCGGCGTCGAGCTTCAACAGGTACGACAGCACCCCCTCGTGCTCGCGCAGCACCTTGAGCGCGATGCCGGGGGCGAAGGGTTGCCAGGTGCCTTGGTGGGCGTCCACGGTGAGGTGGGTGTCGTCGGCGTCGGCCACGCGCTCCAGCAGCCGCGCCTTGATCTGGCGCGCCTGGGCGGGGGCGACCGGGGGGGTCGGGCGGGTCATGCCTTGTCTACGGCGCTACCCGCGATCCGGATGCATCCGCCGGAGCGCGCCGGCCGTATGGCAGGCATACCCAACCCAGGAGACCACGATGAGCGCCGTTGCCGAACTCCACCCCCGCCTGGCCGCCTGATGGCCGGCAGCCGCCACTTCGATCTGGTGAGCCACTGGCGCATCGACGCGCCGGTCGAGCGTGTGTGGTCCGCCCTCACCGAGCCCGAAAGCTGGCCGCGCTGGTGGCCCTACGTGCGCTCGGTGCGCCTGCTCAAGGTCGGGGGCGCCGACGGCGTGGGCAGCGTGCGCCGCATCGAGTGGGCCACCCGTCTGCCCTACGACCTGGTGGTGGAGGTGGAGGCGATCGAGTCGCTCAAGCACGAGCGCCTGCGCGGCCGCTCGCGCGGGCAGCTGCGCGGCGAGGGCCTGTGGCTCTTGCGCAGCGACGGCGGCAGCACCGACGTCACCTACGTCTGGCGCGTGGAGCTGGTGCAGCCCTGGATGCGATGGCTGGCGCCGCTCCTGGCGCCGGTGTTCCGCTGGAACCACCGCGGCGTGATGCGCGCCGGCGGCCTGGGCCTCGCAGGCCATCTGGGGGTCAGCTCGCGCGTCCTCTGCTGAGGCCCTCAAGAGGGAGGCCCTGTCGGGTGACACAAACACGTGACAGGCGGGTGCTGCGTAGCTATAACGTTAGTCCTCGTCATCACGAGGAGGCGCGCCATGATCGAACCGTTCCTGAAAGGACTCCTTCAGGCGCTGAGCGCTGCCGGGCCGCTCGAGACCGTCAAGCTGGTCGTCAGCATCTTGGGTCTTCTCGGCCTGCTGGGCCTGGTGGCGACGCTCATCTCGATGAGGGCCTCGGTCTGCAACCAGATCTATGCGAGGTGGCAAGCGCTGCTCTTCAAATATGGAGACACCGCTGGCGCCCATCAAACGCTCTCCGAGAAGCGCTATGAGCCCGGGATTTCCCGCCCGGCCGGCCACCACATCGCAGTGGCCTACCTGAACCTGTTCGAAGAGGCCTTTCACTACCGCAACTCGCGGATCCTCATCTTTTGGCACCTGCTGCCCAAGCCCTTCTGGGTCTCCATCGAAAACTCGATGCGCAAGCAGTTCAAGCAATATCCGTATCTGCAATCGCTCTGGGTCGCCGAGCACA
Source organism: Rhizobacter sp. J219 (assembly GCF_024700055.1). Lineage (GTDB taxonomy): Bacteria > Pseudomonadota > Gammaproteobacteria > Burkholderiales > Burkholderiaceae_C > Rhizobacter. The sequence goes on from NZ_JAJOND010000001.1 coordinate 3,832,072, forward strand.
GCAGTTGGTCCGAAGACTTCAACGCGTTCGTCCGCTTGAAGATCCTGTAATCGCCTGATGTTGTGTAAGCCAGGCGGGGCTGGCGCGACTACGTCGTGAGCCTTGCTGAAGAACCGGCGTGACGGCTGGCTCGCTGTTTCCTGACATCGCCTCGCCCCAAGGAACCACGACCATGACCCAGCTGATGCTCACCGCCGTGGCGGCAGCCGCTGCCACATTGACCTCGACCGCTTTCGCGCAGCCGCCTGCGCCGGTCGACCCCAACACCTTCCTCAACCAGTTCGAATCCACCTTCGGCAAGTTCGAGGGCTACCGCCGTTCGGGGGCCAAGGGCATCTGCGCGATGGGCGAGTTCGTCGGCACGGCCGAGGCGCGTGCGCTGTCGACGGCCTCGGCCTTCAGCGGCAAGGCGGTGCCGGTGATCGTGCGCTTCTCGGTGGGCGGCGCCAACCCGAAGGCGCCCGACAACGCCCGCTCGCAGCGCAACCTCGCGCTGCAGTTCAATCTGCCCAACGGCGAGCAATGGCAGATGGGCAACATCTCGGCGCCGGTGTTCGGCGCGGCGACTCCGGAGCAGTTCTTCGGCCGGCTCGCCTCGCTGCAGCCCGACCCCGCGACCAAGATGCCCGACGCGGCCAAGGTCAAGGCCTTCGCCGAGGCCAACCCCGAGGTGCTGCTGCAGGGCAAGTACTTCGCCTCGCAGCCGGTGCCGGCGAGTTTTGGTGCCGTCAACTACTGGGGCGTGCACGCGTTCGGCTTCGTCAACGCGAGCGGGGCCAAACAGTTCGGCAAATGGATCTTCGAGCCGGTGGGAGGCGTGCAGGGCCTGAGCGACGACGAAGCCAAGGCCAAGGGCCCGAGCTTTCTTTTCGACGACCTGCGCCAGCGTGTGAAAGAGGGCAAGGTCGCGTTCAACTTCAACCTCGAATTGGCCCAGCCCGGCGACAAGCTCGACAACGCCACCGTGCCGCTGCCCGAGGGCCGCAAGAAGGTCAACCTCGGCCTGCTGAAGATCACCTCTGTCTCTGAGGATGCCGGCGGTGCCTGCCTGACCATCACCTACAACCCGATGGTGCTGCCCAAGGGTGTGGAGCCCTCGGCCGACCCGATGCTCGCCGCACGCGCCGCGCCGTATGCGGTCGGCCTCGGGCGCCGGCTGACGGAAGGGGCGAAGCAGCAGTAGCCTCGCGGCGATCGGGCCCCGCCATTCGTTCCGGGCCCGCAAGAATCAACTTCCTCCCGAGGGCTGTTTCGCTTGCAGCTGCTTTCCTAGAGTGCCTCCACCCACTCCAGGAGCACTTCATGCGAGACCCTCTCTTCACCCCCTTGCAGGCCGGCGCGCTTGCGCTGCCCAACCGCGTCGTCATGGCGCCGATGACCCGGTCCCGCGCGCTGGACGATGGCAGCGTGTCTGCGATGACGGCCACCTACTACGCCCAGCGGGCCTCGGCCGGCCTCATCATCACCGAAGGCCTTTTCCCCGAGGCGATGGGCAAGGGCTACGTGCGCACGCCGGGTCTCGCCACCGACGAGCAGGCGGCCTCATGGGCGCGCGTGACCCGTGCCGTGCACGCCGCGGGCGGTCGCATCGCGGCGCAGCTGATGCACGTGGGCCGCATCAGCGATCCACTCTTCCTGCCACATGGCTCCACACCGGTCGCGCCCTCCGCGGTGCGACCGCAGGGCAGCTCGTACACCGACCTCGGCGCGCGGCCGCACATCACGCCCCGCGCGCTGGAGCGCACCGAGATCAAGCGCATCGTCAACGCCTACGCCACCGCCACCGAGCGTGCGCTGGAAGCCGGCTTCGACGCCGTCGAGCTGCACGCGGGCTCGGGTTATCTGCCGATGCAGTTCCTGAGCAGCCGCACCAATCACCGGCTCGACGAGTACGGGGGCGATGTGCTGGCGCGGTCGCGCTTCCTCCTGGAGGTGCTCGACGCGATGGTGGCTGTCGCCGATGCGGGCCGCGTGGGCCTCAAGCTCACGCCTGAGCTGCCGTTCAACGACATCGCCGACGACACGCCCGAACTCACCTACACCACGCTGATGCGCGAGGTGGCCCAGCGCGGCATCGCCTTCGCCGAGGTCGTGTCAACCGGGCCGATCGACTGGCATGCCCTGCTGCGGCCGCTGTTCGATGGCGCGTATTTCCTCGGCGGAGGCCAGACACGCGACAGCGCCGTGGCGCACTTGCAGGCCGGCCGCGCCGACGCGGTGGTCTTCGGGCAGGCTTTCATCGCCAACCCCGACCTGCCGCGGCGCCTGCTCTCCGGTGCACCGCTGGCCAGCGCCGACCGGGACACCTTCTACAGCCCGGGGCCGCAGGGTTACGTGGACTACGTCGCCTGGTCCGACGCCGCCGCGTTGGCCGCGGCGTGAGGAGGCTCGCAATGGCACCCGCACGCCATGTGCTGCCCCTGCTCGTCGCCACGGGCGTGGCGCTCGGACTGGGCATCCCGCTTGCCAAGTTCGCCGCACAGCACGGTGTGCAAGCTCTGGCCTTCGCCACCTGGCCCACCTGGGCGGCGGGGCTCGTGCTGGCCGTGCTCGGCGCATGGCGCGAGGGCCACCCCCCGGCCCGATGGCAGCTCGTGCGCTTTGGCTTTGTCGCCGGCCTCTTCGGGCATGCGGCGCCGATGACGGCGCTCTACTGGCTCACCCGCGAGACGGGCGCCGGCTTCGCGGCACTCGCCTTCACGCTGCCGCCCGTTTTCACGCTTGCCATCACCCTCGTGCTGCGCCTGCAGGCGCTGACCGCGATCCGCCTGGTCGCGGTGGCGATGGGGCTTGCCGGTGCGCTGCTGCTCGTGCTCGGCCGGGATGCGCAGGGTGCCGTCGGCCTAATGCCCTTGCTTGCGGTGATCGCCATCCCGGCGTTGATCGGGGGTGCCAACGTCTACCGGTCGCTGCACCTGCCCCGCGACACGGGCGGCGCGTGGCTCTCCGCGGCCACATTGCTCGGCTCGGCCGTGCTGCTCACACTCTACGGCGCGTTCACCGGTGCGCTGCCGGTGCCGTGGACGGCCGAGGCGCTCATGGCGCTGGCCGGCCAGGCGGTGGTGCTCGTCGGGGGCTACCTGCTGTACTTCGCGCTGCAGCGCCGGGCGGAGCCGGTGACCTTCAGCTTCATGGGCTATGTGTCGATGCTGACCGGGGTGCTCGCGGGCACGCTGCTCTTCAGCGAGGTGCTGCACTGGACGACGTTGCCGGCGCTCGCGCTGATCTTGCTCTCGCTCAAGCTGGTGGTGAGCGCGCAGCGGCACCCGATCGCCGCCGGAGCGGCGCCGTGAGCGAGCGGCATCGCGGCTGGCAGGTGCGCCGGTCGACCGAGCGCGGCCACCTGGCGCTCGATTGGCTCGACGCGCGCTTCAGCTTCTCGTTCGGGGATTGGCAAGACGCCAAGTGGCCGCGCTTCGGCCCGCTGATCGCACTCAACGAAGACCGGGTGCAGCCGCGCACCGGCTTCGCGATGCATCCACACCGCAACCTTGAGATCCTGATGCTGCCGCTCGCCGGCGCCGTGGAGCATCGGGACGACCGTGGCGGCCATGCGATCGTGACGCCGGGCGAGCTTCAGTTCATGCGTGCCGGACGAGGCATCCGCCACAGCCAGCACAACCCGCTGCACGACGAGGTCGATCGGCATCTGCAGGTCTGGATTGCCCCTCGCACGCGCGGCTTGCCGCCCCAGGTGGCGCAGGTGCGTCTGGCCTCGCAAGCGCGGGGCTGGATGGTGCTTGCCGCCGCCGCCGAGGCACCGGTCATCGTCGAGGCCGACGTCGAAGTGACCCTGGGTGACGCAGCCCCCGGCCACGGGCTGCGGCGGGCGGCGAAACCCGGCCGCGCGCACTACCTGCAGGTGATCGACGGGACATGGCGCGCGGAGGTCGGCCCCCGCGGCGAGGCCGCATCGCTCTCGGCCGGCGATGCGCTCGTGCTGCTCGACGATGCGCTCGACGCCTGGCTGCTGGCCGAAGGTGATGCGCCGGGGCGGCTGCTCGCCTTCGAGGTCGCGTTGGCCGACGTGCTCGCCACACGCCCCGCCCGGGCCGCAGAATCGGGACCGCAGGAGGGCAGGAATGGATCAACTTGACGCGATGCGCAGCTACTGCCGGGTGGTCGAGACGGGAAGCTTCGCGGCCGCCGCGCGACTGCTCGACACCTCGCCCTCGGCCATGACCAAGGTCGTGCAGTCGCTCGAAACCTGGACCGGCTGCCGGCTGCTTTCGCGCACGACGCGCAGCATGGCCCTCACCGAGGCCGGACGCCGCTTCTACGAGCACTGCCTGGCCACGCTGGCCGAGACGGATCGTGTGCTCGAGGAGTTGCGCGCGGCCGACCGTGGCCCGAGCGGCCGTCTGGTGATCAGCGCGCCCGTGTCCATGACGCTCGGCTTCCTCGCGCCGCACTTCCATGCCTTCCAGGACCGGTACCCCGCCGTCGAACTCGAGGTGCGGCTGAACGATCGCCCAGCCGACCTGGTGCGCGAAGGTGTCGACGTCGCGCTGCGTGGCCGCGCCGGGCTCGAAGACTCGAACCTGGTGGCCGTGACGCTGATGCAGTTCGACCGCGTGTTGTGCGCATCGCCCGCCTACTGGTCGCGCAGAGGCGTGCCCGCTCAACCGCAGGACCTGTCGACGCACGACTGCCTGGCCTACCTGCTGGGCACCGACGCCACGCGCTGGCGTTTCGAGCGCGAAAGCGACGTTCAGGACGTGGAAGTGATCGGGCCGATGCGCAGCGACAACTCCCTGCTGCTGGTCGACGCCATGCGCGCCGGCCGTGGCGTGGGCGTCGTGCCGCGGCCTCTCGTCGAAGCCGATCTGCGCGACGGCCGACTCGTTGCGGCGCTCGCCGACTGGCGGCTCGAACCGCGCCAACTGCACGCCGTCTACGCCACGCGCGAGTTCCTGCCGCAGCGCGTGCGTGCGTTCGTCGATTTCATGAAAGAGCGCTTGGCCGCCTGAGCGGCGCATGCCTCGGTGCCCGTTTCGGATCGCCCGGCATGACCGCAGGGTCCCGGCCCCTCCTGGCACCCCGTTTGCCGCAGCCGGGAGATGCCCTATCCCATCCCGCGCCGCATGCCCATCCGAGCCCTGGTCATCGACGACCATGTTGACGTTGCCAATGTCACCTGCGAGCTGCTCCAGCTCCTGGGGTGCAAGACCGCGGCTGCCTTCGGCGGCATCACCGGGGCGCGGCTGGCCGAGCTGTTCAAGCCCGACATCGTGTTCATGGACTTCGGCATGCCCGATCTGGATGGCGAGGGCGCACTGTCGCGCATTCGCCAGGCCGGGCGGGTGGATGCCGTGTTCGTCTGCATGACGGGCCGCGACGACCCTGACCTGCGCCAGCGCAGCCTTCAGGCGGGGTTCGACCATTTCCTGACCAAGCCGGTCGAACCGGAGGTGTTCGCGCGCCTGATCGAGCAGGTGCGTTCTGCGCCGCGTGGACCGAAAACCGAGGGCCTGTCGCCCCGGGACGCGGCGTTCGACGACCGATCCGTGCCGCCGCGGGCTCACTCCTGACGCGGAAACGTCGTCGGGGCCGGCAAACCCTGCAGCCGGAAATGCCGCCCGGGTGAAGGACCTGGAACTCGTCTCCGCAAGGTCCACAAGATCGTCGTTATCCCGGGGCACACAAGCTCTGGCGGCTGGCAATACTACGGCTCCGACCCGGGATGACGGTGGTCGTGCCATCCACCGCATGTCCGATCCGCCGAGTTCCAGGTCGCCGTCAATCTGCGCCGTGCACCGGTCGATCAGGGCGGTGGCGCGCGAGGGGGCGTCATGAACAGGCGGATCCGTCACGTCGTCGCGCTGTCCACCGCGTTTGTTGCGCTGGCGACAGGCGGGGCCTGTCGAGCACAAGACATTGCCGTCGTTGACGTGGCCCTCGTCGCGGGGGCGCCGCTGCAGTTCCACCCGCTGTCGGCGTCGTCCGCGCCCCTGCCCTTGCAGCGGATGGGCCAGGACCGCTACGGCTTTCTGTGGCTGAGTGCGTCCGATGGATTGCGACGCTACGACGGCCACGGTTTCATGAAGGTCCCGGAGCGCGAGAGCGCCCAGAGCGTCGGCCACATGATCGGCCAGTCGTTGGCGACCGACCGCGCGGGGCAGCTGTGGATCGGCGCCGACGATTCGCTCAACCGCTACGACCCGGCCACCGGCAGCTTCAAGCAGTACCGGTCACCGAACAACGACTGCGGCACCGTGGCGGTCGCCCACGACATCGTCGAAGACCCGGACGGGGTGATGTGGCTCGCGACCGACGACGGTGTGACGGCCCTCGATCCGGCCACGTCGAAGATGACCTGCCACCGCCCGCGCTACACGCCCTCGGTCGGCGAGACCCGCGTGATCGCGATGGCCGCCGCGAACGACGGCAGCCTGTGGATCACCAGCAGCGAGGGGCTCTACGCGCTCGATCGCCGCTCGGGCAAGGTCATGCGTCACATCAAGCTCGAAACCGGCGACGGACGCAAGTTCGTCAGCACGGGCTTTCCGGCCAGGCCCTTCCTGGACAGCAGTGGAACACTCTGGTTCGGCCTGTCCTTCGGTGGCGACCTGGCCTCGGTCGACGTCGCCAGCGGCGCCGTCACGGTGTATGCGTTCCGCAACGGCGGACTGCTGCCGAACGCGTCATCCGGCGTCGTCTCGATCCAGGAGGACCGCGACCGCGCGCTCTGGCTCGGCACGCACAAGCTCGGGCTGGTGAAGCTCACGCCCGATCGCCGGCAGGCCCTCTGGTACCAGAGCAACCCCGACGATCCGGATGGCTTGCGCGAGGACCTCGTCGTCGGCCTGTTCCGAGACCGCGACGAGAACTTCTGGACCTTGACGAAGGCCGGGGCGGTCTACCGCTTCGACTCGGAGCGTCCGCGATTCCGGTCGTACCGCCACCAGCGAGCGAACCCCACAAGCCTGGGCAAAGGCGGCGTGACCTCGGCCTACGCCGAAGACGCGGGCTCGCTGTGGATCGGCACAGACCGGGGCTTGAACCGGATCGACCGCAAGACGGATCAGGCCACGCAGATCGACCAGCCCGTCTTCGCACGCGGGGTCAGCGCGATCGCGAAGGACGAGGCGGGCCACCTGTGGTTCGGCACGAACGGCAACGGCCTCGTCCGCTTCGATCCAGGGTCCGGCCGCTACACGACGTTTGCCCACCGCGCCTCGGATCCACGTTCGCTCAACCACGATCGGGTCACGGCCCTGCGGGTCGATCGCGGCGGCCGCCTGTGGGTGGCGACGGACTTCGGCCTGAGCCGCTGGGAGCCGGAGACGCAAGACTTCTCCACCTACCGTCCACGCCCGGGTGGCCTGGTCCAGTACCGCTCGATCGCCGAGGATCCGAGCGGCGCGCTGTGGCTGGCGACCTTGTCGCACGGCCTGCAGCGCTTCGATCCCCGCTCGGGCAAATTCGAGGTCTTCGATACCCCGCTGCGCGCCGCGCAACCCCCGGCCACAACCGCGTCAACTCGGTCCACGTCGACCGCGCGGGCATGGTCTGGGCCGCGACCTTCCGCGGGCTCGGCAAGCTCGATCCGCGCAACGCGACGTTCACGTCCTACGCCTCCCGCTCCGGGCTGCCTGCCGACATGGCCATCGGCATCCTGGAAGAAGACGACGGGCGTCTGTGGATCAGCACGCCGAACGGTCTGTCGCGCTTCGATCCGCGCGCCGAGACCTTCACGAACTACCACGCGTCGGATGGCCTGTTGACCGACCGCTTCGCCAACCCTGCGGTTGCGGTCCGAGGTGCGAACGGCGAGATGTTCTTCGGCTCGCAGAAGGGCATGGTGGCGTTCTTTCCCTCGCAGTTCAACGGGCGCGAGCGCGCGCTGCCGGTGTACCTGACCGACCTGCGCCTGTTCGGTGAGCCTGTCGTGCCGGGCAGCGAGTCACTCGCGCAGCCCATCTGGTCCACCACGTCGCTGGCGCTGGAGCCGGACAGCATCGTCTCGTTCGAATTTGCCGCGCTGAACTATGTGGACCCGGTGCGCACGCGCTACCGGTACCGCCTGGATGGGCTCGAAGCGAAATGGAACGAGACCGACAGCACCCGGCGCAGCGCGACGTACACGACGCTGCCGCCGGGTGACTACACCTTCAGGGTCCAGGCGCGCGGCCCCCGCGGCGACTGGAACGAAAGCTCGCCTGCGCTGCGCCTGAACGTTCCGCCGCCGTGGTACGCGAGGTGGCCGTTCATCCTCCTGGCCGGCGCGGGGCTGCTCGCGACGCTCTGGCTCGTGTACCGCTGGCGTGTGCACCACCTGCACCGCCGGTTCGACGAGCATGAACGCGCCGCGCGCGCGCTGGCCGAAGACCTGGAGCGGCGCGTGCTCGAACGCACCGAAGAGCTCGCCCGCGCCCAGCATGCCGCAGAAGCCTCCACGCGGGCCAAGAGCGAGTTCCTCGCCAACATGAGCCACGAGATCCGCACGCCGATGAACGCCATCCTCGGCATGTCGTACCTGGCGCTGCAAACCGGGCTGGATGCGTGCCAGCGCAACTACATCGACAAGGTGCACCGCGCAGCCGAGTCGCTGCTCGGGATCATCAACGACATCCTCGACTTCTCGAAGATCGAAGCCGGCCGGCTGGAGATCGAGGACATCCCCTTCACCCTGGGCGACGTGCTGGACCAGCTCGCCACGCTGGTGGGCATGCGGGCCGAGGAAAAGGGGCTGGAGCTGCTGTTCGAGTTGCCGCCCGGGCTGCCGACCGCCCTCGTGGGCGACCCGTCGCGGCTCGGCCAGGTGCTGCTGAACCTGAGCAACAACGCCGTCAAGTTCACGGACCGCGGCGAGGTCACGGTGGCGGTGACCGAGGGCTCGCGCGATGGCGAGCGCGTGACGCTGCGCTTCGAGGTGCGCGACACCGGCATCGGCCTCTCGCCCGAGGCCCGCTCGCGCCTGTTCCAGCCCTTCACGCAGGCCGATGCCTCGACCAGCCGGCGCTATGGCGGCACCGGGCTGGGCTTGGCGATCTGCCGCCACCTTGTCGAGCGCATGGGCGGCGAGATCGGCGTCGACAGCGAGCCCGGCCGCGGGAGCTGCTTCCATTTCAGCGTGCCCTTCGGCCTGCAACCCCACGCCCCTCCGGCGCCGCAGGACGCCGACCTGCAGGGCATGCGCGTGCTCGTCGTCGACGACCACCCGGCGGCGCGCGAGCTCCTGCGCACGCTGGCGACGGCCTTCGGCCTGCAGGCCGAGACGGCCGCGGATGGCGCCGCGGCGCTGCAGGCGGTGGCACAGGCCGACGCGCAGGACCGGCCGTTCAAGCTGCTGCTGCTGGACTGGCACATGCCCGGCCTCGACGGCATCGGCTGCCTCGAGCGGCTGGAGAGCGCCGCCGACCGGCATGGCCCTCCGACGGTGCTGATGGTCACCGCCTTCAGCCGCGGCGAGGCCGAACGCCAGCTCGCCGCCCGCGGTGTGCACGTGGCCGGACTGCTGTCGAAGCCGGTCACGCCCTCGGGCCTGCTGGATGCCTGCGCCACCGCGCTCGGCCGTCCGCGTGCCGGGCCCAGCCGCAGCGAGCAGCGCCAGGAGCTGCTGCAGGCGCGCCAGGCCGGACTCACCGGCGCCCGCGTGCTGCTGGTCGAAGACAACCCCATCAACCAGGAGCTGGCGCGCGACCTGCTCAACCGCGCGGGCATCGTCGTCAACATCGCCGGAGACGGCCGCGAGGCGCTGGAGATCCTGGAAAGCGACCGCTTCGATGCCGTGCTGATGGACTGCCAGATGCCGGTGATGGATGGCTATGAGGCGACGCGAGCGCTGCGTCGTCGCCCTGAATTGAAAGACCTGCCGGTGATCGCGATGACCGCCAACGTCATGGCCGGCGACCGCCACAAGGTGCTCGAAGCGGGCATGAACGACCACGTGGCCAAGCCGATCCGCGTTGATGACCTGTTCGCCACGCTGGCGCGGTGGGTCCACCCCGCAGCGCCGAGCCCCGCGTCGCAGGAGGCGGAGGCGCCCGCGGTGGATGTGCGCGCCGGCCTCGCCGCCGTCATGGGCGACGAGGCGCTGTACCGGCGACTGCTGGGGATGTTCCGCGACCGCGAGCTCAATTTCGTCGCGCGCTTCCGTGACGCCTGCGATCGAGGCGACTGGGATGCCGCGACCCGGTTCGCCCATGACCTCAAGAGCGTCGCCGGCAGCCTCGGCATGCCGGCCCTGCAGCGCGCCGCCTCCGTGCTGGAAGAGTCGTGTCGCCTGCGCCGTGACGTGACGACCCTTGAACCGTTGCTGCAGGCCGTGCAGCGCCAGCTGGAGCCCGCGCTGGCCGGCTTGCGTGAGATGGGCGTGCCGTGAGGGCCTGATGGCCCTCAGGACGCCACCGCGAACTGCCGCCGGAACGTCGTCGGTGCCGGCAAACCCTGCAGCCGGAAATGCCGGCGCAGCGACTCGGGCGAGCCGAAGCCGGCCAGTTCGGCCACCTGCTCCATGTCGAGCCCGGCGTGCGACTCCAGCAGCTCCTTGGCGACCGAGATGCGTTCGCGCACCAGCCATTCGAGCGGCGTCTGGCCGGTCGCGTCCTTGAACTGGCGCTGCAGGGTGCGCACGCTCAGGCCGGCATGGGCGGCGAGCGTGGGCAGCGTGTGCCCGGCGCGCGGGTTGGCGCGCATCAGGTCGATCAGGCGGGCGATCGGGCTTTCTTCGTCGCGCGGCATCGGGCGCGGCACGAACTGCGCCTGCCCGCCTTCGCGGTGCGGCGGCATCACGAGCCGCTGCGCCACCAGGTTGGCGACCTTGGCGCCGTGGTCGCGGCGCACCAGGTGCAAGAGCATGTCGAGGCCGGCAGCCGAGCCGGCCGAGGTGATGACCTGGCCCTCGTCGATGTAGAGCGCGCTGGCGTCGACCTGCACGTCGGGGAAACGTTGTGCGAGCTTGTCGGCATAGCGCCAATGGGTGGTGACCCGTTTGCCGCCGAGCAGGCCTGCGTGCGCCAGCACGAAGACGCCCGAGCAGATCGAGGTCACGCGTGCCCCGCGTGCATGGGCCGAGCGCAGCGCCTTCAGCAGCGCTGGCGGTGGGGTTTCGTCGGCATCGCGCCAGCCGGGCACGACGATGGTGTCGGCCCGCCGCAAGGTGGCGAGGCCGTGCGGTGCTTCGACCGTCAGCCCGCCCATCGCGCGCAGCGGGCCGGGCTCGATGGCGCACACCGCATGCCGGTACCACTCGACGCCGAGCTCCGGCCGCTGCAGCGCGAAGAGCTCGACCGCGCAGCCGAACTCGAAGGTGCAGAGCTGGTCGTAGGCAAGGATCGCGACGAGGTGCTGCGGGGTTTTCGGCATGTCGCAATCTTACCGGCCGTTGTCATTCCAGCCACTGTTGAATTTGCGGGGGCGAACGCACACTGAAGCCATCGCAACGTCAACACCAGGAGAGGAACCACATGCCATCCACCGTCAGCCAGGTCGCCCCCGCCGCCGCGCACCGTGCCGTCGAGCATTTCCAGTCGGCGCTCGAATTCGAGACCGACTGCTGGGACGTGCACCACGCCATGAGCACCGGCCAGCAGGACTTCGTGCTGCTCGACGTGCGCAGCCCCGATCTCTACGCCAGGGGCCACGTGCCCGGTGCGCTGAACCTGCCGCACGGCAAGATCGTCGAGTCGAAGATGGCCGAGTGGCCGATGGACACGCTCTTCGTCACCTACTGCGCCGGCCCGCACTGCAACGGCGGCCACAAGGGTGCGCTGCGCCTGGCCAAGCTCGGCCGCAAGGTCAAGCTGATGATCGGCGGGGCGACCGGCTGGCTCGACGAAGGGTTCCAGCTCAAGGAAGGCCCGGCGCCGTGAGGGTGCGCCGCGCCACGGCGCGCGACGTGGTGCCGCTGCTCGCCTCGATGCACGCGCTGGCGGTGTTCGAAGGTTATGCCGCGGACTTCCGTGTCACCGCCGACGACCTGCTGGTGCGCGGCCTCGCGGGCAAGGGCGCGAAGCAGTTCACCGCCCTGGTGGCTGAAGACGTGCACGGCGCGCTGTGCGGCCACGCGGTGCTGGTCGTCACGCCCTTCACCTACGACCTGCGGCCAACCGTCGTGCTGAAGGAGCTGTACGTCGATGTGCGCCGCCGTCGCCAAGGGGTGGCCGAGAAGCTGCTGGATGGCGTTCGCGCCGAGGCGGTGGCGATCGGCGCCGGCCGCATCCGCTGGCTGGTGCTGCCGGGCAACGGGGCGGCGCAGCGGCTCTACCAGCGTTGGGGCGGCGCGCCCGACACGGCGTGGGAATCGTGGGAGATGCGCCTGCCGTGACGCTTACAGTGCGGCGCGATGAAGACATTGCAGGTGAAGGTCAAGCCGAACGCCCGCGCGAGCAGCCTCGCGCTGCAGGCGGACGGCACCTGGCTCGCGCAGCTCAAGTCGCCGCCGGTCGACGGCAAGGCGAATGAGGAGCTGATCGCCCTGGTGGCGCGCCACTTCGGCTGCCGCAAGGCGCAGGTGACGATCAAGAGCGGCGCGTCCGCGCGGCTCAAGTGGCTGCAGGTGACAGAAGGCTGAGGGCGCGGCCGCTACAGTCACCGGCATGACCATGCTCTTCGTCTCGGCCTTCCTGCTCGGCCTCATCTTCAACGCCACCCCGGGCGCCGTCTTCGCCGAGACGGTGAAGCAAGGTGTGCACGGCGGCTTCCGGCCGGCCTTGGCGGTGCAGATCGGCTCGCTGGTGGGCGACGCGCTGTGGGCGGTGCTGGGGCTGGTGGGCATCGGCCTGCTGCTGCAGCTCGACGCGCTGCGCCTGCCCATCGGCATCGCGGGCGTGGCCTACCTGCTCTGGCTCGCACGCGATGCGTGGCGCGCGGCCGGCCGCGAGTTCAGCCTCGAGCTGGGGGGCGAGGCGCAGCGCCAGCGGGCCCTCAAGTCCGGCGTGATGCTGTCGGTGACCAACCCGCAGAACGTCGCCTACTGGGCCGCGCTCGGCAGTGCGATGGGCGCGGTGGGCGTGGCCGCACCGACGAGCGCCGACTATGGCGTGTTCTTCGCCGGCTTCATGGCGTCTTCGATCCTGTGGTGCTTCGTCTGCGCCGCGATCGTCGACCGTGTCTTCAAGCGGGCAGGTCTGCGCTGGGCACGCGTCACCTACAAACTCTGCGCGCTGGCGTTCCTCGCGCTTGCGCTCGGCTCGGTGCGCGACCTGGCGCAGGAGGCACTGCGCAAGCCGGTGCGCGAGAAGCCGGTGGTGGTGACCCGGCCGTAGGCCGGTTCAGGGCGCCATGCCCTGCTCGTCACGCACCGCCTGGTGGTGGCTGAGGTAGAGGCGGCCCGCAAACCAGCGTGACCACTGCGCCGCGCGCAGGCCGTCGAGCACCGGGCCCTTCACTTCCGACAGGTCGAGCCGGATGCCGCGCTCGCGCAGCACCGTCTGCAGCGTGGCGAGCGCTTCGAGGCCGCTCAGGTCGATGCGGTTGACGGGGGTCATCTGCAGCACCACACGGCGGGTGTCGGGGTGGGCATCGAGGTGGCGCGCCACGAGTGCGGGCAACTGGCGGGCGTTGAGGAAGAGCAGGCTCTCGTCGACTCGCAGGCTGAGCACGCCGGGGGTCAGCTCGGTCGCGTAGCGCTCCACGTTGCGGTAGTGCTCGGTGCCCGGCACGCGGCCGATCAGCGCCGCATGCGGACGCGCGGCGTGCTGCAGCAGCAACGCGATCGAGATCACCACCCCCACGCCGAGCGCCCACTGCGCGGTGTGCAGCACGGTGATGGCCGCCACCAACCCCATCAGCAGCGCCTCGCGGCGCGAGTAGCGCCAGGCCTGGCCGAAAGCCTTCCACTCGGCGGCGGCGAGCACCGGCACCACGATGGTGGCGGCCAGCACGGCGCGTGGCAGCCAGGCGAGTGGCGCGGCCAGCAGCAGCGCGGCGAGCGCGAGCAGGAGTGCTGTCCACGCACCGGCCCAGCGGGTGCGGGCGCCGGCGTCGGCGTTGAGGGCGCTGCGCGAAAAGCTGCCGCCCACCGGCATGCCACCCGACACCCCCGCCACCAGGTTGGCCGCCGCCAGGCCCGCCAGCTCGCGCCGGCCGTCGACGTGCTCGCCACGCTGCAGCCCCAGGCGCTCGGCGACCGCGAAACTGCTGACGAAGGTGACGAGCGCGAGCAGCGTAGCCGAGGGCAGCAGTGCGAGCCAGAGATCGGCGTCGAGCAGAGGCAGGCCGAGTGGAAGCTGCAGCGTCGGCAAGGCGCCCACCACGGCGACACCGTGCGACGGCGAGGCCAGTGCCCAGGCCAGGGCGATCGCGAGGGCGATGACGGCGAGCGGCGCGGCGCGGCCCACGAGCTGTGCGAGGTCATGGCGGAGCCAACGTGCTGCAAGCGGCTGCAGGTGCCGGCGCGCCACCAGCAACAGCACCAGCGCACCCAGCCCGAAGGCCGCGGTGGCCAGGTGCAGCACCGGGCCGGTTTGTGCGGCCTCCCACCAGCTCTTGAGCAAGGCGCGCAGGTGAACGCCCTGCGCCGGGCTGCCCAGCAGCGCCGGCAGCTGCGACAGCGCGATCGAGATCGCCGCGCCGACCGAGAAGCCCTGCAGGACCGGCGCGCTCAAGAGGGCGGCGAGTGCGTCGAGCTTGAGCGCGGCGGCAAGCGCCAGCAGCAGCCCCACCTCGCAGGCGAGCACCAGCGCCGCCGCGGCCGGGTCGACCTGACCCGCGAGCGGAGCGATGGCCTGCAGCGTCATCAGTGCGAGCACCGCGGCCGGGCCGACGGCGTTGACGCTGCTGGCACCGACCAGCGCATAGGCGACCAGCGGCAACACGCTCGCGTACAGCCCCACCTGCGGCGGCAGCCCGGCGAGCAGCGCATACGCGAGGCTTTGCGGGATCAGCAGCACCGCGACGATGGCCGCGGCGAGCAGGTCGTCGCGCAGGCTGTCGCGTCGGTAGGAAGGCGTGGGTGTGGGCATCGGCAAGAGGTGGCGTTGATTTTGCGCCAGCTTGACGCGCGGCATGCTGCGCCGCACCATGCCGCGATCCACTCAGGGAGACCCGCCATGCCCACATCGAACTGGAATTTCAGTCCCAACATCCACTGGCCGCTGAGCGGCTCGGTGACGCAGGACATCAGCCCGAGCCTGGTGTTTCGCGCGAAGGACGCGCAGGTCGAGATCCGGGTGCTGCGGGAAGTGGCGTCCTACGGCCGGCAGATCGGCAAGCTGAGCGAGGTGCTGCTGAAGGTGGTGGACGCGCTGCCCAAGGGCAAGCTCGACGACGCCACGGTCGAGACCGTGGGCCAGCTGCGCGTGATGGCCGAGAACATCCGGCGCATCAAGGAAGACGAGAAGGTGCTGCCCAGCACCGAAGAGGAAGCGCGTGCGATGGTGGCCGACCTGAAACGGCTCTACCCCGGCATCTGAGCGGAGTCCGCCTCAGTCCACCTTCGCGCCCGACACCTTCACCACCTGCTCCCACTTCTTGGTCTCGGCCGCGATGTAGGCCGCGAACTCGGCCGGTTTGATGCCGCTCGGGATGGCGCCTTGCGCGAGCAGCCGCTCCTTGAGTTCGGGTGCGCCGAGCGCCTTGGCCGCTTCCTGCTGCACGCGGTTGACGATGTCGGCCGGGGTGCCGGCAGGCGCGAGCAGGCCGAACCAGGAGCTGGCCTCGAAGCCCTTCACGCCAGCCTCGGCGATGGTGGGCACGTCGGGCAGTGCCGCGCTGCGCTGCGCGGTGGTCACGCCCAGTGCTTTCAACTTGCCGGCCTTGATGTGCGGCATGGCCGAGGGCAGGTTGTCGAACATCAGGTCCATCGTGCCGCCGATCAGGTCGAGCAGTGCCGGGCCCGAGCCGCGGTAGGGGAAGTGCACGAGGAAGGTCCCGGTCATGCTCTTGAAGAGTTCGCCCGAGAGGTGGATCGAGGTGCCGTTGCCGCTCGACGCCATGTTGAGCCGGCCGGGGTTGGCCTTTGCGTACTTGATGAGATCGGCCACCGAGTTGATCTTGGCGGCCTCGGCGCGCGCCGGGTTCATCACCAGCACATTGGGCACGCCGGCCACGAGCGTGACGGGGGCGAAGTCCTTGATGGGGTCGAAGGGCATCTTGGGGTACAGCGACTGGTTGATGCCGTGCGTGCCCACCGTGCCCATCAGCAGTGTGTAGCCATCGGCCGGTGACTTGGCCACCAGGTCGGCGCCCACGTTGCCGCCCGCACCCGGCTTGTTCTCGACGACGAACGACTGGCCGAAGGCGCGGCTCAGCTCGGGGGCCAGCGCGCGGGCAAGGATGTCGGTGGTGCCGCCGGGGGCGAAGGGCACGACGATGCGCACCGGCTTCGCGGCGGGCCAGGCACCCTGCGCCCAGGCGCCGGGTGCCGCCACGACGGCAGCACCAGCGGCCAGCGCTTGGCGGCGGTTGATCCAGTTTGGAACAGCTTTGGGGCAAGGCATGCGACAAGACTCCGAGGCAGTGACCACCTCAGTGTGCAACAGCGAAGCGGCGCGGCAATAGTGGGTATTTCGAGCAGGGGCAGCACTTCCCAAGCCCAGAGGGCTGTGCCAAAGTGGGTCGACCACTGCACCGCGGCGTGAAGACCTTGAGTGAACCACCCGTGAGCCCGCAAGACCTCGCTGCGATCATCGGGCGGGTGCAGTCCCGCTATATCCGCGCGGCGCCGCCGCGCGAGGTGTTCGACCCGCTGCTGGTCGACCTGCTCGACTGCACCGGCAGCGAGTACGGCTTCATGGCCGCCGTGCTGCACGATGAGCAGGGCCAGCCCTTCCTGCGCATGGAGGTGCTGACCGACATCTCCTGGAACGACGCCACACGGGCGCTGGTGGAGCGCCACCTGCGCGGCGGTGAAGGCGACGCACTCGAATTCCACAACCTGCAGACCCTCTTTGGCCACGCGGTGCGCACGGGCGAGGTGGTCATCGCCAACAAGCCGGGCCTGGACCCGCGGCGTGGCGGCGGCCTGCCGGCGGGGCACCCGCCGATGCGCTCGTTCCTTGGCGTGCCGCTCTTCCACGGCGGCGAGATGGTCGGCCAGCTCGGCTTGGCCAACCGCGACGGTGGCTACGACCAGGCGCTGGTCGAGCGCCTGCAGCCGCTCTTCACCAGCGTGGCGGCCATCATGGGTGCGGTGCGTGCCGAGCGTGAGCGCACCGCGGCCGAGCAGGCGCTGCGCGCGCAGCAGGTGCAGCTGCAGGCCACCGTCGACCTGGCCGGCGTGGGCATCGTCGAACTCTCGCTCGACGGCATGCCGCGCATGGTCAACCAGCGCATGTGCGACATGCTCGGGCGCACGCGCGACGCGCAGCTGAAGCTGCACACCGATCAGGTCACGCACCCCGACGACCTGCCCGCCGAGCGCACGCTGCGTGCGCGCCTGCTGGCCGGCGAATTCCCGCGCTATCACAGCGCCAAGCGCTTTCTGCACGCCGAGGGACACGCGGTCTGGGTGAATGCGAACACCACGCTCGTGCGCAAGGCCGACGGCAGCCCCGACTACCTGATCGTGGTGGCCGAAGACACCACCGAGCGCATGCAGGCCGACGCCGCGCTGCGCAGCAGCCAGCAGCGCTTTCTCGATCTCGTGAACTCGGTCGACGGCATCTTCTGGGAGGCCGACTTCGAAGAGCGCCGCTTTACCTACGTGAGTGACAAGGCCGAGGCCATCACCGGCTTCGCGCCGGAGCGCTGGATGGAGCGGAAGTTCTGGTCCCGGCAGGTGCACCCCGACGACCGCGACCGCGCGGTGAACGAGGTCATCGCGGTGCAGCTGGCGGGCTCGCCGCAGTCGATCGAGTACCGCTTCATCGCCGCCGACGGGCGGGTGCTGTGGATGAGCAGCCTCGTCACCGTGCTGCAAAGCGAAGACGGCCGCCGCCTGCTGCGCGGCCTGATCATCGACGCCACCGCGCGCAAACGCGCCGAAGAGAACGAGCTGGCCGCCCAGGCCGCGCTGCGCGCAAATGCGGCCAAGACGCAGTTCCTCTCGCGCATGAGCCACGAGCTGCGCACGCCGCTCAACGCGGTGCTCGGCTTCGCGCAGCTGCTGGTGCTCGACACCGCGCAGCCGCTCACGCCCGCGCAGCGCGCCCGCGTCGAACACATCTCGCAGGCCGGCGCACACCTGCTCGCGATGATCAACGACGTGCTCGATCTCTCGCGCATCGAGAGCGGCGGTGTCTCGCTGACGCCCGCGGTGGTGCCCGTCTACCTCGTCGTCAGCGAGGCGATGGCGCTGGTGGCCAATGCCGCCGCCGAGGCCAGCGTCACGATGCAGGTCGACCGCAGCCAGCGCGAACTGGCGGCCATCACCACCTGCGTGCGGGCCGACCACCTTCGGCTGCGGCAGGTGCTGGTCAACCTGCTCAGCAACGCGATCAAGTACAACCGGCCGGGCGGCAGCGTGGTGGTGCGCTGGCCGGTGCGCGTCGACGGCCAGGTGCTGCTGCAGGTGCAAGACACCGGCATCGGCCTCAGCGCCGCGCAGCAGGAGCACCTGTTCGAGCCCTTCAACCGGCTGGGCATCGAGCGCAGCGGCATCGAAGGCACCGGCATCGGCCTTGTGATCACGCAGCGGCTGATGCAGGTGATGGGCGGGCGCCTCACCGTCGAGAGCACGGTGGGCGTGGGCAGCTGCTTCACCGCCACCCTGCCCGAAGCGCACCCGGTGGGCGCGCAGCCGGTTCAGGCCTGATCGGCCTTCCGGCGCCCGAGCAGCGCCCACAACGCGATCGCCCCGAAGGTGGCGGTGCCGATGCCGCCGAGCGCCCAGCCGCCGAACTTGAGCGTGAAGTCGCCGGTGCCGAGGATGAGCGTGATCGCCGCGACGAGCAGGTTGCGGTTGTCGCTGAAGTCGACCTGGTTGTCGACCCAGATCTTCGCCCCCGCCACCGCGATGAGGCCGAAGACGACGATGCTCACGCCGCCCATCACCGCGAGCGGAATGGTCTGGATCAGCGCGCCGAATTTCGGGCTGAAGCCGAGCACGATGGCGATCAGCGCCGCCACGACGAACATCGCCGTCGAGTAGATCTTGGTCGCCGCCATCACGCCGATGTTTTCGGCGTAGGTGGTGACGCCCGTGCCGCCGGCGGCACCGCTCACGACGGTGGCCACGCCGTCGCCGATGAAGGCGCGGCCGAGCATCGGGTTGAGGTCGCGCCCGGTCATCGCGCTCACCGCCTTGATGTGGCCGAGGTTCTCGGCCACGAGGATCAGCGCCACGGGTGCGATCAGCAGCATCGCCTCACCGCTGAACACCGGCGCGGCGAACTTCGGCAGACCGATGAACGGTGCGGCGGCGACGGCCGAGAAGTCGATCGGCTTGCCCAGGCCGAAGCCGTTGGTCAGCACGCCGTAGACCACGCTCGCTGCGATCAGCCCGACCAGGATCAGGAGCCGCTGCGCCATGCCGCGTGTGTACACCGCGACGAGGCCGACGCTCACGAAGGTGACGGCCTGCATCCACGCATCGAACGCGGTCGGTGCCATGTTCTTGATCGGCACGCTGGCGAGGTTCAAGCCGATCACCGCGACCACCGAGCCGGTGACGACGGGGGGCATCAGGCGCTCGATCCAGTGCACCGCGCGGCCCTGCTCCACCTCGTCGACCTCCAGCCCGGCGATGGTGCTGGAGCGGAAGTGGCGCTCGTTGGTGAAATGCACCAGCACGCCGATCAGCGTGTAGATCACGCCGCAGGCGATGATGCCGCCGAGCGCCACGCCGAGGTTGCCGTTGGCGCCCTTGCCGGCGTAGCCGCTGGCGGCGATCACCACGCCGATGAAGGCGAAGCTCGAGCCGAGGTAGCTCGGCACCTGGCCGCCCACGATGAAGAAGAAGATCAGCGTGCCCACGCCGCTCATCAGGATGGCGACGTTGGGGTCGAAGCCCATCAAGAGCGGCGCCAGCACCGTGGCGCCGAACATCGCGATCACGTGCTGCACGCCCATCGCAAACGTCTGCGGCCAGGGCAGGCGCTCATCGGGCGCGACCACGATGCCGGGAACGGGGCGCTTGACGCGCCATTCGGGGAAGAGGCTCATGAAGGCTCCTTGCACGCGCTGTGGTGCGCGGCAGTGTAGGAGCCCGGGGGATCAGTGCGTCATGGGGGATGACGCTCTCGACAAGCGGCCAAAAAAATAGGGAAGCGGGACAGGTTCTGGGAGCTCGCTCTCATCCACCCCAGGTTGCCCGCTTCCCTCGGACGTCACACGTCGAAAAACCCTCTCTCACTAAACCAACAAAACTCGGACTACGAAAACTCAGCGGCCGTTGCGGGGGTTGAGCCCTGGCGGCGGAAACAGCGACAGCTGCGCCGGCGTGCGGCTGGGCTGCAGCACCTTGAACGAACGGTCGGCGGGCAGCGTGGCCCAGCTCGAATCGGGGGCGACGCGCCGCTGCACCGGCGCACGTGCCGTGCTCGGCAGGGTCACGCGGGACACGCTCTGCGGCTCGTTCATGGCGGCGCCCTCTTGTCGTCAGGTCAGTGGCCGACCAGCCAGCGGCTGGGGGCGAATTCGCTCGCGCGCACGGCCAGCGACTGTGCGGCCGGTGGGGCCAGCACGCTGGCGGCGCGGCTGAGCCAGCTGCTCAGGTCGGCCTGGCGCGGCGCGGCCGGTTGGGCCAGGCGCAGCATCGACGAGGCACCGCCACGGCAGCTCGGGGCGGCCGGGCGCACACGGCGCGATGCTTGGGAAGCAGAGGAGGCAGAGCGATGGAACAGCGGCATGTCACGACGTCCTGTGGTGTCTCGCTCGCAGGGGCCTCGGGGAGGGCTCGTGCGGCGGTATGCGACCTCAGGCGCAGCTTCCGTGCCAGTGCTGACTTGCGCTTTTTCGTGAGACTTTCGACAGCGCCAGCCGCGTTTTGATGGTCGGCGCAGCCGTTTTGTGGCCCAAGCGTAAGCGGGGCGTTACATCCCTGACCCGTTTGGTCGCCCGTCGGCCTGCAGGTGAGCGGTGACGGCCTTCAGCACCGCCGCATCGGCCAGCACCCGCCGGTGGCCGAGGGTGCGGGTGACGACCAGCGTCGCGCCGCGCACCGCCTGCGCCAGCCGTTGGCCCACGGCCAGTGGCGACACGCGGTCGTTCTCGTCGTGCACGACCAGCGTCGGCTGGGCCACGCGCGGGCCGAGCCAGCCGGGGTCGAAGCGCTGCAGTGGCACACCCTCCACCCGCTCGATCGCCAGGCCCATGCGCTGCGGCAGGCTGTCGCCGAGCGAGAGGCTGCGCGCAAACCATTGAAGAAAGAGTGCCGGTGGCGGCGACGGTGCGAGCAGCGCGAGGCGCTGGACCGGCAGGCCGCTGGCCGCCGCATGCGCCGCGGCCACCGCGCCGAGCGAATGCGCGACCACCCCGTGCAGCGGCCCGAGCCGGGCCGAGGCCGCCCACAGCGCCCGGGTGAACTGCGGCAGCGTGGCGCGCCAGCCGGCGCTGCGTCCGTGCGCCGGGAAGTCGAGCATCACCGGGTCGAGCCCGGCCGCGTGGAGCGCGTCGGCCAGCGCGCGCATCTGTTGCGCGTCGCCGGCCCAGCCGTGCACCAGCAGCACGGTGGGTCGCTCGCCCTCGCCTTCCGGGACGCGGCGGTAGACCGCCATCGTGCCCTGCTCGAAGGGCCAGTGCTCCACCTGCCAGCCGGGCGGCACCGGGCGCCGCCGCGCCGCGAGCTTGAGCGGCATCGGGGTGAAGAAGAGCCGCAGCGCAAGCCGCGTCGAGGCGCCTGGCGCGACCGACTGCGACAGGCGCAACGCCCGTCCCAGGCTTCGCGCGACGAGGCCGGCATAGAAGGCCGCGGCGGGGTTGGCCGCCGCTGCTGCGGCCACGGTCGGGGTCGTCATCTCAGGCCCCCAGTTCGAAATCGGCATTGCGTCGCGGCACCGAGGGCCACACCCCTTGCACCCAGGCGCCGGCCCAGACCAGCGCGCCCACGAGTCCGAGCAGTACAACGATCAACATGGTTCAACTCCTTTGTCGCACGATCGTGCGAAGTGAGGCCAGCAAAAACGTCGAAGGGTCCCTCACAGGCCGGATCAACGTGGGGAAGAAACTTGCAGCGAGCGGATGATCCGCTCGTAGGCGGTCCAGGCGCGGTCGGCGGCGCGCGGGTCGCGCAGGAAACGCGCTTCGCGCATCAAGGCCACGAAGAGGCCGTCGATCTCGAACACGAGCTGGTCGGGGTCGAGGTCGGCCGGCAGGTGGCCGACCTCCACCGCCTGCAGCACCGTGCGCCGCAGCGCCGAGCGCCAGCGTTGCACGTGGGTGAGCAGCAGCTCGCGCAGCGGTCCTTCGCGGTCGTCGAATTCGAAGGCACCGGCGCTGTAGAGGCAGCCCATCTTGATCTCGACGTCGCGGGCGCGCTGCATCCACAGCCGCATGATC
Organism: Rhizobacter sp. J219; assembly: GCF_024700055.1. Lineage (GTDB taxonomy): Bacteria > Pseudomonadota > Gammaproteobacteria > Burkholderiales > Burkholderiaceae_C > Rhizobacter. Next base: position 3,854,395 of record NZ_JAJOND010000001.1, read on the forward strand.
GCGTTGAGCCGCGGCAGCCCGCGCGGCTCGCGCATCGCGGGGGTGAAGACATCGGCCAGGAACCGGCGGCCGTACTCGTCGATCACCGCGGCCTGCAGCGCCTCGCGCGAGCCGATGCGCGAGAACACGCCGCTCTTCGAGAGGCCCAGGCGCTTGGCCACTTCCCCGATGGTGAGGCTGTCGAGCCCATCGGCGGCGGCCATCGCGAGCGAGGTGTCGAGGATCGCGGCCAGCGTCAGCTCGCTGCGTTCGGTCTTGGTTTCCATGGGCACTATGTTCGCACGATCGTGCGAAGTGTCAAGCCCCTGCCTGGCGTGTGGTTTTCCCCTTGCGTGACGTGCCTCACAAAAGGCATGGACTCGCATCGACAGCCCCGGGCGCCCCGTGTACAACCCGGCAGATCGCGACGCTGGGAGAGGACGTGTGAGGCACGACGCGCGGGTGCTGGGGCGCAAGCGGTGGGCGGCGGTCGTGGGCCCGTTGCTCGGGGTGGTGGCGCTGCTCGCGGGCCTCACCGTGCTGAGCATCGATTTGCTCTCGGCGGCACGTGCCTACGTGGGCGGTGAAAGCCTGTGGTCCAAGGCCCAGAAAGACGCCGTCTACCACCTCGAGCGCTACATCGCCACGCGCGACGCGCAGGAGTACCGCCAGTTCGAGGAGGCGCTGGCGGTGCCGCTCGGTGACCGTCGCGCCCGCCTGGCGCTCGAACAGAAGCCGCCCGACCGCGAGGCCGCACGCCAGGGATTTCTCGCCGGCGGCAACCACCCCGACGATGTCGACGGCATGGTCAACCTCTTCGTGCGCTTCCGCCACGTGAGCTTCATGGCGGCGGCCATCGACATCTGGGCCGAGGCCGATCAGCAGATCGCGCAGCTGTCAGCGCTCGGCCGCGAGATCCAGGAGCGGGTGTCGGCGGGCGACACCCGCTCGCGCGAATTCAACGCACTGGCCGCCGAACTGCCGCGCCTCAACCAGCGCCTCACCGATCTGGAAAAGCGTTTCTCGGCCACGCTCGGCGAAGCCTCGCGCACCGTGGGCCGGCTGGTGCTGGCGGTCACGCTCGCACTGGCGGTGCTGCTCACCGCTGCCGCGGCGTGGCTCACCCATCGCCTGATGCGCGCCCAGGCGCACGCCGAACACGAGCTGCTGCTCGCCAACGAGCGCTGGACGCTCGCCGCCGACGCCGCCGGCATCGGCCTCTTCGAATGGGACCTGCACACCAAGCTGTCCCGCATCGACGCGCGGGGTGCGGCGGTCTACGGCCTGCCGCCCGAGCCACTCGAACTCGAAGGCGGCAAGCTCACGCTGTCGCGCATCCACCCCGAAGACGAGCCGCACTTCCGCCAGAGCCTTGCGCAGGCGACGTCGAGTCCCACTTCGACCACGGTGCGTTACCGCGTGCTGCTCGTAGACGGCAGTGCGCGCCACGTCGAGGCGGTGGCCCGCATGCGCCCGGCCGACGGCGACGTCGGGCCGCGCCTGATCGGCACGCTGCGCGACGTGACGCGCGAGGTGCTGGCCGCCCAGGCGATGCTCGACAAGGAAGCCGCCGAACGGGGCAGCCGCGCCAAGAGCGAATTTCTCTCACGCGTGAGCCACGAGCTGCGCACACCGCTCAACGCCGTGCTGGGCTTTGCCGAGCTGCTGCACACCGACCCGCGCGAGCCGCTGACGGCGGGGCAGGCGGCCCGCGTCGAGCATGTGATCGACGCCGGGCGCCATCTGCTGGCGCTGATCGACGACATCCTCGACCTGAGCGAATCGGACGACGCGGCGCCGCAGGCGCTGCCGCTGCAGCCGGTGCTGCTGGGGGCGGCGGTGCAGGTGAGCGTCGAGCGCCTGCGGCCGATGGCCGAGCGCCAGCAGGTGCAGGTGCGGGCCGACCTGCCCGAGCATGCGCTCTATGTGCTCGCCGACCCGCGGCGGCTGTCGCAGGTGCTGGCGCATCTGCTGTCGAACGCGATCAAGTTCAACCGGCGCGGCGGCGACGTGAAGGTCTCGTGCGAGTCGCTCGGGGACGAGGTGCGCATCCGGGTGCACGACACCGGCCACGGCCTGCGCGCCGACCAGCTGGCGCAGCTCTTCCAGCCCTTCAACCGCCTGGGCGCGGAAGCCAGCCGCACGCCCGGCAGCGGGCTCGGCCTGGTGGTGGTGCAGCAGCTGCTCAAGCGCCAGCAAGGCCGCATCGCACTGACCAGCACCGCCGGCATCGGCACCTGCGTCGAGGTGCACCTGCAGGCTGCGCCGGCCCCTGTGGCTTGACGGATCAGGCGGCCGCGGCGCCGGGTGCCAGCCCGCGCGGCACGGCGGCCAGCAGGCGGCGGGTGTAGTCCTGCTGCGGAGCGTCGAGGATCTGCGCCACGCTCGCCTGCTCGACCACCTCACCATCCTTCATCACCAGCACCTCGTCGGCCATGAAGCGCACCACCGCGAGGTCGTGGCTGATGAAGACATAGGCCAGGCCGAGTTCGTCCTGCAGGTCCTTGAGCAGGTTGAGCACCTGGGCCTGCACCGACACGTCGAGCGCGCTCACCGCCTCGTCGAGCACCAGCACCTCGGGGTCGAGCGTGAGGCAGCGCGCGATGGCGATGCGCTGGCGCTGCCCGCCCGAGAACTCGTGCGGGTACTTGTGCAGCGTGGCTTCGTCGAGCCCGACCTTGGCGACGAGCTTGCGCGCCTTGTCCTGGCGCTCGGCATCGCTCGCGCCGAGGCCATGGATGCGCATCGGCTCGACCAGCGTCTGCCCGATGGTGAAGCGCGGGTTGAGCGAGGCATACGGGTTCTGGAACACGACCTGGATGCGACGGCGCATCGGAAGCAGCTCGCTGCGCGGCAGGCCGAGCAGCTCGCGCCCGTCGAACATCACCTGCCCGCCGGTCGGGCCTCCGTTGGGGTCGTGCAGGCGCAGGAGCGCGAGGCCCATCGTCGTCTTGCCCGAGCCCGATTCGCCGACCACCCCGAGCGTGTGGCCGCGGCGCAGCGTGAAGCTCGCACCCTTCACCGCCTGGAACTCGCGCCGGCCGAAGATGCCCCGGCGCAGCCAGTAGCTCTTGCGCAGCGCGGTGGCTTGGATCACCACCGGCGCGTTCGGGTCCTTCGGCGGGGCGGCCAGCCTGGGCGCCACACCGGCGATGTGGTCGTCGATGGTGGCCAGGCGCGCACCGCGGTGGGCGAGCGTCGGGCGGCAGGCGAGCAGCGCCTGCGTGTAGGGGTCTTGCGGCGCGGCGAACACCCGCGCCACCGCACCCTGCTCGCGCACGGTGCCGCCGCGCATCACCACCACCTGGTCGGCGATCTCGCCCACCACGCCGAGGTCGTGGCTGATGAAGAGCATGCTCATGCGGTGCTGCTGCTTGAGCCGCGCCAGCACGTCGAGGATCTGGCGCTGGATCGTCACGTCGAGCGCGGTGGTCGGCTCGTCGGCGATCAGCAGCTTGGGCTCGCAGGCGATGGCCATCGCGATCATCACGCGCTGCTGTTGGCCGCCCGAGAGTTCATGCGGATACGCGGACAGGCGGCGTTTCGGCTCGGGCAGGCCCACTTCGTGGAGCAGCGCTTCGGCGCGGGTGACCGCCTGGCGCGGGCTGAGGCCGAGGTGCTTGACGAGCGGCTCGCACAGCTGGTGGCCGACGGTGAACACCGGGTTGAGCGAGCTCATCGGGTCCTGGAACACGCAGGCGATCTCGCGGCCGCGCAGGGCCTGCAGCTCGGGCAGCGTGGCGGCGAGCAGGTCGCGGCCCTGGAAGGTGATGGCGCCCTGACGCTCGGCGTTGTCGGGCAGCAGGTTGAGCACCGACATCGCGGTCACGCTCTTGCCCGAGCCCGACTCGCCGACGAGGGCCACGGTGGTGTTCTCAGGAATGTCAAAACTCACGCCCTCGTCGCCCCGGCCGACCGCCTGGAAGCGTTGCACCACGCCATCGGCCTTGCCGGTGCGGAAGGACACGCGCAGGTTCTGAAGCGACAGCAGAGCGCTCATTCGAGGCCTCGCAGTTTGGGGTCGAGTGCATCGCGCAGCGCATCGGTGAAGAGCGAGAACGCCGTGACGAACACCGCCATGAACGCGGTCGCGGCGACCAGCTGCCACCACTGCCCGAGGATCAGCTCGTTCTGCGCCTCCTGCAGCATCGTGCCCCACGACACGTCGTCGACGCCGACGCCCAGGCCCAGGTACGACAGGATCACCTCGAACTTGATGAAGCCCACCACCAGGAGCGACATGCGCACCAGCACCACATGGCTCACGTTGGGCAGGATGTGGCGGAACATGCGCGAGGTGGTCGACGCGCCGATCGCTTCGGCCGCGCGCACGTACTCCCGCGCCGAATGCTTCATGAACTCGGCGCGCACCTGGCGGTACACGCCGGTCCAGCCGACCAGCGCGAGGATGATCGCCACGCTGCCGATGCCGCGGCCGAAGACCACCGCGAAGACGAGCAGCAGCAGGATGTCGGGCATCGCGGTGAAGACGCTGTAGAGCCACTCGAGAAAGTCGCCGATGCGCCGCCCGAAGAAGCCGGCCAGCGCGCCCAGCACGGTGCCGATCAGCGCGGCGATCACCGCGCCCACCAGGCCCACCACCACCGAGGTCTGCGTGCCCTTGGCCGCCTTGGCGAGCACGTCGCGGCCGAGCCGGTCGCCGCCGAAGGGCAGCGTCTCGGCCTTCACGGTGTCGGCCGAGCGCAGCTGGGCCGCTCGTTCGGCCCATTCCCTGTAGCGCGGGGCCAGCGGGTCCACGTCGGAGAGGTCGATGTTCGGGCCCTGGGGCACCGCGATGGCGGTCGACTCGACCTTGGGCGCCGGGCCCATGAAGGTGGGCCGCGCGTTGGCCACGCCCACTTCGGCCTGCCAGTTGCCCGCCACCACGCCGCTCGCGGTGAGCACGATGAGCAGCAGGAAGCCCAGCACGACCACCATCGAGGCGAGGCCCACCCGGTCGGCGCGCAGCCGCTTCCAGGCCGCGACCCACACGCCGTCGGAGGCCACCGACAGCACCGCACCATTGGCGACGACCGCGCTCATTTGAGGACCACCCGCGGATCGACCAGCTTGTAGAGGATGTCGGCCAGCAGGTTGATCAGCATCGTCAGCACGCCGAGGTAGATCGCCACCGACTGGATCACCGGGTAGTCGCCGCGGTTCACCGCCAGGATGATCTCGCGCCCGAGCCCGGGGATGGAGAAGAACACTTCGATCAGGAACGAGCCGACGAAGACCCCCGGCAGCATCAGCGCCACGTTGGTGAGGATGGGGATCATCGCGTTGCGCAGCACGTGGTGGAAGAGCACCGTCTTCTCGGTCATGCCCTTGGCGCGGGCGGTGCGCACGTAGTCGTGCCCCAGTTCGTCGAGGAAGAAGCTGCGGTACAGCCGCAGCTGCGGCGCCACGCCCACCATCACCGCGAGCAGCGCCGGCAGCGGCACGTAGGTCGTGAGGTTGGTGAGCACCGAGTCGCTCCAGCCCTGCACCGGGAACCAGCCGAGCTGGAAGGCAAACACGTACTGGCCGACGATGATGTAGACGAGAAACGAGATCGACAGCGCCACGGTCGTGATCACCATCGCCGTGCGGTCGGCCAGCGAGCCGCGCCGGTAGGCCACCCACATCGCGATCGGGATGGCCAGCAGCACGTCGAGCAGGAGGATCGGCACCATCACCGTCAGCGTGGCCGGCAGGCGTGTGGCGAAGATGTTGCTTACCGCCTCGTTGGTGGCCCAGCTGTTGCCCCAGTTGAAGGTGACCACGCCCTTCAGGTAGATCCAGAGCTGCACGTACCAGGGCTGGTCGAGGCCGAGTTGCTGCCGGATGGCCTCGATCTGCGCGTTGCTGGCGTTCAGGCCGCCGAGGATCACGGCCGGGTCGTCGCCCACCGCCTTGAAGAGGAAGAAGACCAGCAGCAAGACCCCGAGCAGCGTGGGGATCATCTGCAGCAGGCGGCGGATGACGTAGGCGGCCATGTGTGGTGGAGGCGTCGTGTGGGCTTGAGTCGGTGCGAGCGCGAGTCTAAGCAGGTCTGCGCGGGAATCGCCCCGCGTTTGCCCGGGGCAATCCCGAGCGCTGGCAACGCAACTTGCGTGCCGCCGTGCGGTCCATCCACCTTAGACTTTGGCGCGAATCTTCCAAGGAGACCGATCGATGACGCGTGGCCTCGGTGCCGCCCTGATGGCGCTCGTCGTGCTTGTGGCGCCCGCCGCGCGGGCACAAGGCGACGCCACCCCCAAGGTGCTGCGCTATTCGTTCCGCGTGGCCGAGACCGGTTTCGATCCGGCGCAGATCTCCGACCTGTATTCGCGCACCATCGCGGCCAACATCTTCGAAGCGCCGCTGCAGTATGAATTCCTCGCGCGACCGTTCCGCTACCGGGCCAACACGGTGGCGTCGATGCCCGAGGTCAGCGCCGATTTCAAGACCTTCACCTTCAGGCTGAAGCCCGGCATCTACTTCGCCGACGACGCCGCCTTCAAGGGACAGCGGCGCGAGCTGGTGGCCGCCGACTATGTCTACGCCTGGAAGCGCCATGCCGACCCGCGCTGGAAGAGCCCCAACTTCTACATCCTCGACAACGCAAAGATCGTCGGCCTGACCGAGCTGCGCAACGAGGCGCTGAAGAACAAGACCCCCTTCGACTACGCGCGCGAGGTCGAGGGCCTGAAGGTGATCGACCGCTACACCTTCCAGGTGAAGACCGCCGAGCCGCGCCCTCGCCTGCTGCTCGAATTCACCGATGGCTCGGCCTGGGGCGCGGTGGCGCGCGAGGTGGTCGACGCCTATGGCGACAAGATCATGGAGCACCCGGTGGGCACCGGGCCCTACAAGCTCAGCAGCTGGCGGCGCGCCTCGAAGATCGTGCTCGAGAAGAACCCCGCCTACCGCGAAGAGGTCTACGACGAAGAGGCGCCTGCTGGCGACCCCATCGCGCAGGCGGCGGTCGCGAAGCTCAAGGGCCGGCGCCTGCCGATGATCGACCGCATCGAGATCGACATCGTCGCCGAGAACCAGCCGCGTTGGCTCGCCTTCCTCAACGGCGAGCACGACATCCTGTGGGAAGTGCCGAACGATTTTTCCGACATCGCAATGCCCCGCAACGAACTCGCACCGAACCTGAAGAAGCGCGACATCACCCTCGTGCGCTACCCACGCGCCGACGTGACGCTGTCGTACTTCAACATGGAAGACCCGGTGGTGGGCGGCTACACGCCGGAGAAGGTGGCGCTGCGCCGTGCGGTGTCGCTCGCGATCGACCTGGAAAAAGAGATCCGACTGTTGCGCAAGAACCAGGCGGTGCCCTCGCAAGGCCCCATCTCGCCCAGCACCTGGGGCCACAACCCCACGCTCAAGACCGAGATGAGCGACCACGACCCCGCACGCGCCAAGGCCCTGCTCGACCTCTACGGCTATGTCGACCGCGACGGCGACGGCTGGCGCGACCTGCCCGACGGCCGCCCGCTGGTGCTCGAATACGCGACCCAGCCCGACCAGTCGTCGCGCCAGGGCGCCGAGCTGTGGAAGAAGAGCATGGACGCGATCCAGGTGCGCGTCGCCTTCAAGGTCGCCGCCTGGCCCGAGAACCTCAAGGCCTCGTCGAGCGGCAAGCTGATGATGTGGGGCGTGGGCTGGTCGGCCGGGGCCCCCGACGGCGAGACCTTCCTCGCGCTCGGCGACGGCAACAGCAAGGGCCAGTCGAACAAGTCGCGCTTCGACCTGCCGGCCTACAACCGCGCCTTCGCGCTGCAGAAGCGCCTGCCCAACGGCCCTGAGCGACAGGCCGCGATGGACGAGGCACAGCGCCTGATCGTCGCCTACGCGCCCTACAAGTTCCATGTGCACCGCATCTTCAGCGACCTGTCGCACCCGTGGGTGATCGGCTATCACCGCAACAACTTTGTCCGCGAGTTCTGGAAATGGATCGACATCGACGTGGCGCGCCAGCAGGAGGCGCGCCGATGAAGCGCCTGGTGGTGGCTGCTTGGCTGGCCGGCGCGGCGCTGCTCGCGAGCGGCGTGGCCGCTCAAACACCCACGGCGGCCGTGCCGCCCAAGGTGCTGCGCTACGCCTTCCCCGTGGCCGAAACCGGCTTCGACCCGGCGCAGATCAGCGACATCTACTCGCGCATCGTCACCGCCCACATCTTCGAGGCTCCCCTCGCCTACGACCACCTCGCGCGGCCCTACAAGCTCAAGCCGTCGACGGCCGTGGCCATGCCCGAGATCAGCGACGACTACAAGACCTTCGTCTTTCGCATCAAGCCGGGCATCTACTTCGCCGACGACCCGGCCTTCAACGGCAAGAAGCGCGAGCTGGTGGCCGCCGACTACGTGTATTCGGTCAAGCGCGTCTACGACCCGAAGCTCAAGTCGCCGGGCCAGCAGTCGCTGGAAGACGAAGGCATCATCGGCCTGCAGGCGCTGCGCGACGAGGCGCTCAAGACCGGCAAGCCCTTCGACTACGACCGCGAGGTCGAAGGCCTCAAGGTGCTCGGCCGCTACACCTTCCGCGTGAAGCTGCGCGAGTCGCGCCCGCGGCACCTCTACTCCGTCTGGAGCGGGCGCGACGTGGGCGGCGCCGCGGTGGCGCGCGAGGTGGTCGAGCGTTATGGCGACAAGGTGATGGAGCACCCGGTGGGCACCGGCCCGTTCCGCCTGGTCACCTGGCGCCGCAGCTCGCAGATCGTGCTCGAGCGCAACCCCAACTACCGCGAAGACCTCTACGACGCCGAGCCCAACGCCGACGATGCACAAGGCCAGGCGCTGCTGCAGCGCTTCAAGGGCCGGCGCTTGCCGATGATCGACCGGGTCGAGCTGTCGATCATCGAGCAGTCGCAGCCACGCTGGCTGTCCTTCCTCAATGGCGAGCAGACCTTCATCGAGCGTGTGCCCAACGAGTTCATCGACCAGGCCCTGCCCGGCGGCAAGCTCGCGCCCCACCTGGCCAAGCGCGGCGTGCAGGCGCACCGCGCGCCGGGGTCCGACGTGACCCTGCTCGTCTTCAACATGGAGAACCCGGTCGTCGGCGGCTACACGCCGCAGCAGGTGGCGCTGCGCCGGGCCATTGCGCTTGGCAACAACGTCGACCGAGAGATCCAGCTCGTGCGCCGCGGCCAGGCCATCCGGGCGCAATCGATGATGACGCCCTTCACCACCGGCTATTCGGCCGAGCGGCGCACCGAGATGAGCGAGTACAACCCGGCGCGTGCGAAGGCGCTGCTCGACCTCTACGGCTTCGTCGACAAGAACGGCGACGGCTGGCGCGAACGGCCCGACGGCTCGCCGCTCGTGATCGAGATGCTCACGCAGTCCGACGCCAGCAGCCGCCAGCTCGACGAGCTTCTTCAAGAAAGACATGGACGCGCTCGGGCTGCGCCTGGTGCTCAAGGTCGCGCAGTGGCCCGAAAACCTGAAGTCGGCGCGTGCGGGGCAGTTCGTGACCTGGCGCGTGGGCTCGTCGGCGGCTTCTCCCGACGGCCAGGGTGCGCTCGAGCGCGACTATGGCCCGTCCACCGGCAAGGGCAACCTGGCGCGCTTCCAGCTCAAGGCCTTCGATGCGATCTACGAGCGCATGAAGGCGCTGCCCGACGGGCCCGAACGCCTCGCGCTCTTCGACGACGCCACCAAGCTCATCGTCGCCTACATGCCCTACCGCATCGGCGTGCACCGCATCCTCACCGACCTGAGCGATGCGTCGCTCGTGGGCTATCGCCGGCCGGCCTTCTGGCTCGACTGGTGGCAGTACGTCGACATCGACACCGAAAAACTGAAGAAGCCCTGACGCATGAGCACCGTTCCCGAGCCGCAGATCACCCGCTTCACCCGCTGGCTCGCCAATGCGCGCGGCCTGCACTTCGACGCCACCACGACCGAGGGCTACGACGCGATGTGGCGCTGGTCGGTGAGCGACCTCGACGCGTTCTGGTCGGCGGTGTGGGACTACTTCGACCTGCAATCGCCCACCCCGCGCAGCACCGTGCTGGTGGAAGAGAAGATGCCCGGCGCGCAGTGGTTCCCCGGCGCGCAGCTCAACTACGTGCAGCAGGTGTTTCGCCACGCCGATGCCGCGCATGCGGCCGGCCATCCAGCGATCGTGTTCCAGAACGAGCGCATGCGCGAACGCGGTGAGCTGCAGGAGGTGAGCTGGCCCGAGCTGCGCCGGCAGGTGGCCTCGCTCGCGGCGCATCTGCAGCGCCTCGGTGTCGAAGCCGGCGACCGTGTCGTCGCCATCCTGCCCAACACACCGCAGGCCGCGGTGGCGTTTCTCGCGGTGGCGAGCCTCGGCGCCGTGTGGTCGGTGTGCTCGCCCGACATGGGGCCGGTGGCCGTGCTCGACCGCTTCCGCCAGATTGAGCCCAAGGTGCTGATCGCCTGCGACGGCTATGTGTACGGCGGCACGGCGCACGACCGCCTGCCAGTGCTCGAAGGCCTGCTCGCCGACCTGCCGAGCGTGCAGCATGTGGTGCTGTGGCGCTACCTCGATGAAGCCGCGTCGACGGAACGCCTGGCCAGCGCCACGCGCCAGGTGCACGACTTCGACACGCTGACCGCCGACGACGCCACGCTCTCACCGCGCTGGGTCGCGTTCGACCACCCGTTGTGGATCGTCTATTCCAGCGGCACCACCGGCCTGCCCAAGCCCATCGTGCACGGCCACGGCGGCGTGGTGCTCGAAGCGCTGAAGATGGGCCGCCTGCACAACAACCTCGGCCCGACCGTCGAGACGGGTGACCGTTTCCACTGGTACAGCGCCACCGGCTGGATCATGTGGAACTGCCAGGTGAGCGGCCTGCTCTTCGGCACCACCCTCTGCCTTTACGACGGCAACCCCGGCGGCAAGAGCAAGTCGCCGGACTGGACGACGCTCTGGCGCTTTGCGGCAGACGCCAAGGTGACCTTCTTCGGTGCCGGTGCCGCGTTCTACGCGAGCTGCCTCAAGGCCGACGTGCATCCAATGGACGTGGCCGACCTCTCACGCCTGCGTGCGATCGGCTCCACCGGCTCGCCACTCGCGAGCGATTGCTACCGCTGGGTCTACGACCGCCTGCCCAAAGTGGGCGGCGAGAAGATCTGGCTCACCTCACTCTCGGGCGGCACCGACTTCGCTGGCGCCTTCATCGCCGGGCTGCCCACGCTGCCGGTGGTCGAGGGTGAGATGCAATGCCGCTGTCTTGGGGCCGCTGTTGAAGCGTGGAACGAACAAGGCGAGCCCCTGATCGACGAAGTGGGCGAACTCGTCTGCGCCAAGCCCATGCCCTCGATGCCGCTCTACTTCTGGAACGACCCAGGCAACCAGCGCTACCACGACAGCTACTTCGACATGTACCCCGGCGTCTGGCGCCACGGCGACTGGATCCGCATCCTCCCGAACGGCGGCTCCATCATCTACGGCCGCAGCGACGCCACCATCAACCGCCACGGCATCCGCATGGGCACCTCGGAGCTGTACCGCGCGGTGGAGGCCCAACCCGAAGTGCTCGACAGCCTGGTGGTCGACCTCGAATACCTCGGCCGCGAGAGCTACATGCCGCTCTTCGTCGTGTTGCGCGAAGGTGTGACGCTCGATGCGGCGCTCGACAAGCGATTGCGTGATGCGATCAAGACGGCGCTTTCGGCGCGGCATGTGCCGAACGAGATCTTCCAGGTGAGCGCGATTCCGCGCACGCTCTCGGGCAAGAAGATGGAGTTGCCGGTGAAGAAGCTGCTGATGGGCACGCCGGCCGAGCAGGTGTTCAAGCTCGATGCGATGGCGAACGCGGATTGCGTGCCTTGGTTTGTTTCGTTCGCGGCCAAGCGTTCTTGAATCGGAGCGGCGAGGAGGGCTTGGGGATGCGGATTCCTCCGTGTCCCTCCTTGATGAACGCTCCCGCGTTCATCAATTCCTTCCTTTACCTACGGAATCCGCATCCCCAAGCCCTCCTCGCGGGAGACGCACGGCCGGTGCACGATTTCTAGCGGGGCACGGCCTTTCGCGCCAAGGGGCTGGGGTGAGCAAATCCCGGAGGTAAAGGAGGAGCCCAATCACCACGGGAGTGGTGATTGGGCGGGGGACACGTAGGGATTTGTTCACCCCAGCCCCTTGGCGCCGCTCCGACGAAAGAGTCACTGACTGGCAGTGATCCCCCCATCCAGATACAGCACCTGCCCCGTCACGAACGCCGCAGCCGGCGAACAGAAGAAAAGCGTCGGCCCCACAACATCCGGCGGATCCCCGACACGCCCCAGCGGAATGCGCTCGGTGACTTGCCGATACGTCTCCGGGTTGTCGAGCCAATGCCGCGCCATCTCGCTGCGCACGACGGTCGGCGCCACCCCATTCACCGTGATGCCGTGCTCTGCCAGCTCCATCGCATGCTGCTTCACCAGCATCACGAGGGCGCCCTTGGTCGCGCAATAGGCCGAGTAGCCGCGCTTGCGCAAGCCGAGCTGCGAGCGCACCGACAGCATGTGCACCTGTCGCCCGGCCATACGGCCTGCAGCAACGCCTGCGATCTGGTGCTTCGCCACCGCTTGCGCGAGAAACATCGCGGCCTTCAGGTTGACCTGCACCACCTCGTCGAAGGCTTCTTCGGTCACCTCGGCGAGTTTTTCTTCGCGTTGGATGCCGACGCAGTTGACGAGCACATCGAGCGCACCGAAGTGCGCCGCGACGGTGTCGACCGAGCTGCGGATGTCGCCGACCGAGTGCGCGTCCATCGCGAGGCCGAAGGCGTCGAGGCCGGCGTCGCGCATCCTGGCGGCGAGGGCCTGCGCCTTGTCGGCGCTGCGGCCGGAAACCGCCACCCGTGCGCCGGCCAGCGCCAGGCCCCAGGCGACGGCTTCGCCGATGCCGCCGTAGCCGCCCGGCACGTAGGCCACGCGGCCTTTCAGGTCGAAGAGGCCGGTCAAGGTGTGGGGAAGCAAATCGCTCATCGCATCAGTCCATCAAGAGGCCACCGTTGAGGTCGAGGATCTCGCCGGTGATGAAGCCGGCCAGCGGTGAAGCCAGGAAGCGCACCGCATGCGCGAATTCCTCGGGCTCGCAGAAGCGGCCGACCGGGATCTGCTTCAGGAGCTCTTGCCGCTGCGCTTCGGTGAGCTGCTCGGTGATCATGGGCGTTTTTACGTACGCGGGGGCGACGCCGTTGGCCGTCACGCCGAAGGGGGCCAGCTCGCGTGCCAGCGAGAAGGTCAGCGCACTCATCGCGCCCTTGCTCACTGAATAGGCGGTGCCGGCGGTGAGGCCGCCGGTCTTGGCCGCGAGCGAACTCGTGTTGATGATGCGGCCGAAGCGGCGGCTCTTCATGCCCGGCACCACCGCCTGCGCCCAGTACATCGCGCCGTCGAGATTGGCGCCCAGCACGCGGCGCCATTCGGTGTCGCTCGTCGCCTCGATCTTGTTGTTGGACAGGATGCCGGCGTTGTTGACCAGGATGTCGATGCCGCCGAGGCGTTGCTCCACCAAGGCGTGCGCCGCGCGCACCGCGTGGATGTCGCTGATGTCGCAGGGCACGGCCAGCACCGCTCCGCCGTAGGTGGCGACGAGCGGTGCGAGCGAGGCTTCGTTGACGTCGACGAGCGCCACGCGGCAGCCGTCTTCGATGAGCGCGGCCACGACCGCGCGGCCCATGGTGCCGCCGGCCCCGGTGACGAGGGCGATCTTGTGGCGAAGGGGGAGAGGTGTCATGTGTCGAGGACGCTTTTCTTGCCGAAGAGACCGCGCGAGCGGAAGGTGACCACCGCGATGAAAAGCAGGTACATGGACATCAGCGACCACTCGGAGGCATAGGCCCCGGTGACGCCGACGATCAGCCCGACCAGGAGGCCCGCGATGACCGCGCCCCACAGCGAGCCCACGCCACCGAGCACGATGATGAGGAAGGCCGGCACCACCGCGTCAACGCCCACGTGCGGTCGGATGCCCCAGATGGGCGCCATCACGACGCCCGCAATGGCTGCGAGTGCCACGCCGAGCGCAAATACCGCCGAGCGAAGCCGGCCGAGGTGGATGCCGAGCGCCCGCACCATCTCGCTGTCGTGCGCGCCCGCCTTGATGATGGCGCCGTAGGGTGTCTTTTCCAGGAAGAGCCACAGCGCAAAGATCGCGATGATCGCGAAGGCGCTTGCGAACACGCGGTAGCGAGAGTAGATGATGTCGCCCATCAGGAAGGCACCCGAGATCGCCTGCGGCAGCGGCATCTGCTGCTCGTTGGAACCCCAGGTCAGCCGGATGAGTTCTTCGATCACGAGCGCCGCGCCGAAGGTGAGCAGGAGCCCGTAGAGCGGGTCACGCCCGTAGGTGCGGCGCAGGCACAGCTCGAGCAGCAGCCCGAAGAGGCCGACAAGGATGGGCGCGAAGAAGAGCGCGATCGCATAGCGGGTGCCGAGCGGCAGGCTCATGTACGCCGCCTGCGCCTCGGGGAACCAGCCGAGCTTGGGTGCGAGCAGGAAGAGTGCCGCGTACATGCCCAGCGCGAAGAGCGAGCCGTGCGCGAGGTTGATGGTCTCCATGACGCCGACGATGAGCATGAAGCCGAGCGCGATCAGCGCCAGCAGCAAGCCCAGCGACAGGCCGTTGACCAGATGAGGCAGCAGATCCATCGCGCGGCACCCGTCACTGCTGGTAGCTGGGCGTGGCGTCGTAGGACTCGAGCTTGCACGTCTTGGGCGCATCCTGGTCCTGCACGTCCTTGGGGTCGGCCCAGGTGAGGATCTTGAAGATGTCGTCGCGCTCGGCCGGTGCGTCGTTGTAGCTCGCCATGTAGATGGTCTGCTGGCATTGGTGCGTCACCGGGTCCATCCAGGCGTCGTAGTGCTGCAGGCGGTCGCGGGCGCTCATCCGTCGGCCTTCGAGTTTCTTGATGACCGCGATGTTGTTGGTCGTGCCCGCTTCTTCCACGCAGCGCAGCAGCTCGCGCGTGGCCATGTAGCTGTTGTGATAGACGTTGCCGGGCACCTTGATCGCCATCCCGGGGTACTGCTTCTGGTAGGCCGCCACGAACTCCTTCACGCCGGGCAGGTCGAGCCGGTAGTACCAGCTGGTACCGAAGACGCCGAAGATGGCCTCCGGCCCGAGGCCGTAGACATCGGGCCAGTCCTGCTGGTTGTTGATCCAGGCCATGCTCTTGTGCAGGTTGAGCTGCACCACCTGCTGGCGCAGCGACTTGATGTCGTCGCCGCCGATGGCGGTGGCCACGGCGTTGGGCTTGAGCTGCTGCAGCTTCAACAGGTACGACGAGAAGTCGCGCGTGTTCTGCGGCACCAGCAACTCTTCGACGATCTTGCCGCCGTTGGCCTCGACGATCGCCCGCGTGGCGGCCGACGTGTTGCGGCCCCAGACGTAGTCGTTGGTCAGCAGCACCCAGTTCTTGCCGTTGACCTTGATCGCGTTCTTCACGATCGCATGGGCAAAGTTGGTGCCGTTGCCGTCCCACACGAACTTCACCCGGTGGCAGTCCTTGCCGGCCTCGGTGGGCGAGCTGGAGTTGGTGTTGAGGAAGATGCAGCCGTACTTCTGCGCCACCTGAGAAATGGCGTTGGCCACGCCCGAGTGCAGCGCGCCGACCAGGAAGGCCACCTCGTTGCGGGTGATCATGCGCTCGGCGATGCGCGAGCCGCTGGCGGGCGTGGTCTCGGTGTCCATGTGCAGCGCCTCGATGCGCCGGCCCAGCACGCCGCCCTTGTCGTTGAACTCCTTGATGGCCATCATCGCGCCCAGGCGCTCTTCGCCGCCGCTCGCGCCATACTGGCCGGAAGCGTCCATCGTCAAGCCGATGGTGATGGGCTTGGTGCTGGCCGATTGGGCCCACACGCGGTTGTGTGCCCAGGGGCCGAAGAAGGGCGTGGCGCCGGCGAGCGCCAGCGCCGAGCTTTTCTTGATCAGGCTGCGGCGCGAGGGCTGTGCCAGCCCGGCGGGCCGGACGATGTCGTTCAAGGTCTTGTCGTCGCTCATGGTTGTCTCCAGTGCGGGTACCCAGCGGTACGTGTGGGATGCGCACGGCGGGGTGGTCCCCGCTCGTGCAAGGGTGGGGTTCAGCGGGGAACGAACTTCACGTCGGACACCTTCTCCTGCACCTCCAGCAGCGAGGCGATGAACTTGTCGCCGTAGCCGAGGTTGGCGGCCTGAACGAAGGTCTGGTGCGCCGCCTCGGCCATGAAGCTCACGGTGGGCAGCGTCTCGGTGAGGTGGGTGTAGTAGCGCAGGTCTTTCTGCGCGTTGCCGATGGCGAACTTGAGGCCGGTGAGGTCGCCCTGCAGCGCGCGGCCCACCATCATCTGGAAGATGCCCGAGTTCACGCCGCCGGCCGACACCACGTCGAACACCTTCTGCAACGAGAGCCCGGCCTTGGCGGCGGCGGCCATCGCTTCGGCGATGGAGGCGGCCATGCTCATCGCCAGCATGTTGTTGACGAGCTTGAGCACATGGCCATGCCCGGGCGGGCCGACGTGGATGATGTTTTCGCAGAAGGCGGCAAACACCGGGCGCAGGGTTTCGAAGTCGGCGTCGGCGGCGCCCACCATCGTGTTGAGGCGCCCTTCCTCGGCCTCCTTCGGCGTGCGGGCCAGCGGGGCGTCGATGAACTTCGTGCCTTTGGCTGCGAAGTCGTGGCGGATGCGCGTCGACGAGGCGGGCTCGGCGGTCGACGTGTCGACCACAATCAGGCCGGGGCGTGCGGCGGCCAGCAGGCCGTCGGCGCCGTAGACGATCTCTTCCACCTGGGGCGAGCCGGTCACGCAGAGGATCACGATGTCGGCCTGGGCGAGCGCGGCGCGGGTGTCGACTTCCACGGCGCCGGCGTCGAGCAGGTCCTGCAGCGTGCTACGGTTGCGGTGCGCCTTGAAGCGCAGCGGGTGGCCCTTCTTCAAGAGGTTCTTGGCGATGCCGTGGCCCATCATGCCGAGGCCGATGAAACCGATGGAGGCGGGGGACGAGGTCATGCGGGACTCCTGGACAGTTGTTCTTGCTGCGCCTGGCACCACAGCTGGATCAGGTGGTGGTAGCGCTCGGCCACCTGCGTGATGACGCCGCCGTCGTCCAGCTGCCCGGCGAACCAGGCCGCGGCGGCGTCGGCAAACAGCGAGCGGCCGACGGCGAAGCCCTTGCACAGCGGCTGGCCGGCGGCCGCGCGGAAACCTTGCGCGAGGTGGTCGACACTCGCCTCCAGGCCGAGCAGCAACACGCCGCGGCAGTGCGGGTCGTGCTCGTGGATCGCGGCGCTGATCTCGTCCCACTCGCTTCGGCCGAGCGGCGGGGCGAGCTTCCACCAGTCGGGGCGCACGCCCATGGCGTAGACCTGGCGCATCGCGCGGGCCAGCGTGTCATCGCCGCAGGCGGTGCCGCGCGGCGGGATCAGCTCCAGCAGCAGCTCGTGGTCGGTGGCCTGGCAGGCCTCGGCCAGCGACACGATGCTCTGCAGCTGCTCGTCGCGCAGCGAGCGTTCGTCGTCGGGGTGGTAGGACACCAGGCACTTCACCACCTGCTCGCCCGGCCAGGTGCGCAGCGCGAGGCCGACGTTGCAGCCGTCTTCGAAGCGCAGCGGGCGCGAGCCCGGTTGTTCGACCGGCCGCGCGACCCACCCGCCGGCACCGGTCACGAGCGGCAGCACCGTCTCGCCGTGGCGGCCATCGACGATGACGCCGGGCTGCGGGAAACGCTCGTCTGAGCCGACCTCGCGTTTCGCGGCAGCGTAGCCCTGCTGCGCGGCGCGGGCGACCAGGTGCTTGAAATCGGCCACACGCTCGACGGCGGCGCCGTGGCGGGCGGCCAGCTCTTCCAATTGCGCGCGGTGGTCGAAGGCCAGCACCGCGAGCGTCGACCAGTGGCGGCTGCGGGTGGTGGCGCGGTGCAGGTGGGTGAGCAGCCCGTCTTCGCGCAGGCGCTTCGTCGGCGAGCCGTGGTGGATGAAGTGGGCGAGCTCTTCCCAGCTCGCCATGGCCGGCGCACAGCCGTGGCGTGACACCACGATCGCCCCGCAGGCGTTGGCGTAGCGCAGCGCCTGCGCGATCGGCTCGCGGCGCACCCAGCCGCGCAACAGGCCGGCCATGAACGCATCGCCTGCGCCGAGCACGTTGAACACCTCGACCGGGAAACCCGGGCCGACCACGCCGTCGTCGAGGCGGGCAGGAATCGGCCCCTCGAACGCCACGCAGCCCATCGGCCCACGCTTCATCACGATGAGCGCATGGCTCAGCTCGCGGATGCGGCGCAGCGCGGTGAGGCTGTCGTCGCTGCCGCCAGCGATGTGCACCTCTTCCTCGGTGCCGACGATCAGGTCGCACAAGGGCAGTACTTTCTGCAGGTGCGCGCTGACGGTGTCGGACGCGACGTAGCGCTGCTCGCCCAGCCCCGGGGTGGTCAGGCCCCACAGCACCGGGCGGTAGTCGATGTCGAGCGCGACGCGCGTGCCGGCCGCGCGTGCGGCCTGCATCGCCGAGAGGCAGGCGTCGAAGGTCTGCGCTTGCGAGAGGTGCGTGCCCGAAATGAGCAGCGTATCGGCCGAGGCGATGAAGGCCGGGTCGATGTCGGCGGTCGACAAGGCCATGTCGGCGCATTGCTCGCGGTAGAACACGAGCGGGAAGGTGTCGCGGTCGCGGATGCCGAGGAACACGAGCGCAGTGAGCCGGCGCGGGTCGGTGCGCACCTGCGACACGTCCACCCCCTCGGCCGCGAGGGCTTCGCGCACGAAGCGGCCGTTGTGCTCGTCGCCCACGCGCGTCAGCATCGCCGCCTTCAGGCCCAGGCGCGCAGCGCCCACCGAAGTGTTGGCCGGCGAGCCGCCGAGGTACTTGGCAAAGGTCTGCACGTCTTCCAGTCGGCCGCCGAGCTGCTCGCCGTACAGGTCGACGGCGGCACGGCCCATGCAGATCAGGTCCAGTGCGCGATTCGAGGGCATCAACGGGCTCCGTTGGATTTGGCGGCGGTGCGGCGTTTCGCGGGTGCGCTGCTTTTGGAAGGGGCCTCGCTCAGCGCATGGCCGGTGCTCACCACCAGGGCCTGCGCCAGGCACAGCGGCGCCACCAGCGAGCGGAAGGCGCGCTCGGCGCCCACGCTCAGCTCGAAGCACACGTTGGCCGAGGGCTTGAGCGGCGACAGCGCGCTGTCGGTGATGGCGACCACCGGTACCTTGTGCGCATGCGCCGCGGCGGCGGCGTCGACCACCTCCTGCGAGTAGCTGTGGAAGCTCGCCACGAGCAGCACGTCGTCGCGCTCGATGTTGGCGAGCGAGTTGGCGAGCATGCCGCCCACGCCGTCGAGCAGGTAGGTCTTGAGTTCGAGCTGGCTGAGCGCATACGCGAGGTACGAGGCCACCGGGAACGCACGCCGCTGCGCCAGCACGTGCACGCGGCTGGCACCGGCGATGAGCCGTGCGGCGCGTGTCAGTTCGGCCTCGGCGACGTTTTCTTCCAGGTAGCCGAAGTCTCGGCCACCGCCTCGCCGACGAACTGGTGCAGCACGCCGTTGCCGCGCGGCTGGCCGCCCTGGCGCAGCTGGTCGATGCGCTCGCGGTAGCTGGCCGAACGGGCGATGAGGTGGTCGCGAAACACCTGCTGCATCTCGGAGAACCCGCCAAACTCCAATGCGTTGGCGAAGCGGATCAGCGCGGAGGGGTTCACGCCGGCCGCGTCGGCCACCGCGGCCACGGTGCCGAGTGCGAGTTCGTTGGGTTTGTCGAGGGCGAAGCGCGCGATCAGCTGCAGCTGCTTGGGCAGGCCCGGGTAGGCGCGCGAGATGGCTTCTTTCAGCTCGTCGTAATGGAGGGCAGCGGGCATGGGTGCGTGAGGCTGGGGCTAGAACAAACGCTTAGAACAAACGTTCTTGCATGAACAAAGAATAGAACATACATTCCATCATGTCCAGTGTTTGTTTCGCAGCGCTTGTTCTGTTTTGCCCTGTGCTGCAGCCGATGACCGCTCTCCGATGACCTCCACCGACCGCCCCGCCCCACTCATCACCGCCCCGATGGTGTTCACCGTGGCCGTGCTCGCCAGCACGCCGCTGTGGCTCACGCAGGTCGGCCTTTATCAGTACCTCGCGCTCGAGATCATGATCTGGATGATGTTCGCGCTGGGCCACAACCTATTGCTGGGCCAGGGGGTTTGCCCTCGTTCGGGCACGGGGCCTACTTCGGCATCGGTGCGTATGCGTTTGGCCTGATGCAGCAGCGTGCCGATGCGGGTTTGTTCGGGGCCTTGATCGGCGCAGTGCTGGCGGCCGCGCTCGCGGGCATGCTGGTGGCCGCCTTCATCTCGCACAAGCGCGGCATTTATTACGCGCTGCTGACCATCGCCTTCGGGCAGGTGGCGTGGTTCGCGGCGATCAAGCTGCATGGCGTGACCGGCGGCGAAGACGGCCTGCTCAACATCAAGCGCCCGCCGCTCGAGCTTTTCGGCTGGTCGGTCGACCTGCGCAGCAACGAGGCCTTCTTCTATTTCGCGCTGGTGCTCTTCGCCCTGGTGCTGGTGGCGCTGTGGCGCCTCAAGCATTCGCCCTTCGGGCGGGTGCTGCACGCGATCAAGCAGAACGAGATGCGTGCCGCCTTCGTCGGCCACGCGGTGTGGCGCCACAAATGGCTGGCCTTCGTGCTGTCGAGCTGCGTGGCGGGCCTGGCGGGCGCGCTCTTCGCGATGGCGCAGCAGTCGGCCTACCCCAACGTGATGAGCCTGCACAACTCGGGCTTCGTCGTGATGATGGTGCTGATCGGCGGCGGCCTGGTGAGCTTCTGGGGGCCGGTGATCGGCGCGCTCGTCTTCATCCTTGCCCGCGACCTGCTCGGCGCCTACACCGAGACCTGGCTGCTCTGGTATGGCCTCGTCTTCATGCTGATGGTGCTGTTCCAGCCCGAAGGTGTGGCGGGGGCCTGGCAACGCTGGCGTGCGAAGGTGGCGAAGCACCCGCCGCCTGCCCCGGCCGTCGCCGCACAACCGAAGGAGGCCTGAGCATGGCCCTCTTCGAAGCCTCTCAGTTGCACAAGCGCTTCGGCGACCAGGTGGTGCTGGAAAACATCTCGCTCTCGTTCGAGGAGGGCCGGCTGCACGGCATCATGGGCCCCAACGGCGCCGGCAAGACCACCTGCTTTCACGTGCTCACCGGGCGCCACAAGCCCGACCGCGGCACGGTCACGTTCGGCGGGGTCGACATCACCGGCCAGTCGCCGCGCGAGATCGCCTCGCGCGGGGCCTCGCGCTCGTTCCAGATCATGAACCTCTTCGACGAGGAGACGGCACTCGGCAACGTGCTGATCGCGCTGCCCCAGGTGCGACGCACAAGCCTCAACCTGTGGCGCGACCTTGGCCGCAACAGCGCGCTGCAGGGCGAGGCCGCCGAGATCCTGGCGCGGGTGGGCCTGGCCGGCAAGGAGCGTGTGCCCGCGAAAAGCCTCTCGTACGGCGAACGGCGTGCGCTCGAGATCGGCGTGGCGCTCGCCACCCGCCCGCGCCTGCTCTTCCTCGACGAACCCACCGCCGGCCTCGGCAGCGAGGGCACCGCGCGCCTCGCCGACCTGGTGGCCGAACTCAAGCGCCAGCTCACGCTGGTCGTCATCGAACACGACATGGACTTCCTCTTCCGCCTCGCCGACCGCATCTCGGTCATCCACTGGGGCCAGGTGATCGCCGAGGGCACGCCCGCGGCGCTGCGCGAGAACCCGTGGGTGCAGCGTTCCGGCCTGGGAGCCGCGGCATGAGCGCGGTGCTGAAGCCGTCGATGGCCCACGACGCACGGCTGTCGATCGACGGCATCGAGACCTTCTACGGCGAGACGC
Organism: Rhizobacter sp. J219; assembly: GCF_024700055.1. Taxonomy (GTDB): domain Bacteria; phylum Pseudomonadota; class Gammaproteobacteria; order Burkholderiales; family Burkholderiaceae_C; genus Rhizobacter. The sequence goes on from NZ_JAJOND010000001.1 coordinate 3,876,119, forward strand.
AGGCGCTCTTCGGCGTGTCGCTGCAGGTGATGCCCGGCGAGGTGGTGGCGCTGCTCGGCCCCAACGGTGCTGGCAAGACCACCACGCTGCGCTCCATCCTCGGGCTCACGCCCGCGCGCAAGGGACGCATCACCTTCGACGGGCAGGACGTGACACGCCGCGCCACGCACGAGATCGCCGCCCAGGGCATCGGCTGGGTGCCCGACGACCGGCGCATCTTCCCCACGCTCACGGTGGCGCGCAACCTGGCCATCGCACGCAAGAAGACGCGCTTCCGTGCCTGGACCGAGAAGGAGTGCTTCGAGATCTTCAGCGCGCTCGAATACCTGATGGGCCGCGAATGCGAGAACCTCTCGGGCGGTGAGATGCAGATGGTCGCGATCTCGCGTGCCCTGCTGGGCGCACCCGGCCTGGTGCTCTTCGACGAACCGAGCCAGGGCCTCGCCCCAAAGGTCGTGCAGGACGTGATGTCGACCGTGCTGCGCCTCAAGCGCGAAGGCGTGTCGGTGCTGCTCGTCGAGCAGAACGTGGCCTGCGCCCTCGGCGTGGCCGATCGCGTGATCGTGTTGAAGCATGGCCGCGTGGTGCACGACGGGCCTGCCGATGAACTGCGGGCCGACGCCGGTCTGCAACGCCGCCTCCTGGGGATCTGATGAACACGAGCGCCACACCGCTGCTGCGCGTCGAGGGCCTGGTCAAGCGCTACACGCGCGGCTGGCCGCAGCGCGAAACCACCTTCTCGCTCGAAGCCGACTTCGAGATCGCCGGCCCCGGCATCGTTGGCGTGATGGGGGCCAACGGCGCCGGCAAGACCACGATGTTCGAAGCTCATCACCGGTGGCAACCTGCCCACCGCCGGCCGCGTGCTGGTGGCCGGGCAGGACATCCACCGCGTGCGCTACCGCGAGCGCGACCGCCTGGCCCTGCACTACCACCAGAGCTACCAGGTGCGCTCGTTCACCCGCAACCGGCCCAATTTCATGCTCGAGCACTCGGGCAGTGCGCGTGCCCAGGTGCACCTCTTCGACGAGCCGCAGTTCAACACGCAAGACGGCTACATCGGCTTCATGCTCGATTTCTTCCGCAAGCTGCGGGCCGAGGGCAAGCTCGTGTTTCTCTGCCTGCACCCGCAGGAGACGGTGCACCTCGACATCCTCGAAGAAGTCTGCGAACGCTATCTCTTCGTGCACAAGGATGTGACGCGCACCAGCCGCATCCTGCAGGCGCAGTCACTCGACGAACTCGCGCGCGACGCGCGGGTGCGAAGCTACCTCGGGCGGCTGGCGCCGCTGGCCGACGAAGTGGCCTGAAACCGCCGAAACCCGTGCAGACCTGCCCGAAAGGGCAGGCCCGCGCGCGCGGCGCCGGGGCGAGAATTCGCCGATGAAGCTGCTGCTGGTGGACGACCATCCGCTGTTCGGCGTGGGCTTTGCGCACGCCCTCACCCTTGCCCAACCCGGCATCGAAGTGCAGACCGCGCTGACCCTCGAGCAGGGGCTCGGGCTGGCCTCGGCCTGGCCGGCCCTCGAGGTGGTGCTGATCGACTACCGTCTCGCCGGCGACGGCGGACAGAACGGCCTCGACGGCCTGCGGCAGTTCGGCGCCCGCCATCCCCTGGTGGCGCGCGTGCTGATCTCCGGTGACGAAGACCCGGCCCTGGCGGCGCGCGCGCGTGTCGCCGGCGCGGCGGCCTTCCTCGGCAAGTCGCTGCCCATCGGGCATCTGCTGCAGGCCTTGCAGGTGGTGCAGGACGGCGGCGAATACTTCAACACACCGGCCGCTCTCCGCCATTCGGCAGATGCCGGCCCCACGGCGCGCCAGCTCGAAGTGCTGTCGCTCATTGCCCAGGGTCGCCAGAACAAGCAGATCGCGCGCGAACTCGGCATCGCCGAGCGCACCGTCAAGCTGCACGTGACGGCGCTCTTCGAGGTGCTCGCGGCCAGCAACCGCACCCACTTGCTGGTGCGCGCGCGCGAGGCGGGGCTGCTCTGATGCGCTGGCTCGAACAGTGGTTCCGGCTGGGCCCCGGTGAGGTGAAGCCGATGCAGCTGGACCGGCTGATGCGCGTGAACGCGGTGGTGCTGGTGCTGAGCAGCGTCGGCGCGGTGGTGGCCTGCGCACAGTATGTCGACGGGCCGGCCCGCGAGGCGCTCGCCGTCTGGCTGTCACTCTTCTTCGGGGTGAGCATTGCGCGGCGCGTCTTCGGGCTGCGCTACCGACGCCTGGCCGCCACCGTGCACGCGAGCCCGACGAGCCTGCGTCGCTGGATGCTGTGGGGCATGGCCAGCACGCTGGTGCACGTCCTGCAATGGGGCCTGCTCAGCGTGGTGCTGATCGTGCCGGGCAGCCCCGAGGCCGAGTCGGTCCTGCACATCACGCTGGCCGCCGTGGCGATGGGCACGGCGGTGCATCTGGCGGCCTTCTACCGCGTCCTGGCCGCCTGCGTGGTGTGTGTGCTCGGGCCGCTGGTGCTGCGCGACCTCTACATCGGCGGTGGCCACCACGTGCTGATGGCGGTCCTGAGTTTCCTGATCGGCGTCTACACCCTCATCAATGGCCGCAACCAGGCGCAACTGCTCGCGGCCTTGCAGCAAGAGAGCGAGCGCAGCGAGGCCGCACGCCGGGCGGCGGAAGAAGCGAGCGCGGCCCGCACGCGCTTCTTCGCCGCCGCCAACCATGACCTGCGCCAGCCCCTGCACGCGATGGGCCTGCTCGCGCAGACGCTCTCGGCGCAGGCGGCCCGCGCCGAGCCGGTCAACACCGCCGAGCTGGCGCAGGTGTCGGGCCACCTCATCGAGTGCGTGGACGGCATGACGCATGTAGTCGACGACCTGCTGGAGATCACCCGGCTCGACGTCGGCAACATGGCGCCGCAGGAGGCAGCCTTCGCGGTCGACGAGTTCTCGTGCGCGAGGCCTGCCAGCCCTACCAGGCGCTCGCCCGCGCGAAGGGCCTGGCCCTGGTGGTGCAGGTCGAGCAGGCGGCCACGCCGCTCGTCGCATTCAGCGACCGTGCGCTCGTCGCGCGTGTGCTCGGCAACCTGGTGTCGAACGCCATCCGCTACACGCGAGAAGGTTCGGTGACCGTGCGGGCGCATGCCCAGGGCGGGCACGTCTTGCTGAGCGTGGAAGACACCGGCATCGGTATCGCCGCCAACCACCTGCCGCGCATCTTCGACGAGTTCTACCAGGTGGGAAACCCGGCGCGCGACCGCCGGCTCGGGCTGGGTCTCGGGCTGGCCACGGTCAAGCGGCTGAGCGACCTGCTGGGCCTGGCGGTGTCGGTGCAATCCGTGCCGGGACGCGGCAGCACCTTTTCGCTGCGGCTGGCGCCGGCGTCGGCGCCGCAGATCACGGCCATGCGACGGGCGGTCGACACCGCGGCCCCACCGCTCGTCGCGTCACAACGCGTGCTGGTGATCGAAGACGACGCCGATTCGCGCAACGCGCTGCTCGGCCTGTTGCGGCAGTGGGGTTGCGAGGTGCGGGCGGTGCCCGGCGAGCGCGAGGCCCTCGCCTGTCTGGCCCAGGGCTTCGAGCCCGAGGCGCTGGTGGTCGATCTGCGTCTGGCCGATGGCGCCAGCGGCCTCGATGCGATTGCCACGCTGCGCGCCGCCGCGGGCACCTCGTTGCCCGCGCTGGTGGTCACCGGCGACGCCGGCAGCGAACACATGCGCCAGGCCGAAGCGCTGGGCTTGCCCGTGCTCGTCAAGCCGGCGCGACCGATGCAGCTGCGGGCCTTCCTGAGCCAGGTGCGCATGGCCGACTGCCCTTTGAGGCAGGTGCCCGTAGGTGCTATGGGCGCGCGCCCATCGGCTCCCTAGCATCGCCGTCACGAAGCCGCGCGTCGGGTTGCGGCCGGTGATGGAGATGTCGGGGATGAATCGCGTGATCGTTCGGTGGGCCCTGGTGCTGGTGGCTGCAGCCGGCCTTGCAGCGTGTGGGGGTGGCGGTGGCGGCGGAGACAACCCGTCGGGCGGCGCCAGCCGGTTCACGCTCACCGTCAATGTGGCGGGCAGCGGCAGCGTCACGTCGTCGCCGGCGGGCATCAGCTGCGGCACCACCTGCAGCGCTGCCTTCGATGTCGACACCCGCGTGACGCTCACCGCCACCGCGTCGGCCGGACACGCGCTGCAGGCCTGGGGCGGCGCTTGCGCCTCCGCCAGCGGCAACACCTGCACCGTGGCCATGGCACAGGCCGCGTCGGTGAGCGTCACCTTCGCGGCGCTGCCGGTGAGCGGGTGGTCGAGCCCGGCGGTCGTGCTGTCGCCGGGCGGTTCGGGCAGTGCCAAGGTGGCGATCGACGCCGCCGGCCGTGCTCTGGCCGTGTGGCTCACCCTGCGCACCGGATCGTTGAGCGACGAGGACCTCATGGCCAGCCGCTACGAGCCCGGCACCGGCTGGAGCACGCCGGTGCTGCTGGAAACGAGCCCTCGCGACGTGATGCGCGTCGAGCTCGCCATGGACCTCGCCTCGGGCCGGGCCATCGTGCTGTGGACGCAGGCCAGCGACACCAGCAACGGGGCCGCCTGGGCGCGGCATTTCGACCCCGGCACCGGGTGGACGGCGGTGGCCGCGCTCAGCAGCCCCACCGGCGTCGTCGACGTGCCGAGCGTGGGCATCGACGCCCAGGGCAACGCCGTCGCCGCCTGGTCGCAGCTCGATGCCCAGCGCTTCAGCGTGTGGGGCAGCCGGGGCAGCGCGGCGGGTGCCTGGGGCACTGCGCAGCTGCTGGAGACCATGGACGAGCTGGGCCGCGTGGACGGGAACCCGCGCATCGCGGTCGCGCCGCAGGGCGACGCGATCGTCGTCTGGCAGGCCAGCGGTGGCAGCGTCGCCAACCGAGGCACCTGGACCAACCGCTACAGCACCGCGACCGGCTGGGGCAGCGCGAGCCACCTTGTGGCCGTCTCCGGCGGCTCGGCGCCCGACATCGCGATGGACGCCAACGGCAACGCCGTCATGGTGTGGGGGCAGATCGAGCCGGTCAGCGCCACCGAGATGTACACGCTGATCCAGGCCAAGCGCTACCAGGCGGGCAGCTGGGGTGCGCCGCTGCGGGTCGCGCGCGACCTGGGCGCCAACAGCTTGCTGAGCCTTCCGATCGTGAAGATGAACGCGGCCGGCGCGGCGCTCGTGGCCTGGGGCCAGGGCGACCTGTCGATCCGCGCCACGATCGCGCCGCCCGGCGGCGCATGGCCGGCCTCGACACTCGTGAAGCCCGTGGGCGGCCGCTCTGTGACCTCGCTCCTGCGCGCCGCGCTCGACGCAGACGGCCATGCCTTCCTCGCCTGGGCCCAGGGCAACGACGCGGGCACCGCCGACGCGATGCTCGCAAGCCGCAGCCCGAGCGGCGGCTGGGTCGCGGGCGTGCCGCACGACACCATTTCCGAGATCGCGGCCGACCCGTTCGTCGCGATGGACGCACGCGGCAACGCCTTGTACCTGTGGACGCAGTACATGGGCTCGACGGTCGGCACGCAGGTGGTGTGGCGCCGCTACGTGTCGGGGCGCTGATGATGCAGACGCCCGCCCTTCAGGCCTGGCAGCGCCAGGGAGGCTTCATCGACTGGCGCGGTCATCGCGTGTTCGTGGCGCGCGGCGGACGCGGGCCGGCACTGCTGCTGATCCACGGCTACCCGATCGGCTCGTACGACTGGCATGCGGTGTGGACCGCCCTCACCGCACACCACACCGTCATCGCGCCGGACATGCTGGGCCTGGGCTTCTCGGACAAACCGCGCGAACACGCCTACTCGGTGCAGGACCACGCCGACCTGCACGACGAGGTGCTCGACCGGCTGGGCTTGCGGCACTTCAGCATCATGGCGCACGACCTCGGCGTGAGCGTCGCGCAGGAGCTGCTCGCGCGCCAGGTCGACCACCCGGCGCGGCCCCGCATCGACGCGATGGTGCTGCTCAACGGCGGTGTCTGCCCCGAGGCCTACCAGCCGAGGTTGATCCAGCACCTGCTGTCGTCGCCGGTCGGGCCCTGGATCGCGCCACGCATCCCGCGCCGAGCCTTCGAGCGCACCGTGCGTTCCCTCTTCGGCCCGCACACCCCGGCCAGCGATGCGCTGATCGACGATTTCTGGTGCCTCGCGACCCACCGTGGCGGGCTTCAGGTGGCACATGCCGTGGGGCGCTTCTACCGCGATCGGCTGGCGATGCGTGATCGTCTGGTGGCGCCCCTGATACGCCACGCGGTGCCGGTGCGACTGATCAACGGTGCGGCCGACCCGAATTCCGGGCGCCACATGGCCGAGCGCTACCGCGCGTTGGTCGACGGGGCGGACATCGTGAGCCTGGAGCACGTCGGCCACTGGCCGCAGATCGAGGCGCCGCAGGCCGTGCTCGATGCGGCGCTGCCGTTCCTCGCGCAGCCGCTCAGAGCGGCAGCTCGGTGAAGTAGCGCCCGCCGTGGTAGATGAGCGGCAGCGCCCCGTCGCGCCGCTCGCAGCGCTCGACCTCGCCGACGAAGATGACGTGGTCGCCCTCTTCGTACTGACTTCGGTTGAAGCACTCGAACACCGCCGCGCTGCCTTCCAGCACCGGGGCGCCGCCGGCGCCCTGGCGGAAGGCCAGGCCGGCGAAACGATCGACGTCCTTGGAGGCGAAGCGCTCGGCCAGCGCACGCTGGTCGGCGGCGAGGATGTTGATCGCGTAGTGCGAGCCGCCGCTGAAGGCCGGCAGTGAACCGGCGCGGCGCGACAGGCTCCACAGCACGAGGGGTGGCGACAGCGAGACCGAATTGAACGAATTGGCGGTGAGGCCAACCGGGCGGCCGGTGGAGTCGAGCGCGGTGACGACCGTCACGCCGGTGGCGAAGGCGCCCAGCGCCGTGCGGAATTCCTGCGAGGAAAAGGCGGGGGTGAGCGGGCGCAGCAACGCGGTCATTCAGCCATTGTGGCGGACGCTTTCCCACAAGGCCAACTCCCATCTCGGGGGTCAAGTGAACCCATACACTCCCCCGGCCATGAAAACTTCACGCCCGACGCGGGTTTGGCCTGCCGCGCCGCTGCTGGCCGCTTCGCTTCTTGCGGCCAGCCTCCCGGTGGTGGCCGTGCCGCAATGCGCCGACTGGTCGCGCCGGCTGCCCGGCGTGAGCCGCAGCCTGTGCGAGCAGGCGCGGCTGCTGCCCTCGGGAGCGCATTCGGTGCACGGTGTGCCGCTGTACCGGCGCGACGTTGGCCCGCGCGGTGAAGAGGCCACGCCCTGGGTCGGGCCGGCGCCGCGCGAGCCGCGGCGGGTGCTGGTGGTGGGCGGCATCCACGGCGACGAGCTGTCGTCCGCCTCGCTGGTCTTCCACTGGATCGCCCACGCCGGCATGGCGCCCCACGGGCTCGACTGGCGCTTCGTGCCCGCCCTCAACCCCGACGGCCTGATGCTGCCCAAGCCCACCCGCGTCAACGCCAACAAGGTCGACCTCAACCGCAACTTCCCCACCCCGCGCTGGGCGCAGGAGGCGCGGGTCTACTGGGAAAAGCGCACCCGCCGCGACCCGCGCCGCTACCCGGGCCGCGCCGCACAGTCGGAGCCCGAGACGCGCTTCCTCGTCGACACCATCACCGAGTGGAAGCCCGACCTCATCGTGAGCGTGCACGCGCCCTACGGCGTGCTCGACTACGACGGCCCGCGCGAGCCGCCGCAGCGCCTGGGCCGGCTCGAGCTGGAGCGGGTGGGCATCTTCCCCGGTTCGCTCGGCCACTACGGCGGCGTGCACAAGGGCGTGCCGGTGGTGACAATCGAGCTGCCGAACGCGCTGCGTGCGCCCACCGAGACCGAGATGCGGCAGATGTGGCACGACCTGCTGCGCTGGGTCGACCAGCGCTTCCAGCCCGGCGAGCGCTGAACGCGTTGCGAACGTGCATTCCTAGAATCGCCGCCACATGACCGTCGCCCCGCCCCGCTCGTTGCACGCCCGGCTCGACGCCTGGCGTCGCCTCGTCGTCGTCGGGGTGCTCGGCTTCGCCTCGGGCCTGCCGCTGGCCCTCACCGGCCAGGCGATGCAGGCCTGGCTGAGCGTCGAAGGGCTCGACATCGCCACCATCGGGTTCTTGAGCGTGGTGGGCCTGCCCTACACCTTCAAGTTCCTGTGGGCGCCACTGATGGACCGCTTCGAGCTGCCCTGGCTCGGCCGGCGCCGTGGCTGGCTGGTGCTGACGCAGCTCTTGCTCGCCGGCGCGTTGGTGCTGATGGCCGACACCTCGCCCGGCAACGCCACGCGCACCTTCGCGCTGCTCGCCGTGCTGGTCGCCTTCATCTCGGCCTCGCAGGACGTGGTGATCGACGCCTACCGCACCGATGTGCTGCCCGCCCACGAGCGCGGCCTCGGCTCATCGCTCAGCGTGCTGGGCTACCGGCTGGCGATGATCCTCTCGGGCGGTGTGGCACTGATCTGGGTCGACCCCACCCAGGGCGGCGGCTGGACTTGGCCCGAGGTCTACCGCTTCATGGCCGGGCTGATGGTGGTGGCGGCTGTCGTCTCGGCGCTCGTGCTGCCGCGCCTGCCCGACAGCGAACGGCCGACCAGTGTGGCCCGCCACGACGTGCTGGGCTTTCTCGCGATGCTGGCCGCGGTGGCGCTGGGCGTGTTCGTGAGCGAGCGCTTGGGCCCGTCGATCGCTCGCGCGCTGCTGGCACCGCTGTGGAGCGGCAGCACGCTGCCGGTGCCGCTGCAGGGCAAATGGGCCGACCTGCTGGCTCTGCTGCTGGGCGTGGCCTTCACGCTGCCGCTCGCCGCCTGGGCGGCCCGCGCCGCGCGCTTCGAGACGCTGCTCGGCGGCCTGCGCAGCTACTTCAGCCAGACCGGTGCCGGCGCCTTCCTCGCGTTCATCGTGCTCTACAAGCTGGGCGACGCCTTTGCCGGCTCGCTGATGACACCCTTCCTGCTCAAGACCATGATGTTCAGCTCGGCCGAGGTCGGCGTGGTCAACAAGCTGATCGGCCTGTGGCTCACCATCGGCGGCGCGCTCTTGGGCGGTGCGCTGATGTTGAAGCTCGGGCTGTGGCGCTCGCTGATGCTGTTCGGCATCTTCCAGATGGCCAGCAACCTCGGCTTCTGGTGGCTGGCCGTCTCGGGCAAGGGCCTGATGCCTGGCCTCGTGATCCCGGCGTTCGACTGGGGGTTCGTCAAGCTCGCGCAAGCCACGCCGGTCGACGGCGGCCTTCTGATGGTGATCGCGGTCGAGAACCTGTCGGGCGGCATGGGCACGGCGGCGTTCGTCGCCTTCCTGATGAGCCTGTGCAACCAGCGTTTCACGGCCACCCAGTACGCTTTGCTGTCGGCTTTTGCCTCGGTCGGTCGCGTGTGGGTGGGGCCGCTGGCCGGCGTGATGGCCGAGACCATCGGCTGGCCCACGTTTTTCATCGTTTCCACGGTGCTGGCGGCGCCGGCGCTCGTGATGCTGTGGTGGCTGCGTCGCCCGGTGCAGGCGCTGGAAGTGGACCCACGTACGGCGCTGCTGGACGACTGACTTGAACTCCTGCCCGCGGGAACAACATTTGCCCCTCGTGATCCGAGACGCCATGACTGCACAAGATTTCCAGCACGACGCCGAACTTTCCCCGCCGCCCGAGTGGCACCGTGCGGGCTGCGGCTGTTTTCTGCACCGCCGCCGCCTTTTCACTGGCGCCCTCGTGGCCGGCGCCGGCCTGGTGGCCGCACCGGCCTGGGCGGCGCGTGAGGGCGTGGAGGTCGGCAAAGAGTCTCAGTTCTCCAAGTTCGTCCCGGCCGAGCAGATCGAGGGAGCGGCGCAGTCGCAATACGCCGCAATGAAGCAGCAGGCCGCCGAGAAGAAGGCGCTTGCGCCCGACAACCACCCGCAGGTGGTGCGCCTGCGTGCCATCGCCGCACGCATCATCCCGTTCACCGACGAGTGGAACCCGCGCGCCAAGTCGTGGAAGTGGGAGGTCAACCTGCTCGGCTCGCAGCAGATCAACGCCTTCTGCATGCCGGGCGGCAAGATCGCCTTCTACTACGGCATCCTGCAGCTGCTGCAGCTCAACGACGACGAGGTGGCGATGATCATGGGCCACGAAATGGCCCATGCCCTGCGCGAGCATGCCCGCGAGCGCATGGGCAAGACACTCGCCACGCGCGGCGCCATCGAGCTGGGCGCGGCCATCTTCGGCCTCGGCAATGCCGGCCGCCTGGCCGCCGACATGGGCGGCCAGCTGCTCACGCTCAAGTTCGGCCGCGAAGACGAGTCCGAAGCCGACCTGGTCGGCATGGAGCTGGCGGCCCGGGCCGGCTACAACCCGCGCGCTGGGGTGAGCCTGTGGAACAAGATGGGCCAGGCCAGCAAGGGCGCCCCGCCGCAGTTCCTGTCGACCCACCCGGCGGGGCCGACGCGCATCAAGGACATCGAAACCAACCTGCCGAAGGTGGAGCCCTTGTATGCGCGGGCGGCGAAGCCCGAGCAGCGCTTCGAGCCACCGAAGCCGGCGTCGGCGCCCGCCAAGGGCTGAGCCGCTACCAGCGCGCCGGCATCGGTCGCTGGATCAGCCAGGTCTTGCCTTGAGGGAGCACATAGCCGCCCTGCTCCAGGTCTTTCATCAGGCGGCTCACCATCTCCCGCGAGCAGCCCACGCGGTGTGCCATCTCGGCGTGCGTCGGGCGTGGAGCGATGAGGCGACGGCCGTCGGGCATGGGCTGCGCCAACTCTTCGAGCAGCTTGACCACCCGGCCGTAGACGTCGAGCAGTGCCATGTTGCGCGCGCTCAGCGTGGCCATGCGGGCGCGGCGTATCACGCGGGCCAGAAGTTCGAAGGCGAAGTCGGGATGGGCGGCGATGTGCTCGCGCAATGCAGGCCTGCCGACCACCACGCAGCGCGTGGGTTCCAGCGTCACCACCGAGGCCGATCGAGGGCCGCCATCCAGGCTCATCTCGCCGATGTATTCGCCGGGGCCGTACACGCCGTAGACGATCTCGCGCTCGCCATCTTCGGTGGAATAGGCCTTGACCCGCCCGGCGAGCACAATGAACAGCATCTCGCCGATATCGCCTTCGTGGATCAAGAGCGTGCCCTTGGGGTAGCTCTTCTCAACACCCCGCTCGGCCAGCGCCTGCACCGGGCCGTGAAGCTCTGAGGCGACGGGGGTCTGTGCTGATCGAACCGTGTCCATGAAGGGCGCACACCCGGAATGGGCGCGCACTGGAGGGCCGAGAGGCGAAAACTCTAACACGCCAAGCCAGTGGCGATGGGTGTGTGCCGCCACGTCGACGCCTCAGGACAGAACGGCCGATCGCACGCGTGAAGCGATGGGGGGCAGCGTGCTCACCCGCTCCACCAGATCCCGGATGCTGGACGTCTGTGTCTTGTGGCGGATGTTGGTGATCTGCGTGCGCACTGTCGAGACTGCCACCTCGAACTGGCGGGCCACCTCCTTGGGCCGCAGGCCACCGCACAGGGCCTGTAGCACGCGAGCCTCGGCGCAGGTGAGCCCGTGGGTGTGCGCGAAAAAATCCACGCTCAGTCCGGGGCAGTTTCGCCGCTTACCCAGTACCAGCAGGGCCATCGCATCGGTCTCGCGGGTGCCCTCACTCAAGGGCACGGCCGCGACCGGCAGCACACGGCCCGCGCCCAGCATCAGCAGCCGGCGCCGCCCATGGCCCGCGTCGGCGAGGGCGCCCAGCAGGCTGCCCTGCTGCTCCCGTCGCGCTGCGTTCACGTGGGAGCCGACGAGCTGCAGCGTGTCACCGCGGATGAACTCAAGCCGCGCGGGCTGGTTGGCATGGTGCAGCGTGCCATCGGGTGAGACGAGCAGCATGCCATGGTCTGTTTCATCGAGCATGTGGGCAAGCCAACGGGTCATCGATTCTGCGGTGGACTGGCGCCGCCGCTCCGGGCCGAGATAGGCGACGATCCTGGTATCAGGCGTGGCAGTGATGCAATGCTCCAGCATGGTGTGCTCCCGAGAGTCGTACTCGGCGAATCTTTCGCCGCGCCGTCAAATTTAGGGAGGGCAGGCCAAGCGGGGCTGTGAATTTGACCGCCGGCCCGGTGACTTATTCACCTTCTGCGGCTGCGCTAGGATGGCCTCGGCTGGGCATCGAGGGAGAGCGAGATCAAACCCGTCCGCAAGCTTCCGATCGTCGTGGGCAACATGTTCGAATGGTTCGACCTCACGGTCTACGCCTTCTTCGCTACGACGATTGCGCGTCACTTCTTTCCGCCGGGGAATGAGCAGGCTGCGATGTTGTCGACCGCGGTCACCTTCGGTGTCGCGTTCCTCATGCGTCCGCTCGGCGCCGTCGTCTTCGGGCTGATCGGGGACCGCCGCGGTCGCAAAGTGGCTCTGACCTTGAGCTTCGCGATCATGGCCGTGGGCACGGCGATGATCGCCTTCGCGCCCACCTTTGCGATGGCAGGCGTGTGGGCGACCGTGATCCTTGTGACCGGCCGTCTCCTGCAGGGCTTTTCCGCCTCGGGCGAGATCGGAGCGTCGCTGGCCTGGCTGGTGGAATCTTCTGCCTCCCGGGGGCAGGGTGTTGCGACCGGGTGGCTCAATCTGGGCGTCTATTCGGCATTGCTGATGGGGTCCTTGGCGGCCCTGGCCGTGGACGGGCTCATGTCACCCCAGGATGCCCAGTCCTGGGGTTGGCGCCTGCCTTTCGTCTTCGGGCTGCTGATTGCGCCCCTGGGCCTCTACCTCCGATCGCACATGGGCGAATCCCCCGAATTCGTCTCGGCTGCGGCGACGCGTGCGCCGGTGGTGTCCCGCGCCGCGTTGCGCGAAGCCGTGGTGGGCATCTTGAAGCTGACGGCGTTGTCTGGATTCGCCTCGCCGGTGGTCTACCTGATCCTCGTGTTCATGCCGGGCTACGCCACGCAGGAACTGGGCCTTCCCATGGCACTGCCTCGGGTTTCCACCTTCGTCGCATGCCTGGTGCTGGTCGCCCTGGTGGTGCCCATGGGCCGCCTGTGCGACAGGGTCGGCAGCGGTTCCGTGATGGTCGTGAGTTGCGCGATCGGCACGGGCCTGATCGTGCCGCTCGCCTGGAATCTGATGCGCTCGCCGTCGCTGTTCTCGCTCTTGCTGTTGCAGTGCACTTTGAGCGCCTGCCTGGCCGCCTATGCCTCGAGTTGCGGCCCCTTGGCGGTCCGTCTCTTTCCGGTGTCGAGGCGAGCGCTCGGCGTGGGGCTCGGGTACAACCTCGGGGTCATCGTCTTCGGCGCCTTCGCGCCCTTCGTCACGGCGTGGTGGACGGCCGCCACAGGCCACAAGATGGTGATCGCGTGGTACGTCTTCGCAGGCGGCCTGATCAGCCTGCTGGTGGCGCTCTCGTTGCGCACGGCCGAGCGGTTGCCGGCCCGCGCCGAGTCGATCGGGCCAGCGTGATGTGTCATCAGGACGGAGGACGCAAAGCCCTCGGACCGGGCCATAAGATGCATGTCGTCGATGTCAACACGGAGGAGTTTCATGGGTGCATTCGTTCCGCCGATGATTGCCTTTCACATGGAGGGCGAGGTCAATCTGCGTTTTGCCGAAGGAGACCCGATCGCTGAAATGGCCGCGCTGCAAGCCGAGTTCGGCCTTTTCAACCCGGAACATTCGTTGCGCTCTGCGGCGGCGATCCTGGGCTTGGCGCCTCTCTACGGCGAAGCGCGCCTGCGGTGGTTTGACTACATGGACTACCTCGATGGGCTGGACGTCGCCAATTCGCCGCTGGGGCTGCGTGAAACCCTGAGACAGAACCTCGAAAGCGGTGATGTGCGCCCGGTTCATTTCCAGTATCACGGCAGCGACAATCCGGTGATCCTCGTGACCCCTTCGGGCGGCACGGTGCCGCTCAGCTCGGTGAGCTATCTGCACATCTCGGTGCCGGTGCAGTCGTACATGGGTGCGCTCCGGGTTGCCAAGACGGCGGCGCCGCCGTCAGCGGAGCGGCGGGAGGGGCGCCGGAAGTCCGGCTCGTCCACCAAGAAGAGCAAGTAGGGGTCGTGTGCGATGACGGGCGCCTGGCTTCATCGCACGCATGAAACGATCGACGCCTACTACTCCGCCAAGGTCGCCGAATTTGGTGTCACGCCGCGCGGGGTCGACTGGACGTGTGCGGCAACGCAGAACCTGCGGTTCATTCAGCTGCTGCGGATCTGCGATGTGGCCAGCGGCGTTTCTCTGAACGACCTGGGCTGCGGCTACGGTGCGCTGCTGGCCTTCAGCCGTGAGCGCCACCCCGGTGCGGCGCTCGACTACCTGGGTGTCGATCTGTCGCCCGCGATGGTGCAGGCGGCCCGTTCGCAGTGGCTGGATGATCCGGCGGTGCAGTTCTTCGTTGGCGCCACATGTCCCCGGGTGGCGGACGTGTCGATCGCCAGTGGCCTGTTCAATGTCTGCTTGTCGGTGGAGCGCCATGTTTGGGAAGACTTCATCCGCGCCACCTTGCGCGAGCTGCGGCGCGCGAGTGCGAAGGGTTTCGGTGTGAACTTCATGGCCCCCTTGCCGGAAGGAGCGCCGGCGGCGGAGCAGCTCTACCGAACGGCACCCGGCCCGTGGATCGACTTCTGCACCACCGAACTCGGTGGCCGCGTGCAGCTCGTGGAGCGATACGGCCTACGCGAGTTCACGCTCCTCGTGCACCTCTGATCGCACCGCCTGGCGCGCCTGGGCGAGCCGGTTGGCGAAGGCGACGGAACCCGTTGTCGTCGCCAGCTGTTCGGCCAGGGCGAATGAACCGGCGGCCTCCGTGCGAACGGCGATGTCGGCGTGGCGTGCCATCGAAGCGGCCAGAACGGTCAACGCCTGGCATTCGGCGATGCGTGACTTGCGGCGCCGTGCCAGCGAGAGGGCGCGCCTGGCGGTCGCGATGGCCAGATCGCAGCGCCCTGCGATGCCATGCGCCTCTGCGATCTCGGCCAGGAGCGGCGCTTCGTTTTCGCGAGCTGCATTTATCTGACGCGCCATCCTGAGTCCCTTGGTTAACTCGATGACGGCGCCTTCTGCATCGCCCGCCGCCATCATTGCCAGGCCGGCGCAGCGCTGGACGTACACCTGGATGTAGCGGATGCCACTGCCATCTGCGATGGACTTCACCTGGGATGCGTGCACAGCGGCGAGCGCCGCGTCATGGGTGAACCAAGCCAGGCGCACGTATGCGAGGTGAGCGATGAACTTGACCACCGGCTCGGAGATGCCCATCGCGATGGCCCGGTCGAGCCACTTTCGCGCCCGGTCGAAGCGACCTTGTTCGACCAGGATGGTGCCCCGAATGCTGATGATCCAGGGTTTGGGCGCAAACCCCATCAGCTGGATGTCGGACTTGCTGATCTTCGCAACCTTGCGAAGGGCCTCCGTGTTCGCCTGCAACGCGCACGACAGCCGGCCCGCGAACCGATAGGCCTGCGACAGCTGCGCCTTGAGCATGGCGGTTCGGCCGGCATCGTCCGCCCCTGCGATGGAGTCCAGTGCTTCGTTCACGAGGGCCACGTAATGGTCGGCTGACCCGGCGGCGCCGACAATTCGACCGTACGCCGCCTTCAGCAGCGTCAGGCTCATGGTGTCTCCGGACTCTCTTGCGTAGTGCTGCGCCTCCAGAGCGTGGCGCTTGGCCTCGGATTGCGACATGCCCACCCGCCAGCCGTAGTTGACCACTTGGCCATTGACCAGCATCCTCAGCGAGTCGAGGGCCTGGGAATGCGGCGCACCCTGGACCAACTCGCAAGCATGTTTCCAGTAGCGCAAGGCTTGTGCCGAGTCGGTCTTGCCAATCCACATGGCGGCCCGCACCAGGTACTGCGCGGCCACGATCGGCTGACCGGCTGCTTCGTAGTGGTGAGAGAGCAAGCCGGCGAATTCGTCGGCCCTGTTTCCGTAGAACGCCTCCAGCGCCCGGGCGACCTCCGCGTGCAGGCTGCTGCGCCGGGCCTTGAGCTGTGCCAGGTAAGTGGCCTCCTGGATCAGCGGGTGCTTGAACGCGAAGACCGGATCACGCCATGACAACGGCTCCACCAGTCCTGCTGCCTGCAGGCGCGCAACCGACTGTGCCAGTTGCTCCTGGGTCCGGCCTGTCAGCTGTGGCAGCAACGCCAGGTGAAAGTCCAGGCCGATGACGGAGGCGACCTGCAGGATGGCCTTGTCTTGCTCGTCCAGTCGGTCGATGCGCTCGCCGAGCACCGACTGGATGGACGAAGGCAACTCAAAGCTGCCGGTGGCATCGGCGACGTGAAACGAGCCGGCCTTGCCGGTCAGCAATCCGCGCTCGTGCAGCGAGTGCACCAGCGCATCGATGAAGAGTGGGTTGCCGCCGCTGCGAAGTGCGATCCGATCCCGGATGGCAGCGAGCCGAGGGTCCTGGCCGAGCAGCTCCGACGTGACGGCACGGGTGGCGCGCTCGCCCAGTTCCGACAACGCGATCACCGTGCCACGGAGGCCGCGCAGCCAGGCGTCGTCATAGACCGGGCGGAAGTTGAGGATGACGAGCGTGTGCGTTCCAGTCGCCGCAGCGGCGAGCTGGCGCACAAAGCGCTCACTCGCCGCGTCCAGCCAGTGCAGGTCTTCGATGATGAGGACGGCGGGCCGTGACACCGGGACGCGCACCAGGGTGTGGACGATGCCGAGGAGCTTGCTCTGCAACATCTCCGGATCGACGCTGGCGGCGGACGCGTCGCCGATGCCGAGAAAGCCGGCCACGGCATCCAGATGCTCCTCGAGCGCGGGGGCCAGTGCCCTCAGCATCCGGCGCACTTTTTGGCGCGCTCGTTCAGGCGGGGTGGCTGCTGCCACGTGCATCATGGTGCGCAGAAGCTCACGCAGGGGCTGGTACGGCGTGGCATGCCCATAGGCCAAAGCGCGCATCGTCAGTACGCGAACCCCGCGCGAGCCGCAGAGCAGCGCAAACTCGTGGCACAGGCGGCTCTTGCCGATGCCGGGTGAAGCGACGATGCCGGCCACCCGGGCCTTGCCCGCCCAGGCTTTGTCCAGGCACTTGGTGAGAAGCGCCATTTCGGCGCCCCGGCCGGCGAACGAAGGTGAGGCCATCGCGTGCCCGCCGAGTTGAGCGCGGCCCAGGCCGTGCAGCTCGTACACCTGGATGGGCACCGTAAAACCTTTGACGGCAAACGTGCCGGCGAGCGTGCACTCGAAATGGCTGCGGGCCATCTCGTAGGTGGCCGCGGTCAGGTAGGTCGTTCCCGCGGCGGCCAGCTGCTCCATCCGGCTGGCCAGGTGCAAGGTTGCCCCGAAGGCGCCGTCGCCGAGGGACCTCAGGGTGCTTTTCGCCGCCACCAGGTCGCCCGAATGGATGCCGATGCGGACGCGCGGACGGGTCGGCAACAAGGCAAGCTCGGCGTGGATGGCGATGGCGGCGCGGCAGGCCAGAAGCGCATGCCCCTCCAATGCAAGCGGCGCACCGAACAACGCCATCAGCCCATCGCCCGTCACGCGGACGACCGTGCCTTCGAACTCTTCGACCACACGGTGCATGACGTCGAGCGTCGGCCGCATGTGCGCCATCGCTTCTTCCGGGTCGAGTTCGACGATGGCGGCGGTCGAGCCGACCACGTCGACAAACAGCACTGTGGCGAACTTTCTCTCGGAGGCGGCGTCGGCAAGAGGCGTTTGGACGGCGTCAGGGATCGTGCAGAGATACGACCCGCAGGCCTCACAGAAAAATGCGCTCTGGCGATGGAGCGTGCCGCAGTCCGAACACGCGATCGGCAGGGCTTGCCCACATCCCGCGCAATTCGTTTCCGTCGGCGAGTTCGCGGTACCGCAGCTCGTGCAGCGCATCGGTTCACCGGCCGTTTGCGGCCCCCGGCAGAGTGGTTAGGGCGAGTGTCGCGATGACGCTCGCAGACGCGTCGATTGTTACCGACGTGCAGCCGACGCGTGGCGGAATCCCTTCATGGACTGCGCACGAACGGATTGCCCCGCCGCTCCTCCCCAAAACTGCTCTCCGGCCCATGCCCCGGAATGAAGACCACCTCATCCCCCATCGGCCACAGCCGCGAGCGGATCGAGTCGACCAGGGTGTCGAAATCTCCTTGCGGGAAGTCGGTGCGGCCGATGCTGCCGGCGAAGAGCACGTCGCCGACGAAGGCGCGTTGCGAGGTGGGCTCGAAGAACACCACGTGACCCGGCGTGTGCCCCGGGCAGTGGCGCACCTGCAGCGTGCAGTTGCCCACTCGCACGGTGTCGCCGTCGTGCAGCCAGCGGGTGGGCGTGAAGGTCTCGGCGGGCGGGAAGCCGAACATCATGCTCTGCTGCGGCAGTCCGTCGATCCAGAACTGGTCGGCTTCGTGCGGGCCGACGATGGGCAGCCCGAGTTCGCGCGCGAGCGTGCCGGTGCCGCCGGCGTGGTCGATGTGGGCGTGGGTGAGCAGGATCTGCGTGAGCGTCACGCCGAGCTTCTTCGCGGTGGCGATGAGGCGCGGCAGCTCGCCGCCGGGGTCGACCACGGCGCCTTCCATCGTCTCGGTGCACCAGACGATGGAGCAGTTCTGCTGGAAGGGAGTGACGGGGACGGTCTGGTAGCGAAAGCTCATGGGCTGGGGCGGACAAAGACGAACCGGGCGTCAATGTATCGAACCCCGATGACGCTCCCTCAGCCCCAGGCCGTCCACTTCCCCAGGCCGACCGAGGACTCGATCACCTTCTCGACGAAGCGGATGCCACGCGCCCCTTCGGCCAGCGTCGGGTAGTCGGCCTGCACCGGTTCGGCGCTGCGGCCTTCGAGCCGGGCGCGGATGTCGGCCGCGACACCCAGGTAGACGTTGGCAAACGCCTCGATGAACGCCTCCGGGTGCCCCGAGGGCAGCCGCGTCGCGTTCTGCGCGGCGGCGCTCAGGCCGGGCGAGCCGCGCGTGAGGATGCGGCGCGGGCCATCGATCGGCGAGTGGATGAGGTGGTTCGGATCCTCCTGCCGCCAGTCGAGCGCGCCCAGGCTGCCGAAGACGCGCAGGCGGATGTCGTTCTCGCAGCCCGTCTCCACCTGCGAGGCCATCAGCACGCCACGCGCACCATTGGTGAAGCGCAGCAGCACGCTCACGTCATCATCCAGGCGGCGGCCGGGGATGAAGGTGGTCACCTCGGCGCACAGGCTCTCGATCGTGAGGCCGGTGACGGTGGCCAGCAGGTGCTCGGCATGCGTGCCCACGTCCGACAGCGTGCCGCCGGGGCCACTGCGTGCGGGGTCGGCGCGCCAGGCGCCCGTGTCGCCGCTTTGCAGCTGCGGTGCCAGCCAGCCCTGGCGGTATTCGACGACCACCTTGTGGATGACGCCGATCGCCCCCGCGCGCACCATCTCGCGCGCCTGTCGCACCATCGGATAGCCGGTGTAGTTGTAGGTCACGCCGAACACGGTGCGGGCGCGCTCGGTGGCCTTGATCAGATCGTCGGCCTGCGCGCTGGTGTGCACCAGCGGTTTGTCACACACCACGTGGAAGCCCGCTTCGGTGAAGGCCTTGGCCACCGGGTGGTGCAGGTCGTTGGGCGTGACGATCGCGACGAAGTGGATGCGCTCGTGCGCCGGGCGTTTCAACTCATCGGCGAGCAGCGCCTGCCAGCTGGCGTGGGTGCGATCGTCGGGCAGGCCGAGGTCGCGGCCGGAGGCCAGGGCCTTGTCGGGCTGCGACGAGAGCGCGGCCGAAACCAGGCGCATCTGGCCATCGAGTGCCATCGCCTGGCGGTGCACCGCGCCGATGAAGGCACCGCGGCCGCCGCCGACCATGGCGTAGCGAAGGGGGGTGACTGCGGTGTGGCTCATGTGCGGGCCTGGCGGGTCTTGTCGAAGGCGGCGTCGAACGCGCCTTTGGCGGGTGGGAAGTCGAGTCGGCGGCAGAAGGCGGCGCTCTCGGTGGCGCCGTGCACGCGGTCCATGCGGCTGTCTTCCCACTCCACGCTCAAGGGGCCGGCGTAGCCGATGTCGTTGAGCGCGACGATGAGCGATTCGAAATCGATCATGCCGCGGCCCACGCTCCTGAAATCCCAGAAGCGGCGTGCGTCGCCGAAGGCGGTGTGGCCGCCGAACACGCCCACGCTGCCGTCGCCCTTGCCCCACCACACGTCTTTCATGTGGGCGTTGAAGATGCGCCCGGGGAAGCGGCGGATGAACTGCACGTAGTCCACGCCCTGGTAGGCGAGGTGGCTGGGGTCGAAGTTGAAACCGAAGCGGCGGTGCTGCTTCACGGCGGCGAGCGCCCGCTCGCTGCTGGCGATGTCGAAGGCGATCTCGGTCGGGTGCACTTCGAGGCCGAAGTTCACGTCGTGCTTGTCGAAGGTTTCGAGGATGGGTGTCCAGCGGGTGCCGAAGTCGGCGAAGCCCTTGTCGATGTAAGCCTGCGAGGTGGGCGGGAAGGCATACACCGCATGCCAGATCGACGAGCCGGTGAAGCCGGTCACCGTCTTCACGCCGAAGGCGGCGGCGGCGCGTGCGGTGTCTTGCATCTCGGTCGCCGCGCGGCGGCGCACGCCTTCGGGATCGCCGTCGCCCCACACATGGTCGGGAAGGATCGCTTCGTGGCGTTCGTCGATCAGGTCGCACACCGCCTGGCCGACGAGGTGGTTGGCGATGGCGAAACACTGCAGGCCCTCGTCGGCCAGGTGCTCGCGCTTGCGCTTCACATAGTTCGGGTCAGACAAGGCCTGCTGCACGTTGAAGTGGTCGCCGCCGCAGGCAAGCTCCAGGCCGTCGTAGCCCATGCGCTTGGCCAGCGGTGCGAGTCTCTGCCAGCGGTAGGTCACACCATTGGCCACTGAAGAGGGTGATAGGTCTTGGCATGGCAACTCCATGAAGCGAGCGAAGCGTCGCGACAGATCCAGCAACCCCCGTGGAGCCGGCTTTGCCGGTCCACTGGGTGGCCCCCTTGGGGGCAGGAGCGAAGCGACTGGGGGGCCGACTTAGAACGGTGAGTCCGGGAAATAGAACTGCTTGGCGTTTTCCTTGGTGATCAGCACCGAGGGGATGATGGTGGTCGCCGGCAGCTTCTCGTTCTTCAGGCGCGCTTCCGCGGTGAGCTTGATCGCGTCGTAGATGAACTTCGGCGAGTACGACACGTTGGCCTGGATGCGCGGGTCCTTGCCGTCGATCAGCGTCTTGACCATGCCCTTGGCACCGGCGCCACCGAAGACGATTCGGATGTCGGTGCGCTTGGCCTGGTCGATCGCCTTCAACACGCCGACGGCCATGTCGTCGTCGGCTGCCCACACCGCGTCGATCTGCTTGAAGCGGGTGAGGAAGTCCTGCATGACCTTGAACGCGTCGTCGCGGTTCCAGTTGCCGTACTTGGCGTCGAGCAGCTTGATGTCGGGGTGGTTCTTCATCACGCTGTTGAAGGCGTCCATGCGCTCGTTGTCGAGCGTGGTGGCGATGCCGCGCAGCGCGACGATGTTGCCCTTGCCCCCCAGCGCTTTCGCCAGGTACTCGGCGGGGATCTTGCCGAAGGCGGTGTTGTCGCCGGCGACATAAGCGTCTTGGGCGCTCGTGTCGGTGAGGCCGCGGTCGACCACCGTCACGTACACGCCCTTGGCCTTGACCTGCGCCACCGGTTTGGTGAGCGCGGCCGACTCGAACGGGAACACGACCAGCGCGTTGATCTTGTTGGCCGTCACCAGGTCCTGCAGCTGGTTGGCCTGCTCACCCGCGTTGGCGGCGGTCTTGATGGTGACCTTGAGGTCGGGGTACTTCTTCTCCAGCTCCTTCTTCGCCTCCCCGGCCCACCAGACGATGCCGCCGGTGAAGCCGTGGGTCGCGGCGGGAATCGCCACGCCGAGGTTGACCTTGTTCTGCGCCGAAGCGGTGGCCGTGAAGCCGAGGGTGCCGGCCGCGAGCGCGGCGATGGCAAGCAGTCGTACAGCGAATGTCATGGGGTTGTCTCCGTTGTGTGCTGATGGACGTGCGGCTCGTGGCCGCGGGTGGGGAAAGGTGTTCCTACTTGCGCCGCCGCTGCATGAAGGCCACGGCGATGATCACGAAGCCCTGCACCGCTGCGTTCAAGTACACGCTGATGATGCTGGTGAGGTTCAGGATGTTGCTGATGACCGAGAGCAGCACCGCACCGACCACGGTGCCGGTGATGCTGCCCGCGCCGCCCTTGAGCGCGGTGCCGCCGACGATCACCGCGGCGATGGCTTCGAGCTCCCACAGGAGGCCGGTGGTCGGAGAAGCCGAGCCGAGGCGCGGCACGTAGAGCAGCGTCGCGATGCCCACGCACATGCCGAGCAGCATGTAGGTCAGGAGCTTGATGCGGTCGACGTCGACGGCGGCATAGCGCGCCACCTGCTCGTTGGAGCCGATGGCCTGCACGTAGCGGCCGTAGGCGGTGCGGTTGAGGATGAGCCCGCCGATGACAGCCACCACCACGAACACCCACACCGGGACCGGCACGCCCAAGAGGCTTGCGTAGTACACCGGGCTGTAGGCATCGGCCAGCGTGTTGTCGAGCGTGATCGCGCCGCCATTGGAAAAGTAGGTGAGGTAGGCGCGGAAGATGCCCAGCGTGCCCAGCGTCACGATGAAGGGCTCGATCTGCCCCTTGGTAATCAGGAGGCCGTGCGCGAGGCCGAACGCCGCGCCGAGCAACACGGCGAAGCCCATGCCGAGTGCCACCACCAGCGTCGTCGAGCCGACGGACGCCGCGATCGCGTTCATGAAGAGGATCACGCAGCCGGCGATCAGCGCCGCCATCGAGCCGACCGACAGGTCGATGCCGCCCGAGATGATGACGAAGCACATGCCCACCGCGATGATGCCGATGAAGGCGGTGCGCGTGAGCAGGTTCATCGCGTTGTCGAGCGTCGCGAATTCGCGGTTGAGCAGCGTGCCGGCGATGCACAGCAGCACCAGGCCCAGCACGGGGCCGAGGCCGTGGAGGCGGGTGTGCCAGGCCGCGCGAGGTGTTGTACCCGCGGCGGCGGAGTCAGTGCGTTCCGGTGGCATGGGCGATGAGTTCCTCTTCGGTCAGGTGGGTCGCGTCGAGCGTGGCCTGCTGACGGCCGGTGCGCATGACCATCACGCGGTGGCACAGGCCGATCAGCTCCATCAGCTCCGACGAGACCACGATCACGGCGCGGCCTTCGCGGGCCAGGCGCTGCACCAGGAAATAGATGTCGCGCTTGGCGCCGACGTCGACACCGCGCGTGGGCTCATCCAGCACCACCACGCGCGGCCCGGGGTGCAGCACTTTCGCGAGCGCAAGCTTCTGCTGGTTGCCGCCCGAGAGGGATGACGTCGGCACGGTCAGCGAGCCGGTGCGGATGCCGAAGTCATGCACCGCTGTCTTCAGCGCGGCCTCTTCGTCCGCGGGCTTGAGCCACGGGCGCGCATACCGCGCGAGCGTCATCAGCGTGAGGTTCTCGCGCAGGCCGAAGTGCACGTGCAGGCCCTTGCCCTTGCGGTCTTCGCTGAGGTAGGTGAGGCCGTGGTCGGCGGCGTCGCGCGGGCTCTTGATCTTGACCGCCTGCCCGTCGATGCGGATCTCGCCGCGGCAGGCGCGCAGGCCCAGCACGCCTTCGAACAGCTCGGTGCGACCGGCGCCGACCAGGCCGGCAAAACCGAGGATCTCGCCGGGACGCACGTCGAAGTTGATGTCGTCGGCCCACCCGGGCACGCAGAAGCCTTTCACTTCGAGCAGGGGCTGCGTGCCGACCGGTGGAGGGTCTTTCGGCGGGAAGAGGTCCGACAGCTCACGCCCCACCATCAGCTGCGCCATCTGGTGTCTTGTGAGCCCCGGTGTGGGCTGCTGCGCAACGAAACGCCCATCGCGCATTACCACCACCTCGTCGGTCACCCGCTCCACCTCGTCGAGCTTGTGCGAGATGTAGAGCAGCGTCACGCCTTCGCGCTTGAGCTGCGCCATCAGCGCGAAGAGCCGCTCGGTCTCGCCGGGCGTGAGCGTGGCGGTCGGCTCGTCCATGATGAGCAGCCTGGCCTTGCGCGAGAGCGCGCGTGCGATCTCGACCAGCTGCTTCTCGGCCACGATGAGTTGGCGCACCGGTGTGTCGGGGTGGGCGCTGAGGCCTACCTGCTGCAGCACACGCGCGGTCTCGTCGCGCATCGAGGCATCGTCGAGCCACAGGCCCTTGCGGCGCTCGTGGCCGAGGAAGATGTTCTGCGCGATCGTCAGGTCTTCGGCGAGGTTGAACTCCTGGTGGATCAGCACGATGCCTTGCGCTTCGGCTTCGCGCGGACCGCTGAAGCGAAGCGGCGTGCCGTTGATGCGCAGTTCGCCGCTGGTGAGCCGTTCATAGCCCGAGAGGATCTTCATCAGCGTCGACTTGCCGGCGCCGTTTTCGCCCAGCAGGCCGACCACGCGACCCGGCGTCAACGAGAAGCTCACGCCGTGCAGGACCTCGACCGGGCCGAAGGCCTTGCGCACCTCGTTGAACTCGACGGCGACGCTCATGAGGGAATCACTCCCCGCGATTTGAGTGTCTCGTGCATCGCCAGCACACCGGCGCCGACCACGCCGGCCTGGTCGCCGAGCGGCGAGTAGGCGATCTCCAGGTGGCGGGTCGAAAGCGCGAGCGAGCGGTGGTACACGCTCTGTCGCAGCGAGGCGAGGAAGAGCGGCCCGATGCGGGTGACCCCGCCGCCGATGAACACATGCGACGGGTTGAAGAAGTTGACGATCGACGCGAGCATCTGCCCGATGTGCGTGCCGGCGCGCTGCACGATGGCGTTGGCCGCGGCATCGCCGGCGCGGCTGGCCTGGGCCACGTCGACCGGCGTGAGCATGCCGCGTTCGTCGAGCAGCGACGCGAGCATCGGGCTCTTGCCCGACTGCGCCGCCTCGGTCGCCTGCTGCGCGATCGCCGGGCCGGCGGCCAGCGCCTCCACGCAGCCGAGGTTGCCGCAGGTGCAGCGCGGGCCGTGCGGGTCGACGCAGATGTGGCCCACGTCGCCGGCCGAACCATCGGCGCCGCGGTACACCTCGCCGTGGCAGACGATGCCGCAGCCGATGCCGGTGCCGACCTTGATCACGAGAAAGTTGGCGAGGCTGCGCTGCAGTCGCCACAGCTCGCCGAGCGCCATCAGGTTCACGTCGTTGTCGACGAAGACCGGTGCCTTGTAGTCGGCGCGCAGGTCGTCGCGGATCGAGAAGCTGTCCCACTCGGGCATGAGCGGCGGGTTGACGAGCTGGCCGGTGGCGAAGTCGACCGGGCCGGGCACGCCGATGCCGATGGCGATCACGTCGCGTGCGCTGCGGCCGCTTTGCTTGAGCAGCTGCGCCATCAGCGCCCGCACGCGCGAGAGCACGAGGCCGGGGCCACGGCGCACGTCGGCCGCTTCGCCGTGGCTGGCCAGCACCTGCAGGTCGGGCGTCAGCACGGCCACTTCGAGGCCGGTTGCGCCCAGGTCGGCGGCCAGCAGGACGCCCAGGCCGTGGTGCAGGCGCAGCGTCTCCGGCCGGCGCCCGCCGGACGAGGCCTGAAGGCCCACCTCTTCCAGCATGCCCTGCGCGAGCAGGCCGGCCACGGTGGCGTTGGAGCGGGTCTTGGAGAAGCTGGCGCGTTGCGCGAGCGCGTCACGCGACAACCCGCCGCCCCAGAACACATGGTCTAGCAGCGTTTGCTCGGTTTCGGACAGTTCGGCCCAAGGGCTCACCGTTTGTCTCCTGGCGGCCCTCTGGCGGGGCTCGATCGGCGGATGCTAGGGAGCCTACTTCCGCCAGGCAAGACCGATCTTTGACCTGATATGGGTCAATCTGTGCCAATACAAATGGGCGGGGTGCGGATCGAAACCCGCACCCCGCCCGGGCCGCTTCAGCGTTGCGCCAGGCCGGCGACCACGCTGGCCGGTGCCACCGCGTAGTGGTCGAACTGCATCGTGTACTGCGCACGCCCCGACGAGAGCGCGCGCAGGTGGCCGATGTAGCCGAACATCTCCTTCAATGGCACCTGCGCGTCGACCACCGAGGCGGTGCCGCGCGGGTGCTGCCCGCGCACTTGGCCGCGCCGGCGGTGCAGGTCGCCGATCACGTCGCCGAGGTGCTCGACCGGCGTGACGACTTCCACCGCCATCACCGGCTCCAGCACCACTGGCTCCGCCTTCGAAAAAGCCTCACGCGCGGCGGCAAACGCCGCCAGCTCGAACGCGAGCGTCGACGAGTCGCGCTCGTGGAAGCCGCCGTCGACCAGCGTGGCCTCGAAGTCCACCACCGGCGCGCCGGCGATCACGCCGGTCTGCGCCGCACGCTTGATGCCCTGCTCCACCGCGGGGATGAACTCGCGTGGCACCGCACCGCCGACGATCTCGCTCGTGAAGCGGAAGCCCTCGCCGCGCGCCCGGGGCGCGAAGCGCAGCGTGACGTCGGCGAACTGGCCGGGGCCGCCGGTCTGCTTCTTGTGCACGTGGTGCACCTCCACGGCCCGCGTGATCGTCTCGCGGTACGCCACCTGCGGCCGGCCGACCGCCACCTCCACGCCAAAGCGTGCACGCAGCTTCTCGATCGAGACCTCGAGCTGCAGCTCGCCCATGCCGGAGAGGATCGTCTGCCCACTTTCGGCGTCTTGCCGCATGTGCAGGCTCGGGTCCTCGCGCAGCAGCGCGTGCAGGGCCTTCGACAAACCGGTCAGGTCGTCGCGCGTCTTCGGCTCGATCGCCACGTCGATCACCGGCTCGGGCACGCGGATCTCTTCGAGATGCAGCGGGTGTGCCGGGTCGCACAGCGTGTGCCCCGTGAGCGTGTCCTTCAGGCCCACGATCGCAGCGATGTCGCCCGCCACCAGTTCCTCGCGTTCGACATGGTCGTCGGCGTGCACTTCGTACAGCCGCGACACCCGCTCGTGGCGGCCGGTGCTCGCATTGAGCACGCTGTCGCCCCGCTTGAGCTTGCCGCGGTAGACGCGCACGAACACCTTCGCGCCGTGGTCGTCGGCCACGAGCTTGAAGGCAAGCGCGGCAAACGGCCCGCTCGGGTCCGACGCAGGCTCACCCTCCGCGCGCTGGACGTCTTCCGGCGACGGCAGGTAGTCGACCACCGCATCGAGCAGCGGCTCGACACCTCGGTTCTTGAAAGCCGAACCGGCGAGCGCAGGCACAAACGCGCTCGACAGCACGCCGCGACGGATGCAGGCGCGAAGCGTTGCTTCGTCGACCGGCTCGCCGTTGAGGTAGGCGTTGAGCGCGGTCTCGTCCTGTTCCACCACCGCCTCGACGAGTCGGGCCCGGTGTTCCTGGGCGAGCGCCAGCATCGGCGCCGGGATCTCCGTCACCGCATAGGGCTCACGCGCATCGTCGCGCGCCCACACCAGCGCGCGCAGGCCGACGAGGTCGACCACGCCGCGGAACTCGCCTTCCGTGCCGATCGGCAGCTGCAGCGGCAGCACCTTGGCGCCGAGCCGCTCTTCCATCATCGAGACGACACGCAGGAACTCAGCGCCCACGCGGTCGAGCTTGTTGATGAAGGCGATGCGCGGCACGCGGTACTGGTCCGCGAGGCGCCAATTCGTCTCGGTCTGCGGCTCCACGCCGGCCACGCCGTCGAACACGACCACGGCACCGTCGAGCACACGCAGCGAGCGGTTCACCTCGATGTTGAAGTCGATGTGGCCCGGCGTGTCGATCAGGTTGATCTGCACGCCGTTCCAGTGAACGGTCGTTGCCGCGCTGTTGATCGTGATGCCGCGCTTGCGCTCCTGGGGGTCGAAGTCGAGCTGGGTGTTGCCCAGGTGCACTTCACCCATGCGGTGGCTTTCACCGGTGTAGAAAAGGATGCGCTCGCTGGTGGTGGTCTTGCCCGCGTCGACGTGGGCGATGACACCGATGTTGCGAAGCTGGCGGAGTCTGTTGTTCATGGCGAATCTTTCTTTCGAAGAAGTCTGGGGCAGGCCAGCCCCAGGCGGATTCGCCATCAGGGCTAGCGTCGAATGAGAGGGGTGCGGCCGGAGCGCGCACGCAGGGTCACCACGCTCCGGCGGGCGTGAATCGTGGCGATCAGCTTGTCGTAAGTGCGCGGGCACATGGTCGAAAACTCGGCAACAAAAAACCCCGGAGGGCGGGTGCCTGCCGGGGTTCTGTGGAATTCAGAGCCGGAAGGCGCAGCACGCCTTCCGATGCGGGATCGAAAGACGCTAGGTGGCGAACAAATCGTGAGTGATCTTCAAGAGTCCGCGATTGTGCTCGCGAGACGGCGCGTGTGCAATGCGCGCGGCATGCATGAGCGCCATATGCGTTTTCAATGGGCCAGCACCTTCAGCAGCCAGCGGTTGAGGTCGTCGATCTCTTCGGCGCACACCGAGTGCGGCATCGGGTACTCGTGCCACTCGATCGTGTAGCCGAGTGCGGCCAGGGCATCGCGCGAGGCGGTGCCGCGGCTGTGCATCACCACCGGGTCTTCCGTGCCGTGGGCGAGGAAGAGCGGCACGTCGCGGTTGGCCTCGCTGCGCTCGGCGGCGGTGGTGGCCGCGAGCGGCAGGTAGCCCGAGAGGCCAGCGATGCCGGCCAGCCGCTCGCCGTGGCGCAGGCCGGTGAGCAGTGCCATCGCGCTGCCCTGCGAGAAGCCGACGAGCGCGATGCGCGAGGCCGGGATGCCGCGCGCCTTCTCCCTCGCGATCAGCGCTTCGAGCTGCTGCTGCGACTCGCGCAGGCCACGCTCGTCTTCGCGGCGCGCGAGGTCAGTGCCCAGGATGTCGTACCAGGCGCGCATCACGTAGCCGTTGTTGATGGTGACCGGCTGCATCGGTGCGTGCGGCAGCACGAAGCGCACCGCGCCGAGCGGGCTCAGGTCGAGTTCCTGTGCGATCGGTGCCCAGCCGTGGCCGTCGTCGCCCAAGCCGTGCAGCACGATGACGCTGCGCGTCGGTTGGGGCGCGGTTTCGAATTCGAGGGTCTCAAGCGGCATGCGGGGCTCCAACTGCTTTTCAGTGAGCCCGATCCTACGGGGCCTCAGCGCGGTGGCGCGCCCGCGCTTCGGAATGCCCCCGGCGTCTCCCCGGTCCAGCCGCGGAAGGCGCGGTGGAACGAGGCCGTGCTGTCGAAACCCAGCTGCTCGCTGATGAGGTGGATCGAGGCCTGGCTCTTGGTCAGCAGTTGCAGCGCGCGGTCGCGGCGGAACTCGTCTTTCACGCGCTGGAAGCTCGTGCCCTCGTCGGCCAGGCGCCGGTGCAGCGTGCGGATGGAAATGTGCAACGCCTCGGCGGCGTTTTCCGCGGTGGCCGGCCGCGGCAGCCGCTCGCCCAGGTAGTCGCGCAGGCGCAGCGCCAGGCTGGGCTCGCGCGGGGTGGCGAAAAACCAGTCTTCGGGCGCGCGGTGCAGAAAGTCGTCAAGTTCGGGCTTGGAGCGGCGGATGGGCAGCTGCAGCAGCGCGGCGTCCAGGGTCAGCGCGGCCTGCGGCTGGCCGAAGAACACCGGCCCCGGATAGAGCAGCTCGTGGTCGGCTGCGAAGTCGGGGCGCGGGAAGGGGAAGTCGGTGCGCACGAGCGGCAGCCGCTGGCCGGCCAGCCAGGAGGCGACACCATGGATCACCTTGAGCATCAGGTCGGAGGCGACTGCCCGGCGCACCGGTGCGCCGGGCGCCTGCACGATCGCGATGCGGGTGGTGGACTCGTTCGTCGTCACCTCCAGATAGAAGTCGTCCTGCATCAGGCGCGACAGGTACGACCAGCGGTGCACCGCCACCATCAGGTTCTTGGCGTCGAGCAGGGCGAGGCAGGTGAACTTGAGCGTGCCCGGGCGCAGCGGGCGCGAGAAGCAGCGCAGCATCTCGTCGTCGAGCGCGACGGCGAGCGAGCGGTAGAGGGTGGCGAACTGCTGTTCGCTGAGGCGGGCGGTGGTGTCGTCGGGGTCCATTCCCAGGGGCCGCAGCAGCTGCGAGGCGTGCGCAGGCGAGATCTCGGCCGCCTGCAGCAAGGCGCGCACATACGCCAGCGAGACGGAGAGTGAAAGCGGCGAAGTCGGCGCCTGTTCCATCCAGCGGACCGTAGCACGCAGGACGTGCGTGCGGGACTGGTGGATGCCTGGGGCGGGCGCACCCTGCCCCGGCCCGGCGGGTCAGAAGCGGTAGTTGAAGCCGATGGCGATCAGCGGGATCGCCTTGACCTTGCCGGCCCCTTCGCGGACCTCGGCCAGCTCGCGGTCGATGTCGGCCTGGTCGGCCAGGCTGAGGTTGGGGCCCGAGTGGGTTTCGGTGACCTTGGCCTTGCCGATCGAGGCGCCGAGGTCGAACACGAAGCCCCAGCCGCTGCTCAGCTGGTGGCCGTAGCCGATGCCCACATAGGGCGTGGTCTTGGGGAACTCGATCTTCACGTTGAAGCGGTCGTTGGCCGTCATCGTGTAGTCGGTGCCGCCGATGTTGATGGTGCCGCCGTTGCCGCGGCCGTCCATGTCGACCTTCATGTTGTTGAAGGTCACGCCCCCGGTGAAGCGAAAACCCCCGGGGGCAAAGGGAAAGCATCGGCGAACAGGCCGATGCGGTTGTAGGTGAGCTTGGTGTCGTAATCGATGCCCTCTTCGCGCTCCTGGCGGGTGCGCTTGCCAGCGCTGGCGTAGTCGGCGCGCAGCGTGAAATGCGGCGCCACCGGCTGGGCGTAGCCGAGCATCAGGCCGTGCGTGCCGATGCCGGTGTAGACCTCGCCGGCGTGGGCGGCGGCGGTCGCGCCGCACAGGGCGGCGAGGGTGATGGCAGCGGCCAGGGTGGGGTTCTTGCGCATCTCGTTCCTCCTCGGAAACGCCTGCCCGGTGCAGGCGAATTTCATTCTAGGAACGAGGCCAGGGGCCCGGATCGGCCAAACAGATGACGCGCCGGGGCCCATTTCCGCCGATCGAGGCGGCGGCTACAGCGTGAAGTCGTAGTCGATGATCAGCGGCGCGTGGTCGGAAAAGCGCTGGTCGAGGAAGATGTGTTCCTTGCGCGCCAGTGCCCCGATGCCTGGCGTGGCGAGGTGGTAGTCGAGGCGCCAGCCCACGTTCTTGGCATAGGCCTGGCCGCGGTTGCTCCACCAGGTGTATTGCTCGGCCTTCTGGTTCAAGGTGCGGAAGACGTCGACCAGGCCGATCTCGTCGAGGCAGTGCGTCATCCAGGCGCGCTCTTCGGGCAGGAAGCCGCTGTTCTTCTGGTTGCCCTTCCAGTTCTTGAGGTCGATTTCCTTGTGGGCGATGTTGATGTCGCCGACCAGGATGAACTCGCGCTCGGCCTTCAGACGCTGAAGCCAGGGCGTCATCAGCGCGAGGAACCGGAACTTGGCCTGCTGGCGCTCCTCGCCCGACGAGCCGCTCGGGAAGTAGCAGCTGATGATCGAGAGCTTGCGCGAAGGTGTGTCGAAACGGCATTCGATGTAACGGCCTTCGGCGTCGAATTCAGGGGCGCCGATGCCCACGACCACGTCGCTCGGCGTCTTGCGGGTGTACACGCCCACGCCGGAGTAGCCTTTCTTCTCGGCGAAGTGGAAATACCCCGTCATGTCGTGCACGGTGTCGAAGCGCTCGGCGATGTCGGCCGCCTGTGCCTTGATTTCCTGCACCCCCATACAATCGGCGCCCAGGGCTTCGGCCCAGGGCAAGAGGCCCTTGGTGGCGGCAGAACGGATGCCGTTCAGGTTCAAAGACACCAGACGAAACACGAAGAGACTCCCCCACGATGACCCCCAGCGCGCAACCCGGCACAGTGGCCGACACCCTGGCCCAGGACTTCGTGAAGTTCGCTGTCGAGGCCGGCGTGTTGCGGTTCGGGGAGTTCAAGACCAAGGCCGGGCGCATGTCGCCCTACTTCTTCAACGCCGGCCTGTTCGACGATGGCGCCAAGCTTGCGCGTCTCGCGGAATTCTATGCAGCGCGCTTGATCGCCTCGGGCCTTCAGTTCGACATGATCTTCGGTCCGGCCTACAAGGGCATCACGCTGGCGGCCGCCGTGGCGATGGAACTCGCCCGCCGCGGCCGCAACGTGCCCTACGCCTACAACCGGAAAGAGGCCAAAGATCACGGTGAAGGCGGCACGCTTGTCGGCGCGCCGGTGCGCGGGCGCGTTTTGATCATCGACGACGTGATTTCCGCGGGAACCTCGGTGCGTGAATCCATCTCCATGATCCAGTCGGCCGGCGCCACACCCTGTGCGGTGTCGATTGCCCTCGACCGCCAGGAAAAGGCCACCGAGAACGGCGCCGACGCGCCGTGGTCGGCGGTGCAGTTCGTGGAGCGGCAGCTGAAGCTGCCGGTCTGCGCGGTGGCGACGCTGTCGGACCTGCTGCAGTACTTGAAGACGAACCAGGACGCGGCCCTGGGAGAGCATTTCGCCCGGGTCGCCGCTTATCGAGAACGCTATGGGGTGTGATGTGAGCCGTACCGGTCTGTGTGCCGCGAAGCTGATCCTGGCCACCGCCGGCTGGGCGGCGCTTGCCGCGAGCGCCCACGCGGCACAGATCTACAGCTGTGTCGACGGCAACGGCCGCCGGCTCACCTCCGACCGGCCGATCAAGGAATGCCTGGCGCGCGAGCAGCGGCTGCTGAACGCCGACGGTTCGGTCAGGCAGGTGGTGCCGCCGACGATGACGGTCGACGAGCTGGCCGAGGCCGAGGCCAAGAAGCGTCAGGCCGAGCTGGAGCGCGCTGCCAAACAAGATGCGGTGCGGCGTGACCGCAACCTGCTGGCCCGTTTCCCCAACGAAGCCGCGCACAGCAAGGCGCGTGAAGCGGCGCTCGACGACGTGCGCAAGGGCGTGAAGTTCTCCGAAGACCGGCTGGCCGAGTTGCAGAAGGAGCGCAAGCCCCTGCTCGACGAGATGGAGTTCTACAAGGGCAAGAAGCTGCCGCTCAAGCTGCGCCAGCAGCTCGACGCGAATGACGCGGCCACCACCGCGCAGCGCTCCTTGGTGCAGAACCAGAAGGAAGAGATCAAGCGCATCGATTCCTTGTACGACATCGAACTCGACCGCCTGCGCAAACTCTGGGCCGGTGCCCCCGCCGGCAGCCTGCCGGTGGTCGCACCGCCGACGCCGCCGGTCTCGGGCGGCGTCGCCAAGTCCGCGAGAAAGTAGCCGCGGCGAGCGCTCAGCCGCCGAGCTTCTTCTTCAGCAGTTCGTTGACCACCGACGGGTTGGCCTTGCCCTTGGTCGCCTTCATGGCCTGGCCGACCAGGGCGTTGAAGGCCTTGTCCTTGCCGGCGCGGAACTCCTCCACCGACTTGGCGTTGGCGGCCAGCACCTCGTCGAGGATGCGCTCCAGCTCGCCGGTGTCGCTCATCTGCTTGAGGCCCTTGGCCTCGATCAGCGCGTCGACCTCGCCGCCGTCGGTCCACAGGGTGTCGAACACCTGCTTGGCGCCGTTGTTGGAGATCGTGCCGTCTGCGATGCGGCCGATCAGCTGCGCGAGCGTGGCCGCGTCGACCTTGCTGGCCTCGACCCCCAGGTCTTCGGCGTTCAGGCGGCGCGAGATCTCACCCATGATCCAGTTGGCGACGAGCTTGGGCTGGTTCGAGGCTTTGGCGGCGGTCTCGAAGTAGGCGCCGAAGGCCTTGGTCTGCGTGACCATCGAGGCGTCGTACGCCGGCAGGCCATAGGCCGACTGGAAACGCTCCGCCATCACGCGCGGCAACTCGGGCATCTCGGCCTTCACCCGCTCCACCCACTCGGGCGCGATCGCAAGCGGCGGCAGGTCGGGGTCGGGGAAGTAGCGGTAGTCATGCGCGTCTTCCTTGGTGCGCATGGCCCGCGTCTCGCCGCTGTCGGGGTTGAACAGCACGGTCGCCTGCACGATCTCGCGGCCGTCTTCGATCTCGTCGATCTGCCAGCCGATCTCGTAGTCGATCGCCTGCTGCATGAACTTGAAGCTGTTCAGGTTCTTGATCTCGCGGCGGGTGCCGAAGTCGGCGCCGGGCTTGCGCACCGAGACGTTGGCGTCGCAGCGGAAGCTGCCTTCCTGCATGTTGCCGTCGCAGATGTCGAGCCAGACCACGAGTGCGTGCAGGGCCTTCGCGTATTCGACCGCTTCGACGCTCGAGCGGATGTCGGGCTCGGTCACGATTTCCAGCAGCGGTGTGCCGGCGCGGTTGAGGTCGATGCCGGTCTGGCCGGCATAGTCTTCGTGCAGCGACTTGCCGGCATCTTCTTCCAGGTGGGCGCGGGTCAGGTTGACCTTGTGCTTGGTGTCGCCGACGTAGAACTCGACCGCACCGCCCTGTACCACCGGGATCTCGTACTGGCTGATCTGGTAGCCCTTGGGCAGGTCGGGATAGAAATAGTTCTTGCGGGCAAAGATCGACTGCGGCGCCACCTTGGCGCCGACGGCGAGGCCGAAGCGGATGGCGCGTTCGACCGCGCCCTTGTTCATCACCGGCAGCGTGCCGGGCAGGGCCAGGTCCACCGGCGAGGCCTGGGTGTTGGGCGCGGCGCCGAACTGCGTGGACGAGCCACTGAAGGCCTTGCTCTTCGTCGAGAGCTGCACATGCGTCTCGATGCCGATCACGACCTCGTAGCCGCGGATGAGTTTCGTCATTGGAGCCCCTCGTCGAACGAGTACGTTCGCCGATCCCCCGTGGGGATGCGGGCCGGCTTGGGAGCGGCCCGGCGCTCGGCCCGTGTCGCGATTGGATGCTTCATTGGAATTCTGCCGGCACGCGGGTGTGCCAGTCGGTCGCTTGCTGGAAGGTGTGGGCCGCCTGGAGCAGCTGCGCTTCCTGGAAGTAGTTGCCGATGAGCTGCAGGCCGACCGGCAGGCCACCCTCGCCGAAGCCGGCGGGCAGGCTCATGCCGGGCAGGCCGGCCAAGCTTGCGGGCAGGGTGAAGATGTCGGCGAGGTACGCGGCGACGGGGTCGTCGCCCTGCGCGCCGATCTGCCAAGCGACGGTCGGCGCCACAGGGCCGGCGATCACGTCGCACTGGCCGAAGCACTGCTGAAAGTCGTCGGCGATCATGCGGCGCAGCTTCTGAGCCTGCAGGTAGTAGGCGTCGTAGTAGCCGTGGCTCAGCACGTAGGTGCCGATCATGATCCGGCGCTTCACCTCGGCGCCGAAGCCCTGCGCGCGGCTCTTCTTGTACATGTCGAGCAGGTCGGTGTACTTCTCGGCGCGGTGGCCATAGCGCACGCCGTCAAAGCGCGACAGGTTCGACGAGGCCTCCGCCGGCGCGATGATGTAGTAGACCGGGATCGACAGTTCCGTGCGGGGCAGGCTCACGTCGACCAGCGTGGCGCCGAGCTTTTCGAAGACGCCGAGGGCGCTGCGCAGTGCACCGTTGACGTCGGCGGCCAGCGCGGCCGGGAAGAACTCGGCGGGCAGGCCGATGCGCAAGCCCTTCAAGGGTTGCGCCGTCGTGGCGGCCTCGCGGGCCTTGCCGAGCGAGGCGGCAAAGCCGGGCAGCGGCTCGTCGGCGCTCGTCGCGTCCCGCTCGTCGAAGCCAGCCATCGCGTCGAGCAGCAGCGCGCAGTCTTCGGCGCTCTGCGCCATCGGCCCGGCCTGGTCGAGGCTGGAGGCGAAGGCGATCATCCCGTAGCGCGAGCAGCGGCCATAGGTCGGCTTGATGCCGGTCACGCCGCAAAATCCCGCAGGTTGGCGGATGGAGCCGCCGGTGTCGGTGCCCGTGGCGGCGGGCACCAGGCGCGCGGCCACCGCGGCGGCCGAACCGCCCGAAGAGCCACCCGGCACGCGGGATGTGTCCCAGGGGTTGCGCACCGGGCCGTAGGCGGAGTTCTCGTTCGCCGAGCCCATCGCGAACTCGTCGCAGTTGAGCTTGCCGAGCGTCACCGTGCCGGCCTGCGCGAGCTTGTTCACCACCGTCGCATCGAAGGGGCTCAGGTAACCCTTCAGCATCTTCGAGCCGGCGGTTGTGGGCAGCGCCTGGGTGACGAAGATGTCCTTGTGGGCGAGCGGCACGCCCAGGAGCGCACCGCGTTCGCCAGCGGCACGCCTCTGGTCGGCGGCTTCAGCCTGCCGCAGCGCCAGGGCCGGGTCGACCGTCAGGAAGGCGCCCAGTTGTTCGTGGGCCGCAACGCGTGCGAGCAGATGTTTCGTCAGTTCGGTGCTCGAGACCTCGCGTGCATCGAGCGCGCGGCCCATGTCGGCCACGCCCAACAGGTGCAGCGCCTTCATTCGATGACCTTGGGCACGAGGAAGAGGCCGTCTTCCGACGCCGGGGCGTTGCGCAGATTGCGCTCGCGGTCATTCGTCTCGGTGACCACGTCGTCGCGAAGGCGCAGGCCGACATCGCGCACGGCCGACAGCGGCGTGTACAGCGGCTCCACGCCGCTGGTGTCGACGGCGCTCATGCGCTCGACGATGGAGAAGAACTCGTTGAGTTGCAGCCTCATCGCCTCTTGCTCGTCGGCCTGCAATTCGAGGCGGGCCAGGTGGGCGATGCGGCCGACATCCTGGGGGGTCAAAGCCATGGGAAATCCACTTTTGGATGGGTCTTCGCGGGATCGAAAACCAGGGGTGTTGAAGTATTATCCCCGGTTATCCACACGCCTCTTGACGCCTTGAAAACCCAGGATTCGCAAGGGTTTGCGAGCTTGTTTCAAAAGGCTTGGAACCCAATTGCGCCCGCGCGGTCGGCACTGGTCGACAGTGTGGGCATCCCGCCCGCCACCAACACGGAACCACATCGCCCAGCATGACCCGCGCGCCATCGACCGCGGCCGCGTGCTCGCCGATCTGACACACAAGAACATGTTCGCATCCCTGCGTCGCTACTTCTCCACCGACCTCGCCATCGACCTCGGCACCGCCAACACGCTGATCTATGTGCGTGGCAAGGGCATCGTGCTCGACGAGCCCTCGGTCGTCGCGATCCGCCACGAAGGCGGCCCCAACGGCAAGAAGACCATCCAGGCCGTCGGCGCCGAGGCCAAGGCCATGCTGGGCAAGGTACCCGGCAACATCGAGGCGATCCGCCCGATGAAGGACGGCGTCATCGCCGACTTCACCGTCACCGAGCAGATGCTCAAGCAGTTCATCAAGATGGTCCACGACTCGAAGATGCTCAAGCCGAGTCCGCGCATCATCATCTGCGTGCCCTGCGGCTCGACCCAGGTGGAGCGCCGGGCCATCCGCGAATCGGCACTGGGCGCCGGCGCGAGCGAGGTCTACCTGATCGAAGAACCGATGGCCGCAGCGATCGGCGCCGGCCTGCCGGTGTCGGAGGCCAGCGGCTCAATGGTGGTCGACATCGGCGGCGGCACCACCGAGGTCGGCGTGATCTCGCTGGGTGGCATGGTCTACAAGGGCAGCGTGCGCGTCGGCGGCGACAAGTTCGACGAAGCCATCATCAACTACATCCGCCGCAACTACGGCATGCTGATCGGCGAACCCACTGCCGAAGCGATCAAGAAGCAGATCGGCTCGGCTTTCCCTGGCTCCGAGGTGAAAGAGATGGAAGTGAAGGGCCGCAACCTGAGCGAAGGCGTGCCGCGCAGCTTCACCATCAGCAGCAACGAGATCCTGGAAGCGCTGACCGACCCGCTGAACCAGATCGTCTCCAGCGTGAAAAACGCGCTCGAACAGACCCCGCCCGAACTCGGTGCCGACATCGCCGAGCGCGGCATGATGCTCACCGGCGGCGGTGCCCTGCTGCGCGACCTCGACCGCCTGCTGGCCGAAGAGACCGGCCTTCCGGTGCTGGTCGCCGAAGACCCGCTGACCTGCGTGGTGCGCGGTTGCGGCATGGCGCTGGAGCGCATGGAACGGCTGGGCTCGATCTTCACCTCGGAGTGACAGCCCCCCAGTCGCTGCGCTCCTGCCCCCAAGGGGCGCCACCCATCGGCCCGGCAAAGCCGGATCCTTGGGCGTGGCTTGAGATGTCGCTCGCTTCGCTTGCTCCGACAATCGGACTCTATTGGTTGTAGGCTGCAACATGCCGTTGGGAACCCTCGATCGAAGCCCGCCGCCCTTCTTCCGCCAGGGGCCGTCGGCGTTCACGCGTATGGTGTTTTTCTCGGCGCTGGCGCTCTTCCTGATGGTGGCCGACACCCGCTTCAAGGTGACCCAGCCCTTGCGCGCCGTGGTGGCGACCGTGCTCAACCCGGTCGAGCGGGTGCTGCGCACGCCGGTCGACCTGTGGAACGGGGCCGCCGACTACCTGACCGGCCTGCAGGAGGCACGCCGCGAAGAGACGCGCGCCAAGGTGCAGCTCGTGCAACAGGCCGAGCGGGCGGCCAAGGTTGAGCAGCTGCAGCAGGAAAACGCCCGCCTGCGCGCCCTGCTGGAGCTGCGCGGTGCGCTCAAGGTGCGCTCGCAGACGGCCGAGGTCTTGTACGACGCGCCCGACCCCTACTCCCGCAAGGTCATCATCGACCGTGGCAACCGCGACGGGCTGGTGCTGTCGTCGCCGGTGATCAACGAAGCCGGGGTGCTGGGCCAGGTGACGCGTGTCTACCCCTACAGCGCCGAGGTGACGCTGCTCACCGACAAGGAAGCCGCGATCCCAGTGCTCAACAGCCGCACCCAGGCGCGCAGTGCCGCTTTCGGCAACTCGGCTGGTGCCGGCCTCGAGCTGCGCTTCATGGCCGGCAACGCCGACGTGCAGGTCGGTGATTTGCTGTCGACCTCGGGTGTCGACGGTGTCTACCCGGCCGGCCTGCCGGTGGCCAAGGTGGTGAGCGTGGACCGCAAGGTCGAGACCGGCTTTGCCCGCATCGCACTCGCCCCCATCGCCGAGCCCGACAGCGTGCGCCATGTGCTGGTGCTGGAGCCAGTGGGCATCCAGATGCCGCCGCGGCCCGAGCCCGCGCCGGCCGACGATCCGGCCAAGTCGGCGAAGAAGGAAAAGGGTCCCAAGCGATGATGCCCCGTGGCGCCGACCAGCTGCTGCTGCCGGTCAACCCGTTCTTCATGTGGACCACGATGTTGCTGGCCTTCGCCTTCAACCTCGTGCCCTTCGGCCGCGTGGGCTACCTGCCCGACGTGCTGGCGCTGGTGCTGGTGTTCTGGAACGTGCACCAGCCGCGCCGGGTCGGCCTGGGGGCTGCTTTCGTCTTCGGCGTGCTGATGGACGTGCACGACAGCGCCGTGCTCGGCCAGCACGCCCTCGCCTACACGCTCCTGAGCTTCTTCGCGATCACCATCCACCGGCGCCTCTTGTGGTTCGGCGTGCTGTCGCAAGCGCTGCAGATCCTGCCGCTCTTCGTGGCGGCGCATGCCGTCTCGATGGTGGTGCGCATGATGGTCGGCGGCATGCTGCCCGGCTGGGAGGTGATGCTGGCGCCGGTGTTCGAGAGTCTCTTGTGGCCGGTGGTCTCGCTGGTACTGCTGGCGCCGCAGCGCCGCCCGCCGGACCCGGATCAAAACCGTCCCCTCTAGGCGGCCGTCATGACCGAGTTGCGCAACGTCGAACAGGAGATCGGGCGCTTCCGCACCCGCCTGCTGGCCGCCGCGGTGTTCGTGCTGCTGGCATTCGGCCTGCTCGCCGCACGCCTGGTGGTGCTGCAGGTGACGCGCCACGACGAGCTGTCGACCCAGGCCGAGAACAACCGCATTGCCGTCGTGCCCATCGTGCCCAACCGCGGGCTCATCGTCGACCGCAACGGCGTGGTGCTGGCCAACAACTACTCGGCCTACACGCTGGAGATCATGCCCTCGAAGGTGGCCGACCTCGAAGCCACGATCACCGGGCTCGAGTCGATCATCGAGATCCAGCCGCGCGACCGCAAGCGCTTCAAGCGGCTGCTGGAGGAAAGCAAGAGCTTCGAATCACTCCCCATTCGCACCAAGCTGACCGACGAGGAGGTCGCCCGCTTCACCGCGCAGCGTTTCCGTTTTCCCGGCGTCGACATCAAGGCGCGCCTCTTCCGCAATTACCCGCTCGGCGAGGTGGGCAGCCATGTGATCGGCTACATCGGCCGCATCAACCAGGCCGAGAAGGCCGCGATGGAAGACTGGGAAGAAGAGAAGCTCGACAACTACCGCGGCACCGAATACATCGGCAAGCTCGGCGTGGAGCAGAGCTATGAGTCGGAGCTGCATGGCCTGACCGGCGTCGAGGAGGTCGAGACGAGCGCCGGCGGCCGTGCGGTGCGCCGGCTCAAGAGCAGCCCGCCGACACCCGGCAACAAGCTCATCCTGTCGGTCGACATCCGCCTGCA
The DNA here is from genome assembly GCF_024700055.1 of Rhizobacter sp. J219. GTDB lineage: Bacteria > Pseudomonadota > Gammaproteobacteria > Burkholderiales > Burkholderiaceae_C > Rhizobacter. The sequence continues at coordinate 3,916,062 of NZ_JAJOND010000001.1, forward strand.
GGCGCTGGTCGAGCAGCTCTACGGCGAGCGGCGCGGCGCGCTCGTCGCGCTCGACCCGCGCAACGGCGAGGTGCTCGCCTTCGTGAGCAAGCCCACCTTCGATCCCAACCTCTTCGTCGACGGCATCGACTTCGACTCCTGGAAGGAGCTGAACGAGTCGATCGACAAGCCGCTCCTGAACCGGGCGTTGCGCGGCACCTACCCGCCCGGCTCGACCTTCAAGCCCTTCATGGCGATGGCCGCCCTCAACTCCGGCAAGCGCAGCGCCACGCAGATCATCCACGACGGCGGCACCTTCGTCTTCGGCAACCACACCTTCCGCAGCCACGGCGACCACGGGCTCGGGCCGGTCGACATGGTGCGGGCGATCGCGCTCTCCAGCAACGTCTACTTCTATTCGCTCGCCAACGAGATGGGCGTCGACCTGATGCACGACGAGCTGGAGCCCTTCGGCTTCGGCCGCAAGACCGGCATCGACATCGAAGGCGAGGTGACCGGCCTGCTGCCGTCCACCGAATGGAAGCGCCGTGCCTACAAGAAGCCCGAGCAGCAGAAGTGGTACGCCGGCGAGACCATCTCGCTCGGCATCGGCCAGGGCTACAACAACTTCACCATGCTGCAGCTGGCGAGTGCGGTCTCCACGCTCGTCAGCAAGGGCGAGCGCTACAAGCCGCGGCTGGTGCGCGAGGTGGAAGACGTGGTCACCCGCGAGCGACGCCAGGTGGCCCATGCCGCGCTCGACTCGCTGCCGCTCAAGCCGGAACAGGTGGCGGTCGTCGTGCAGGGCATGCAGCAGGTGGTGACGGCGGGCACCGGCACGCGGGTGTTTGCCGGCGCCGGCTACACGAGCGGCGGCAAGACCGGCACGGCCCAGGCCGTCGGCGTGCGCGCCAACGAGAAGTACAACGCCAGCAAGCTCGAAGAGCACAAGCGCGACCACGCGCTCTACATCGCCTTCGCGCCGCTGGAGAACCCGACCATCGCGCTGGCCGTGATCGTCGAGAACGCCGGCTTCGGCGCGGCGAGTGCGGCACCGATCGCACGTCGCGTCATGGACTACGTGCTGCTTGGCCAGTACCCGAGCGAGGAAGACATCGCGCTCACCCGTGAAGGCAAATCGGCCGCGCCGGTCGGCAAGCCGCGCGTCGCCTCCGAGGTGCCGCTGCCGGGCGCCGCGGGCTTTGCCGCGGCGATGCCCGCCAAGGAGGGCCCGTGAGACACCCTGTGTCAACCTGCTGGGATCGGCCGACGTACCCGGCGGACGAGGGGATGCCATGAGCATCGTCTTCGAGAAGCCCTCGCTGTGGAACCGCATCAAGCCGATCTTCACCGGCTTCGACGGGCCGCTGCTTTTCGCCATCCTGTGGCTCGCGGGGCTGGGCTTGGTGACGATGTACTCGGCCGGCTTCGACCATGGCACCCGCTTCGTCGACCACGGCCGCAACATGCTGATCGCCTTCGCGATCCTCTTCGTGGTGGCGCAGGTGCCGCCGCAGAAGCTGATGCGCCTGGCGGTGCCGCTTTATGCAGCGGGCGTGCTGCTGCTGATCGCGGTGGCGCTCTTCGGCATCACCAAGAAAGGGGCGACACGCTGGCTCAACGTGGGGGTGGTGATCCAGCCGAGCGAGATGCTCAAGATCGCCGTGCCGCTGATGCTCGCGTGGTGGTTCCAGCGCCGCGAAGGGGCGCTGCGGGTGAGCGACTTCGTCATCGCGCTGCTGATCCTCGCGGTGCCGGTCGGGCTGATCGTCAAGCAGCCCGATCTCGGCACCGCCATCCTCGTGTTCTCGGCCGGGTTCTACGTGATCTTCTTCGCCGGCCTGTCGTGGAAGCTGATCGTGCCGGTGCTGGTGGTGGGTGTGGTCGGCATCACCGCGCTGGTGCTGTCGGAAGACCGCATCTGCCAGCCGGGCGTGGAGTGGCACGTGCTGCGCGAGTACCAGAAGAACCGCGTCTGCACCCTGCTCGACCCGACCGCCGACCCCTTGGGCAAAGGCTTCCACATCATCCAGGGCATGATCGCCATCGGCTCGGGCGGCCTGTCGGGCAAGGGCTTCATGAAGGGCACGCAGACCCACCTCGAATTCATCCCCGAGCGCACCACCGACTTCATCTTCGCGGCCTATTCCGAAGAATTCGGCCTGCTGGGCTTCGCACTGCTGCTGCTCGGCTTCATCTTCCTGATCTTTCGCGGGCTGATGATCGCGGCCGATGCGCCCAGCGTGTTCTCGCGCCTGTTGGCCGGCGCGATCACCCTGAGCTTCTTCACCTACGCCTTCGTCAACATGGGCATGGTGAGCGGCATCCTGCCGGTGGTGGGCGTGCCGCTGCCCTTCATCAGCTATGGCGGCACCGCGATGGTCACGCTCGGGCTGGGCTTGGGCATGCTGATGTCGATCGCGAAGAGCCGGCGGTTCATCCGACGCTGAGGGCATGGTCACCGAGCCCGCCGAAGCGAGCCCGAGCGCCGGGCCGCCCCAAGCCGGGCTCGATCCCCTCGGGGGATCGGGCACCGTACCCGGTGCCCGAGGGGCCGACATGATCCCGGTGGCGTGGCCCGTGCCCCGCGTGGGCATCATCGGTGTCGGCAACATGGGTGGCGCGATGGCGGCGCGTCTGTTGTCGCAGCAGTACCTGGTCGCCGTGCACGACATCGACGCCCAGCGCGAGGCGCAGGCGGTGGCGCTGGGCGCGATGGCCTGCTCGACGCCCACGGGTCTGGCCGCGTCGAGCGACGTGGTGATCGTCGCGGTGGTCGACGCGGCGCAGACCGAGGCGGTGCTCTTCGGCGATCACGGCGCGGCGCAGGTGCTGGCACCGGGATCGGCGGTGATGCTGTGCCCGACCATCGCACCGGCCGACACCGAGCGGCTGGTGCAGGCCCTCGTCGCACGTGGCATCGACTGGTTCGACGCGCCGATGTCGGGCGGCCCCGAGCGGGCGCGCGACGGGAGCATGAGCCTGATGCTCGCCTGCGAACACCGCGTGCTGGAGCGCCACCGTGCACTGGTCGAAACGCTCTCGTCCAAGGTCTTCCACCTCGGCGAGCGCCCGGGCGACGGCGCGCGCACCAAGCTCGTCAACAACCTGCTCGCCGGCATCAACCTCGCCGGCGCCGCCGAAGCGCTGGCGCTCGCCTCGCGCCTGGGCCTGAACCTGCCGCGCACGCTGGCGGTGATCGAGCAGAGCAGCGGGCAGAGTTGGATCGGCAGCGACCGCCTGCGCCGCGCCTTGCAGGGCGACTACCTGCCGCGTGCGCACACGAGCCTCTTGAACAAGGACACCCACCTCGCGCTCGGCATGGCGCGAGAGGCCGGTGTCGACACACCGATTGGCGCGCAGGCCGCAGCCGTCTTCGCGCAGGCCTGCGAGCGCGGGCTGGCGGGCATGGACGACGCGATCGTCTTCGAGCTCCTGCGTCGCCGCGAGCGCGGCTGAACTCAGCCTGCCGCCAGCGCGCTGCGCTGGCGCGTCAGCCGCCGGTGCGTGGCGCGTGCGGCCGGCACCCAGCCGCGCCGCCACCAGCGGGCGCACATCGTGAGGCCACGCACCCACTCGTCGGCCGCGTAGGCGATCCACACGCCCACGAGGCCGAGCCCCATCACGCTGCCCAGCAGCCAGGCACCGCCGGCCATCACGAACACCATCGAGGCGATGCCCGCCAGCACCGGGAAGCGCGCATCGCCGGTGGCCCGCAGCGCGTTGATGACGACGAGGTTGAAGGTGCGGCCCGGCTCCAGCAGCACCGTGATCCACAGGAGCGTGCTGGCCTGCGCGACGATGGCTTCGTCGTGCGTGAAGTGCCGCATCAGCCACGGCCCGGCGAGCGCGGCCAGCAACGCGATGCCAGTCGACACGACGAGGCCGTAGCGCACGCTCTTGCGCACCAGCGCATGTGCCGCGTGCAGCTGGCGCGCGCCCACCAGGTGGCCGACGAGGATCTCGCTCGCAAAGCCGATCGCCAGCCCGAAGACGAGGATGAAATACATCAGCTGCATCGTGTAGCTGTGCGTGGCCAGCGCATCCGTGCCCATGCCCGCCGCGAGCGCGATGGTCACCATCAGTGCCAGCCGGTAGGCGATGTTTTCGGCCGCGCCCGGCAGGCCGATGTGCAGCACCGGCGCGAGTCGCCCCCATTGCAGCCGCCACCAGTCGGCCGCGTGTGGCACGAGCTGCAGGCGCCAGCGCCACAGCAGCAGGTGGAAGCCCATGCCGAAGGCCCGGCTCACCGCCGCGGCCACGGCGTACCCGGCCAGCCCCATCGACGGCATCAGCACAAGCGACAGCGCGAGGTGCAGGCCGTGCATCGCGAGCATGTTGTAGAGCGTGTCGCGTGCATGCATGTGGGCGCGGATCACGGCGGCCATGCTGGCGTTGAAGGCGTCGAGCGCGAGCGCGATCGCGAGGATGCGCAGGTAGGGCGTGGCCAGCGGCAGCACCTCGTGGGGCGCGTTCATCACCCGCAACAGCGGTGTGGCAAAGATCGTGAGCGCCAGCGCGGCGCCCAGGCCCAGCCAGGTGCTCGCGGCCAGCGAGGCGCGGGCGGTGAGGTCGGCGCTCGCGCGGTCGCCGGCGCCGAGGTTCTGGCTGATCACCACGCTCACGCCCATGCTGATGATGCGAAACAGCAGGAAGAACGAGACCTGCACATGGTTCGACAGCGCGAACGCACCCGACGCGCTGTCGGACACGCGCGAGGCGAGCCACAGGCCCGCCACGCCCACGGCCATGCCGAGCACCAGCTCGGCAAGCAAGGGCCAGGTCAGCGCCACGAGGCTCGGGCGCGGGGGGAAGAGATAGCTGCGGAGGCGGAAGACATCCCGCCATCATCCGCGTTCGGCGGTTACGGCGTGGTTTCGTCCAGCCGCGGTGGCGCTCAACCCCGGGCGTGGGGCTTGCGCGGCGTGAGGAACTCGCGCTCCACATCGAGCGTGCCGCGCACGCCGATGTCGGCCTTGTGCGCCTTCAGCCACGCGTGGGCGGCGTTGCGGCCCATGTCGCGCAGCCGTTCGAGGAAGGCGCGGTCGGTGTTGAACTTGGTGTTGGGGCCGAGCGGGCTCAAGGCCTCGTCGTCGGCCACCATGTGCAGGCGCAGGTCCTTGTACTTGCCGGGGTCGAGCTTGCCCTCGCGCATCAGCCGTGAGACGAAGGCGATGGCGCGCATCTCGCCCATCAGGCTGGCGTTGAAGGTGATCTCGCTCAGGCGGTCGAGGATCTCTTCGCTGCGCGTCGGCGTGCCGGGGCGCACCAGTGGGTTGATGCGCACCATCAGGATGTCGAGCGACTCGGTGTTGTAGATCAGCGGGTAGATCGCCGGGTTGCCGGTGTAGCCGCCGTCCCAGTAGGGCTCGCCGTCGATCTCGACCGCCTGGAAGAGGAAGGGCAGACAGGCCGAGGCCAGCAGGGCATCGAGGGTCAGGTCCGGGCGCGTGAACACCCGCGCCTGGCCGGTGGTGACGTTGGTGGCGGTGACGAAGAGCGCGAACCTGCAGCTGTGCAGCGCGTCTTCGTCGACATGGCGGCGCACCACGTCGCGCAGCGGGTTCAGGTTGAGCGGGTTGAACTCGTAGGGACTGAACGAACGGAAGAAGGCGCTGACCCACTGGTAGCCCGGCAGGCGGTCGAGCTGCAGGCTGTCGTGCAGGCCGTGGGCCTGGCCGGCCGAGAAGGGCGAGAAGATCGAGCCGGAGCGGCTGACGTCGAGCCAGAACTCAGCCAGCGCCTTGCGAGCGCCCGGGCGCTCGCCTTTGTGGAAGCCGGTGGCCATCACCGCCGCATTGAGTGCGCCGGCGCTCGTGCCCGAGATGCCGCTGAAGCGGATGTCTTCGTCTTCCAGCAGCCGGTCGAGCACGCCCCAGGTGAAGGCGCCGTGCGAGCCGCCGCCCTGCAGGGCGAGGTCGAGGTGGCGGATGGAAGCGGGTGCGGAAGACGGCATGGGGGTTGCGGCGCAGTCTAGTCGTGTGCGTCGGCAGACGGCGGGGTGGGGTTGTCGTCCGAGGCCGGGGCGGCGGCAAAGCGCACCGTGAAGCGTGCGCCCGGCCCGAAGGCGGCGTCGCCGTGGTCGGTCAGGATGCCGCTGCGCAGGCGCAGGTTGGCGTCTTCAAGAGCGATCTCGGCGTGGTGCTGCTGGGCGATCTCTTTGACGATGGCCAGGCCGAGGCCCGAGCCGTCGACGTTGGTGCCGAGGGCGCGGTAGAAGGGCTGGAACACCTTGTCGCGCTCGGCCGGGGCGATGCCGGGCCCCGAGTCTTCGACCTGCAGCACCACGACCTGACCGAAAGGGTCGTCTACCACACGCACGGTCACGGTGCCGCCTTCGGGCGTGTACTGCAGTGCGTTGTCGACGAGGTTGCGCACCAGCTCACGCAGCAGCACCGGCTGGCCCTGCACCATCAGCCCGGGCGGGTGGCGCTCGCCGGTGGCGGGGCCCTCGTAGCCGAGGTCGATGCGTTTTTCGAGCGCCCGTGGCACGAAGTCGCGCACCACCTCGGTGGCCACGCGCGCCAGGTTGACCGGCTGGTGCGTCTGCGCCTGCGAGGCGTCTTCGGCGCGGGCCATCGCGAGCAGCTGGTTGACCATGCGCGCGGCGCGCTGGCTGCTGCGGGCGATCTGCTGCAGCGACTTCTTCAGCGACTGCGGGTCGGTCTGCCCGGCGTCGATTTCGCGCTGGGCGAGTTCGGCCTGGGTGCGCAGGCCGGCGAGCGGGGTCTTGAGCTGGTGCGCGGCGTCGGCAAGGAAATGCTTCTGCGTGCTGATGCTGCGGTCGAGGCGCATCAGCAGGTCGTTGATCGCGCGCACGAGCGGCGACACCTCTTCGGGCACCTCGCGTTCGTCGATCGGGCTCAGGTCGTGGCTTTCGCGGTGGCGGATGCGCTGCTGCAGCTCGTTGAGCGGCGCGATGCCGCGCACGAGTGCCAGCCACACCAGCAGCACCGCCAGCGGGAGGATCACGAACTGCGGCAGCATCACGCCCTTGATGATCTCGGTGGCCAGGCGCGAGCGTTTGCCGAGCGTCTCGGCCGCCTGCACGAGCGCCGGCGGGCCCCCGGGCGCGCCGGGCAGCGTCACCCACTGGTAGGCCACACGCACCGGCTCGCCGCCGATGGTGTCGTCGCGGAAGCGCAGCTGGCCCTGGGGGCCGCGGTCCTCGTCGGGCGGCACCGGCAGATGGCGATCGCCGCTCAGGAACTCGCCGCGCAGGCCCAGCACCTGGTAGTACAGCGTGTCGGTTTCGTCGGTCTGCAGCAGATCGGCGGTGCCGCGGGTAAGCGAGAAGTTCGCGCGCGGGGTGCCATCGGCCTGCAGCTGCAGCACGATCTGCTGCGAGAGCAGGCGCGTCAGCTCGCCGAGCTGGCGGTCGAAGGGCTTGTTGGCGATGCCCTGTGCGACCAGCCAGGTCAGCACGACGCTCATCGGCCACAGCAGCAGCAGCGGGGCGAGCATCCAGTCGAGGATCTCGCCGAAAAGAGAGCGCTGTTCGCGACGGATCACGGGCGTCCGGCGCCGGGCCGCCCCAAGCCGGACGGCGCCCGTTGGGGGCTGAGCCCGGACGTCAACAGTCCTGAGGACTGTTGGCGCCTGGCGAAGAGCTGGACCTCTGGGCCAGCGCGGCCTGCAAGGCAGCAGCGCAGCGACTGGGGGGCTGTCATCAGCTCGAGATCTTTTCCAGGCAATAGCCCAGGCCGCGCACAGTTGCAATGCGGATCGGGCCTTGCTCGATCTTCTTGCGCAGCCGGTGGATGTAGACCTCGATCGCGTTGTTGCTCACCTCTTCGCCCCATTCGCACAGGCGCTCGACGAGGTGGTCTTTGCTGACCAGCCGGCCGGCGCGCTGCAGCAGCGCTTCCAGCAGGCTCAGCTCGCGCGCCGAGAGTTCGATCATTTGGTCGTTGATGTAGGCCACGCGGCCGGTGGCGTCGAAGGTGAGCGGGCCATGCTTGATGATGCTCGACGCGGTGCCGAGGCCGCGGCGTGTCAAGGCCCGCACGCGCGCTTCGAGCTCCTGCAGCGAGAAGGGCTTGGCCATGTAGTCGTCGGCACCGAGGTCGAGGCCCTTCACGCGCTGCTCGACGCTGTCGGCCGCGGTGAGGATCAGCACCGGCACCGCCGAGCCGCGCGCACGCAGCTTGCGCAGCACCTCCAGGCCGTGCAGCTTTGGCAGGCCGAGGTCGAGGATCAAGAGGTCGAACTCGTGCGAGCCGAGCGCCGCATCGGCCTCGGAACCGCTGGCCACGGCGTCGACCGCATAGCCGGTGTTGCGCAGCGTGCGCAAGAGGCCGTCTGCGAGGACCTGATCGTCTTCGGCAATCAGTATCCGCATCGCTGTCTCCTTGGGGTTGTCTCGCCGCCAGTGTGAATGAAATTGCTGACGCCAACCATGCGGGCGATCAAGCGGGTGGCCAGCCGCCGGCATAGGCTTCCAAGCCGAGGGCGACGACGGTGGCCACCTCGGCGCCCACCTCGGCGCGGAATTCGCGGTCGGCCTGCGCCACCGCCTGCTCGAAGGCCTTGAGCCAGGCGAGGCCGGTGTCGGTGAAAACCACCCGCCGGGCGCGTTTGTCGCGGTCGTCGGCTTCGCGCTTGACTAGGCCCCAGGCCTCGCACTGGTCGACCAGGTCGCCCATCGCCTGCTTGCTCATGCCGGCGCGCGCGGCGAGCTCGGTGAGGCGCGAGCCTTCGAGCGCCAGGTGGCGGGTGATGTGGATGTGGGCGGCGGTCACCTGCGCCCGCGCCGCGAGGTTGGACAAGGCGAGCGGCACCTCGACGTTGCGCGCCATCAAGGCCAGCACCCGCTCGTCGAAACGGCGCAGCGCGTGGCCGAGCAGGCGGCCGAGGTGGGTCTGGCGCCAGGCGTCCTGGGGGTCGGGAACCGTCATCGCCAGATCGTAAGGCAAACTGACCAAAAAGCAGGTTTACTTCGGTCTACTCCGCTTGCAGAATGCTGTTCATTCATCCAGGCTGTTGTTTTCAGCAGCTGGCAACCTGTTGATCTACAAGGAGAAATTCATGGACGCACCCGTCAAGGCCCTGAACACCGAAAAGGCCAAGGCCTTGCAAGCCGCACTCGCCCAGATCGAAAAGCAGTTCGGCAAGGGCTCCATCATGAAGCTCGGCGAAGGCGAGAAGATCGAGGACATCGAGGTCGTCTCGACCGGCTCGCTGGGCCTGGACATTGCGCTGGGCGTCGGCGGCCTGCCGCGCGGGCGCGTGGTCGAGATCTACGGTCCGGAGTCGTCGGGCAAGACCACGCTCACGCTGCAGGTGATCGCCGAGATGCAGAAGCAAGGCGGCACCTGCGCCTTCATCGACGCCGAGCATGCGCTCGACACGTCGTATGCCCAGAAGCTCGGTGTCAACCTGCAGGAGCTCCTGATCAGCCAGCCCGACACCGGCGAGCAGGCGCTGGAAATCGTTGACGCCCTGGTGCGCTCGGGCTCGGTGGATCTCGTGGTGGTCGACTCGGTGGCTGCGCTCACGCCCAAGGCCGAAATCGAAGGCGAGATGGGCGATTCGCTGCCCGGCCTGCAGGCGCGCCTGATGAGCCAGGCGCTGCGCAAGCTCACCGCCACCATCAAGAAGACCAACACCATGGTCATCTTCATCAACCAGATCCGCATGAAGATCGGCGTGATGTTCGGCTCGCCCGAGACGACGACCGGCGGCAACGCGCTCAAGTTCTACGCCTCGGTGCGGCTGGACATCCGCCGCATCGGCAGCATCAAGAAGGGCGAAGAGGTCATCGGCAACGAGACCAAGGTGAAGGTGGTGAAGAACAAGGTCTCGCCCCCGTTCAAGACGGCCGAGTTCGACATCCTCTACGGCCAGGGCATCAGCCGCGAAGGTGAGGTGATCGACATGGGCGTCGAGGCCAAGATCCTCGAGAAGAGTGGCTCCTGGTTTGCCTACAACGGCGAGAAGATCGGCCAGGGCAAGGACAACGCGCGCGAGTTCCTGCGCGAGAACCCGGTGCTGGCGGTGGAGATCGAGAACAAGGTGCGTGAGGCGATGGGCATTCCGCTGCTGCCGACGGCCGCAGGGGGCGAGGCGGCGGCGCCGGCGCCCAAGCGAGGCCGTGCCGCCAAGGAAGCGGCGGTCGAGGAATAAGCCGCCCGCATGACGCCGCGTCGCGCGCTCGAATGAGGCCCCGCCTGTCGCTCAAGGGGCGGGGCTTGCAGATCCTGGCCCAGCGCGAGCACAGCCGCAGCGAACTGCGGCGCAAGCTGATGGTCCACGCCCGCAAGCCAGCGGGTGAGGGCGAAACGCCGGTCGACGAGGACACGGCGGCCGAGCAGGTCGAGGCGGTACTCGACTGGCTGCAGGCCAACCGCTACCTGAGTGAGGAGCGCTTCGCCGAAAGCCGCATCCACGCCCGCGCAGGGCGTTACGGCAACCTGCGCATCCAGCAGGAACTGGCGCAGCACGGCGTGGCGCTCGGTGCCGAGGCGGTGCAGCAGCTCAAGGGCAGCGAAGCCGCCCGCGCCCGCGAGGTCTGGGCGCGCAAGTTCGACCGCCCGCCGCAAGACGCCGCCGAGCGTGCACGCCAGATGCGCTTTCTCGCGGCGCGGGGTTTTTCCGGCGACGCGATCCGGCGCGCGCTGCGGGGCGGCGCCGACGACGAATCGGCCTGACGGCACCGACCCGACGCACCGCGCGGGTTCCGCACGAGCGCGCTAATTTGGTGCGGTGCGGAATGCTAAAGTGCCGAGCTTTCGCGGTCCCGTCACATTGCATGGGACCAGCCCCTCCGCCAGACCCACCCGCCCCGATGGCTTTGCCTGCCGCCGCGCCCGAGCGCCAGCTCAAGCACACACGTTGCATCGATGTGCAAGTGTTTGCGCGTGGCAATGGGCTGTGGGAGGTCGACGCCGTCATCACCGACGTCAAGACCCGCGACACCGAATTTCGCCGCGCCGGCGAACCCATCCACGACATGCTGCTGCGTCTGGTCATCGACGAGCAGTTCAACGTGCTCGAAGCCGGCTCCGAAACCCGCGGCATGCCCTACCCCGGCGCGTGCGATGCGCATGGCGACGCCTACGCGAAGCTGGTCGGCCTGAACCTCATGCGCGGCTTCCGCTATGCCGTCTACGAGCGCCTCGGCGGCATTGCCGGTTGCACCCACCTGACGGAGTTGACCCAGGTGCTGCCCACGGCCGTGGTGCAGGCGTTTGCCGGCGAGGTGATCAACACCCGCGGCGACGCGGCCGACGCTAAACAACCCTTCCAGCTCGACCGCTGCCACGCGCTGCGCACCGACGGCCCGACCGTCAAGCTGCACTACCCGCGCTGGTACCGGCCGACCTCGCCCGAAGTTCTACCCCCAGCTGTCAAACGTTCCCTGCAAACCGAGTGAAGAGAGTCCGCGATGAAAATCCATGAGTACCAAGGCAAGGAAATCCTGCGCCAGGCCGGCGTGCCGGTTCCCCGCGGCTATCCCGCATTCAGCGTGCAGGAGGCCTTCGAAGCCGCCCAGAAGTTGGGTGGTCCGGTGTGGGTGGTGAAGGCCCAGATCCACGCCGGTGGGCGCGGCAAGGGCGGCGGCGTCAAGCTCGCCCGCTCGCTCGATGATGTGAAGACGCTGTCGGGCCAGATCCTCGGCATGCAGCTCAAGACGCACCAGACCGGGCCCGAAGGCCAGAAGGTGCGCCGCCTGCTGATCGAAGAAGGCGCCGACATCAAGAAGGAGTACTACGTTGCCGCGGTCACCGACCGCGCCACGCAGAAGGTCGCGATGATGGCCAGCTCCGAAGGCGGCATGGACATCGAAGAGGTGGCCCACAACACGCCCGAGAAGATCATCAAGGTCTTCATCGACCCGCTGGTGGGCATGACCGACGCGCAGGGCGCCGAACTGGCCAAGGGCATCGGCGTGCCCGAGGCCTCGCAGGCGCAAGCCATCGATGTCTTCAAGAAGCTCTACAAGGTCTACATGGACACCGACTCGTCGCTGGCCGAGATCAACCCGCTGATTCTTGAAGGCAACGGCAACATCAAGGCGCTGGATGCGAAGTTCAACTTCGACAGCAACGCCCTCTTCCGCCACCCCGAGATCGTGGCCTACCGCGACCTCGACGAGGAAGATCCGGCCGAAATCGAAGCCAGCAAGTTCGACCTCGCCTACATCCAGCTCGACGGCAACATCGGCTGCCTGGTCAACGGCGCCGGCCTCGCGATGGCCACGATGGACACCATCAAGCTCTTCGGCGGAGAGCCCGCCAACTTCCTCGACGTGGGCGGCGGCGCCACGGCCGAGAAGGTGACCGAAGCCTTCAAGATCATGTTGAAGAGCCCCAAGGTGAAGGCGATCCTCGTCAACATCTTCGGCGGCATCATGCGCTGCGACACCATCGCCGAAGGCGTGATCGCCGCGTGCAAGGCGGTGAACCTGCAGGTGCCGCTGGTCGTGCGCATGAAGGGCACGAACGAAGAGCTGGGCAAGAAGATGCTCGCCGAGTCCGGCCTGCCCATCATCAGCGCCGACTCGATGGCCGAGGCCGCGCAAAAAGTGATGGCCGCCCTGAAGTAATCACGCTAGGACACGAACATGAGCATCCTCATCAACAAAGACACCAAGGTCATCACCCAGGGCATCACGGGCAAGACGGGCCAATTCCACACGCTCGGCTGCCAGGCCTATGCCAATGGCAAGAACGCGTTCGTCGCCGGCGTGAACCCGAAGAAGGCCGGCGAGAAGTTCTCCGACATTCCCATCTACGCCTCCGTCAAGGAAGCCAAGGCGCAGACCGGCGCCACCGTCTCGGTGATCTACGTGCCGCCCGCCGGCGCCGCGGCCGCGATCTGGGAAGCCGTCGAGGCCGACCTGGATCTGGCCATCTGCATCACCGAAGGCATTCCCATCCGCGACATGCTGGAAGTGCGCAACAAGATGAAGGTCAAGGAAGCCAAGGGCGGCAAGAAGACGTTGCTGCTCGGCCCGAACTGTCCCGGCCTCATCACGCCCGAAGAAATCAAGATCGGCATCATGCCGGGCCACATCCACAAGAAGGGCCGCATCGGCGTGGTGAGCCGCTCCGGCACGCTGACCTATGAAGCCGTGGCGCAGCTCACCGACCTGGGCATCGGCCAGTCGAGCGCGGTCGGCATCGGCGGTGACCCGATCAACGGCCTGAAGCACATCGACGTGATGAAGCTCTTCAACGACGACCCCGACACCGACGCCGTCATCATGATCGGCGAGATTGGCGGGCCCGATGAAGCTGACGCCGCCCGCTGGTGCAAGGCCAACATGAAGAAGCCGATCGTCGGCTTCATCGCGGGAGTGACCGCGCCTCCGGGCAAGCGCATGGGCCACGCCGGCGCGCTGATCTCGGGCGGTGCCGACACGGCCGATGCCAAGCTCGCCATCATGGAAGAGTGCGGCTTCACCGTGACGCGCAACCCGTCGGAGATGGGCAAGCTGCTCAAGGGCCTGCTCTGACCGGCAAGGTCGCCCGGCGACACAAGGCCGCGCGCTCTGCGCGGCTTTTTCGTTCCAGGGCCACGTAATTCCACGAACGCCGAAAGGCTCTTCCGCTTCCTACACTTTCCGGCCGCACGCCACGAGGACCCGCAGATGGAACAGTTCATGACCCCCGAATTCTGGATCGCCGTCGGGCAGATCATCATGATCGACATCCTGCTCGGGGGCGACAACGCCGTCGTGATCGCCCTCGCCTGCCGCTCGCTGCCGCCGGCGCAGCGTACCAAGGGCATCATCTGGGGTACCGCGGGCGCCATCGTGCTGCGCGTGGTGCTGATCTTCTTCGCGCTCACGCTGCTGGCGATTCCCTACCTCAAGCTGGTCGGCGCTGTGCTGCTGCTGTGGATCGGCATCAAGCTGCTGGTGCCCGAAGACGAAGAGGGCCACGCCAACATCGCCGCGAGCGACAAGCTGTGGGCGGCCGTCAAGACGGTGATCGTGGCCGACTTCGTGATGAGCCTGGACAACGTCATCGCGATCGCCGGTGCCGCCGAATCGGCAGGCGGCGACCACCAGATGCCGCTGGTCATCTTCGGCCTGCTGGTGAGCATCCCCATCATCGTGTGGGGCAGCCAGTTCGTGATCAAGCTGATGGACCGCTTCCCGATCGTCATCGTGCTGGGCGGCATGCTGCTCGGCTGGATCGCCGGCACCATGGCCGTGACGGACCCGGCGGTGACGCCCTATCTGCCGGCCGGTGCGAAGCCCGATGAGCCGGCGGCATGGCTGCGCTACGCGGCGGGGGTGGGCGGAGCGGTGCTCGTGTGGCTGCTGGGTCAGGCGGTGCGCTGGAAGCGCGGCCGCAGCGCCCCGGCCACCGAATCCTGACCCCCTGAGGCCCGCCACGCCGGGCCGCCGCGCCAGCAGCGGCCTGTGATACCGTCCCGGCTCCAACATTGCGAAGCGAGGCACGGGTCTTGGGCATGGCGGATCACCTCTTGCGGACGTCGATCGCGGGCACCGGCCTGATCGCCCTGGCCCTCTTGGTGGTGTTTGCGGAGATCGCCTGGGTCCTGCCCCGTGTGCGCCGCGAGGCCGGTGTGGCGGTCTCGGTGACGCTGGCCACCAGCGTCTGGGCCGTCAGCGGGTTGCTGTGGTGGCAGCTCAAGGTGCCGATGGGCTGGGCGCTGCCGGTGACACTCGCGCTGGTGTTCGGCCATGTCGGTTGGCTGCTCGGGCGGCGCCCCCAAGAGCCGCGCCGCGCCGAGGCGCCGACCACTTCCCTGCCTGCCACCGGCGCGCGCCCGACCCGCCCCGGGGTCGAGCGCAGCACCCTCGGGCGCTACCAGCTCGAGCGTGAACTCGGCCGCGGTGCCATGGGGGCGGTCTACCTCGGGCGCGACCCGAAGATCGGCCGCCAGGTCGCCATCAAGACCATGGCCTTGAGCCGCGAATTCGCCGGCGACGAGCTGGTCGAGGCGCGCGAGCGCTTCTTCCGCGAGGCCGAAACCGCCGGGCGCCTGCAACACCCCGACATCGTGACCATCTTCGATGCCGGTGAAGAGCGAGAGCTGGCCTACATCGCGATGGAGTACCTGAAGGGCGACAACCTCCAGGCCTATGCCCAGCCGCCCAAGCTGCTGCCGGTGGCGAGCGTGCTCCAGATCGTGGCCCGCGTGGCCGATGCGCTGCACTACGCCCACAGCCAGGGTGTGGTGCACCGTGACATCAAGCCCGCCAACGTGGTCGTGGATCCGGCCACCGATACGGTCAAGGTCACGGACTTCGGCATCGCCCGTGTGGCCGACTCGGCGCGCACCCGCACCGGGCTGGTGTTGGGCACGCCTTCCTTCATGTCGCCCGAGCAGCTCGCCGGGCGGCGTGTCGATGGCCGCAGTGATCTCTATTCGCTGGGCGTGATGCTGTTCCAGCTGCTCACCGGCCGCTTGCCGCACCGTTCGGAATCGATGGCCACACTGATGCAGCAGATCGCCAACGAGCCGGCGGCCGATGTGCGCAGCATCCGTCCTGACCTGCCCGAAGCGCTGGCGCGGGTCGTGGCGCTGACGCTCGAGAAGCGTCCCGAAGCACGCTATGCGAGCGGGCAGCAGCTCGCTGCCGACCTGCGCGCGGTGCTCGCCCGCATGAAGGCCGGAGACCCGCAACCGGCGCCGCCAGACGGCAGCGCAGTCCCCCCCGATTCCAGCGGATTCGCCGCTACCGTGAAAATGGAGCGGGTCGAGACAGGGCACAATCCCAGCCGCTGATCCACCTCCGTGATGAACCTGCCCGCGCCCGCCAATCCGCCATGACGCTTGAGTTCTTCAGTGCCACGGACACCGGACGCGCCCGCAACAACAACGAAGACTCCATCGCCGTCCACGAAACCGCCGGGCTGGTGGTGCTGGCCGATGGCATGGGCGGCTACAACGCCGGCGAAGTGGCCAGCGGCATGGCCACATCCTTCATCAAGGCCGAACTCGGCCGCTGGCTGCAGGAAGCCTCCAGCAACGCCACCGACACCGACGTCCGCCGCGCGATGGACATCTGCGTCGACAACGCGAACCGGGCGATCTTCAACGCTGCCAATTCCAACCCGCAGTACGCCGGCATGGGCACCACGCTCGTCGTCGGAGCCTTCCGCGAAGGCCGCCTGTTGATGGGGCACGTGGGCGATTCGCGCGGCTACCGGTTCCGCGGCGGCCGGCTGGTGCAGATCACCCACGACCACTCGCTGCTGCAGGAGCAGATCGACTCCGGGCTCATCACGCCCGAGCAGGCCGCGTTCTCCACCAACAAGAACCTGGTCACCCGCGCCGTCGGTGTGGAAGACACGGTGCTCCTCGAAACGCACCTGCACGACATCATGCCGGGCGACGTCTACTTGTTGTGTTCCGACGGTTTGTCGGACATGCTGGACGACGACGGCATCGCCCAGGTGTTGCAGTCGCACGATGCGCTTCCCGAGATGGGGCAGGCGCTCATCGATGCGGCGAACGACGCAGGGGGAAAGGATAATATTGCCGTGGTGTTGGTGCGCGTGAAGGGCCAGAGCAATGCGCCCCGTTCGTGGTGGCCCTTCAGGCGCTGAGGCGGTGGTCCACATCATCCATCTGGCCCATCGGGCCTGAGACAGACAAAACACAGAGGTCAAGCATGGGCAAGCTGGTCGTATCGCTCGACGGGGTGGTGATCAAGGAAGTTCAGATCACCAAGGACAAGACCACCCTCGGCCGCCGTCCGTACAACGACATCGTGATCGACAACCTGGCGGTGAGCGGCGAGCACGCCGTGCTGCAGATGGTCGGCACCGACGTCTTCATCGAAGACCTCAACAGCACCAACGGCACCTACATCAACGGCAAGGCGGTCAAGAAGCAGCTCTTGACCCACAACGACACGGTCGAGATCGGCAAGTACAAGATCAAGTACCTCGTCGACGACGGCACCGACTACGAGAAGACCATGATCATGAAGCAGGGCGCCCCGGCCCCTGCGGCGTACAGCCATGGCTTCGCGCACACCTCGGCGCAGGGCACCAACTCCGGGTTCGGCGGCCTGGGCCAGAGCGTCGTGCCCGGCACGATCAAGGTCTTGAACGGGGCCGCGGCCGGCCGTGAAGTGGCCCTGACCAAGGTGGTCACGACCGTGGGCAAGCCTGGCGTGCAGGTGGCCTCGATCACCAAGCGCCCGGGCGGCTATGTGTTTGCCCACGTGGAAGGCGCGACCCGTCCCACCATCAACGGCAACCCGCTCGTGGGTGATACCCTGCATCTGAAGAACGGCGATGTGATCGAAACCGCCGGCACGCAAATGCAGTTCATCCAGGCCTGACGCTCGCCACCCCTGGCGTGACGCTTTTCACGCGGCCCGCGAGGGCGTGCTGGAGGCGGGCGCCAATGGCCGCGAATTGCCGCATTGCGACCTTGCGGCAGGGGTCTCCAGCCGGCAGCATCCAGGACACGCGCATGTTGCGCGCGGCTCTGCGCTCTCGCCCGGCTTCTCATCCATGAAAATTCGCGTCCTCGGTTGCTCCGGCGCCATTGCCGAAGGCAGCCGAACCACCTCCTTCCTGGTCGACCACGATGTGCTGGTCGACGCTGGCACGGGGGTAGGCGACCTGCCGCTGGAGGCGCTGGCGCAGATCGACCACATCCTGGTCACGCATTCCCACCTGGACCATGTGCTCTCTATCGGGCTTCTTGCTGACGCGGTCATGCGTCGGCGCGCAGCGCAAGGGCGCGGGCCGATCGAGGTGCACGCCCTGCCCGAGACGCTGCAGGCCCTGCGTACCCACATCTTCAACGGCGTCATCTGGCCCGACTTCACCCGGCTGCCCGAGGCCGACCGGCCGGTGCTGAAGATGATCCCGTTTCAGATGGGCGACGAGCTGACGCTGAACGGCAAGACCTTCGAGGTGCTGAGCGCGGCGCATACCGTGCCCGCGGTGGGATTCGCCCTTCGGGGCCGAGACGCCTGGTGGGTGTTCACCGGCGACACGGGCCCGAATCCGGCGCTTTGGCGCCGGCTGGCGTCGATGAAGGTGGCCCATCTGGTCATCGAGACGGCCTTCGGCGACGAAGAACGTGACGTCGCCTGCTTGAGCCAACACCTGCATCCCCACAAGCTCGGTCTGGAACTGGCCCAGCTGCAGGGCAGCGTGAATGTGCACATCACTCACATCAAGCCTGGCGAGGTCGAAGCCGTCATGGCCGAGATCGGCCGGTTGACGACCCCCCACCGTCTCAGCGCCTTGCGCGCCGGCCAGGTGCTGGACCTCGCCTGACGCCTCAGTGACGATTTCCGTCAATCTGTGTCGGCATGCAACGTGAACTCCATCACCCAGTGACCCTTTGTGTCAGAACTGCGGGCGGATTCCACGCTTTTTCCCCCGATTCAGGGTGGCATGCAGGGTGCAACAGAAGAACCGTGTCTCACCCCCTCCCTATTTCCTTTCAGGAGCTCTCCATGAAGCGTGCTATTCAAAAGGGTTTCACCCTTATCGAACTGATGATCGTTGTGGCGATCATTGGTATCTTGGCTGCGGTTGCGCTGCCGGCTTATCAGGACTACACCGTTCGGGCGAAAATCTCGGAAGCTGTCATCGCAGCAAGCAGTGCGAAGAGCTTGATGGCCGAAGCCTTCCAGTCCGACTCTGTGACCGGGATGGCCGCAGCTGCCGCTGCATTCAATAATGTGCCGTTTGCGCAGAAGGCTTCGAAGTATGTGTCTAACGTGTGTGTGGGTGCTGTTCCGCCGGCAGGTGCTAACTGTCCAGCCCCAGGCGCCAACGCCTTTGATGTGCGTGTGGCCATCTTGGCTACGGCTGCTTCCAATAACGGCTTGCCCGCCGCCATCAATGGCCAGACGATCGTGCTGACGCCGAATGTGGCCAATGCGGCTCCTGTGGCTGGCGTCGCTGGTGCCATCGACTGGGCCTGCGCCAGCGAAACGAGTGGTGTTGCGACCGCTCGCGGCTTGACCAACATCGTCGCAGGGACGCTGATTGCCAAGTACGCTCCGTCGGAGTGCCGCTGAGTTATCGGTTGGTCGGCTTGCATTGTGTTTTGGAAACGCCCGCACTAGCGGGCGTTTCTACAAGCGCAACTGGAGTGTTGGAGGCTGTCTATGCGATGCGTCAGTCAGGACGGTTTTACCCTGATAGAGCTGATGATCGTCGTGGCGATCATCGGCATCTTGGCGGCCGTGGCGGTTCCGGCCTACCAAGATTTCACGATTCGTGCGAAGCTGTCCGAGGCGACCCTGGCGGCGGCCCCTGTGAAGAGCATGTTGAGCGAAGCTTTTCAGATGAATGGCGTTTCCGGGCTCGATAGCGCAGCGACGGTCTACAACGGCATCCCAGTTGCCCAAAAGCGCTCCAAATATGTTGATGACATCGTCGTGACCGGCGCAGCAACGCCGTGGCCCGTCGTCATCTCCATTGCCGCAACTATTGGGAATGGAATTCCAACGGGGTTGCACCAGAACACGATTGTTCTTTCTCCAAATCTCCAGGGCGCCGTTCCAACGGCTTTGATGGAAGGTGCGCTCGATTGGGCATGCGCAAGTGAGTCTGCCAACACGGCCACGGCGCGCGGTTTGGGCAATCGGACACTTGGCTCGCTGCCAGCAAAGTACGCTCCTTCTGAATGCCGTTGATGTGCGGCCGGAGTTGCGGTTGCCAGACCGCTGTCACGTTGCCCGTACTGGGATGAATCGACCTTAGCATCCGGGCCTGCGCGGATTTGCAAAACGGTGGGTGCGGACCTAGCGTCAGGTGCTGATCCAGCGCACGAAACCGATTCATTGCCTATGAACATCCAAAAGCCCCAGCTCAATCTGCGGCCTCGCCTGCGCGCCGCTGGCATTCACCTGCTCATCAGCATGGTCGTGGCTGCCTTGGCCGCCGCGATGGTGTTTGCACTTTGGTATCCATGGCCCTATCGGGTGGTGTCAGGTGGTCAAGGCCTGTTCGTCCTGGTGGTCACCGTGGACCTTGTGCTCGGGCCTCTTCTCACGTTGGCCGTATTCGATACGGCAAAGGGATGGCGCCACCTGCGGCGGGATTTGGCCGTGATCGGGGCCTTGCAGACCGCGGCACTCGCCTATGGCGTGCACACGGTGTATGAGGTGAGGCCGGTGGCGATGGTGTTCGAGACCGATCGCTTCCGCGTGATCAAGGCTGTCGATGTGCACCTCGCCGAGTTGCACTTGGCCCCGCCGGCCTTTCGATCATTGCCACTGACTGGTCCCTGGCTCCTTGGCGCCCGTGCTCCAAAAGCAGGAAGCGAACGCACAGATGCGCTCTTCCTCGGCATCGGCGGTGTTGATGTCGCCCAACGTCCGCTTTTCTGGCAACCCTATGAACTGTCGCGTACCGCAGCTCTGGCCCGATCGAGGCCGGTGAGCGCGTTGTTGCAGCGGTATCCCTCGGAAACGCAGACGATCAACCAGGCAATCAGGTCGGCGGGCATGTCTGTCGACCAGGCTCGCTTTCTCCCTTTGGTCGCTCGTCGCGACTGGGTGGTGCTCTTGAGCCCGAAGGGTGATGTCAGCGGCTATCTACCGCTCGATGGCTTCTTTTGAGGCACTGAATGCGGTGAGGTGAGAATCGTGGGATGCAAACGAACGCAGCTCCTCTAAGTCCGACCTCACCAACTTCTCTCTTCTTGGCAGCCTCGGCCATGTTGGCCATTTGCGGCCCAGCTTGGCTGGCCTACAACGTCTCACCTTCTGCCACATTTCTTAATCAGGCCCTGTCTCTCGGTGGATGGGGTTGGCTGCTCGCGCTCACGGCCTTGTGCCTGAGCAAGGCAGATGGTGAACGTAGTTGGTCCCAAGTTCTGCCGCTGGCACTCGCGTTTTTCCTGGTGGCTCTCGGGGTTGGCGGGTCTCTGCTGCTTCATCGGCTGCCGTCGTCCTTGGCGCTCAGTGCTCTCGGCTTGATTTTTGGTGGCTGCCTGGCAGCGTTAACAGGCGCGATGCGCGGACATCGAGCATTTCAGGCGCTGTGCGTCGGACTGCTGCTAGCGGGTTTGGTCAATCTGCCTGTGGCGGTGGTTCAGGTTTTTGCACCTACGTCAATCGAAGGTGATTGGATCGCACGCGCTGGTGCGCAGGGGCGGGCGGGCGGAAATCTGCGGCAGCCGAATCATCTGAGCAGCCTGCTCTTGTGGTCACTAGCGGCGTTGGTGTGGCTTCATGACACGCTGGTAGAAAAGTCAAATGACCGCCAGCGTGTGCTTGCCGTTCGATGCGTGACGGCAGTTTCCTTGATTGGCCTGATCTTCGGAGATGTGCTGACGGTGTCTCGCACGGGCACCGTCTGTGTCTTCTTGCTTGCCTTGTGGGGTGTGCTGGACCGGAACCTCTCTCGCTTTACCCGCATGCTGCTCTGGGCGGCCCCTTTGATTTATGGGCTGTGCTGGCTTGGCATGTCCGAGTGGAGTCGGGCGGCCGGTGCGGGATTCATCGGCGACGCGCAACTGCAAAAGTCCGACCTCTCCAGCTCCCGCTTCGCCATCTGGTCCAACACGATCGACCTCATCAAGCAGAACCCCTGGCTCGGCGTCGGCTGGGGCGAATTCAACTTCGCCTGGTCGTTGACGCCCTTCCCCAACCGCCCAGTCGCCTTCTTCGACCACACCCACAACCTCCCGCTCAACCTGCTGGTCGAACTCGGCATCCCGCTGGGAACGCTGGCGCTGGCGTTGCTGGCCTGGTCGCTGTGGAAGGCGTTCGTCGCCTGCCGCATCACGCCGCAGCCGCACAGCACCATGGTCCGCACCGCCTTCGTGATGGTGCTGATGATGGTCGTGCACAGCATGCTCGAGTACCCGCTGTGGTACGCGTACTTCCTGCTGCCCACCGCCTTTGCACTCGGCATCTGTCTCGGACATTCGACACCGCAAGACGCGGCCGTCGAGGCGGCACCCGCTTCGCCGCGGCTTCGGCAGGCGCTCGTCGTCGCCTCCCTGCTGCTGGTCGCCGGCACCGTCTTCTCGGTCTTCGACTACCTGAAGGTCACGAAGATCTTTGCCGTCGACGATGACGACACCACCCCGCTGTCCTACCGCATTGCCCAGGGCCAGAAGAGCGTCTTCTTCGCCCACCACGCCGACTACGCTGCCGCGACCGTCGCGACTCACCCGTCGACCGCGTGGAAGGCCTTCCGCCGCGCGCCGCACCTGTTGCTCGACACCCGCCTGATGATGGCCTGGGCCAAGGCGTATGCGGAGAAGGGTGACATCGAACGCGCGCGCTACATCGCCGACCGGCTGCGCGAGTTCCGAAACCCCGACTCGGCAGAGTTTTTTGCGGAATGCGACAAGGCCAAGACGGCTGGTACGCCCGAGCCCTTCCAGTGCAAACCGGCGACCCGCCAGTTCACCTACCAGGACTTCAAGCTGCGCTGAGGTCGGCGCTCCAGTCGCCCGACTTGCCCCCGTGCTTCTCCAGCACGCGGATCTCGCCCATCACCATGCCGCGATCCGCCGCCTTGCACATGTCGTAGATGGTGAGCAGCCCCACCTGCACTGCGGTCAGGGCCTCCATCTCGACACCCGTGCGGCCCAGTGTTTCCACCTGCGCGGTGCAGCGGACGAGAGAAGCCGACGCGTCCACCTCGAACTCCACCGCCACCTTCGTGATCGGCAACGGGTGGCACAGCGGAATCAACTCCGCCGTGCGCTTGCTCGCCTGGATCGCCGCGATGCGCGCGATGCCGAGCACGTCGCCCTTCTTCGCGCTGCCCGACTGGATGATCGCCAGCGTCGCCGGCAGCATGCGGATCACGCCGCTGGCCCGCGCGATGCGGTGTGTCTCGGCCTTGCCCGACACGTCGACCATGTGCGCCTGCCCTTGCGCATCGAAATGCGTGAGCGGCGAGGTCGACGGAGAAGGCACAGGTGCGGACATGGTCGGGAAACAGAGGAGCAACGTGGCGCTGGCATGATAGTCGCGAGCCGGTCGAACCTTCGCGCCGTGCCGTGCTCCAACCTGCACCCCGCCAGCCTCGCCTGATTTGCTGAACTCCGCCTTTTCCCGCCGTCCCGTGGTGCGCCTGCTGGCTGCCGTGTGTGCCGTGAGCCTGCTCGTGCCTGCGGCGCCCTCGGTGGTGGCGCAAAGCCGCCTGCCGGCGCTCGGCGAGACGGCCTCCGACGACCTGAGCGTGGGCAGCGAGCGCCGCCTGGGCGACCAGATCATGCGCGACATCCGCCGCGACCCCGACTACCTCGACGACCCGGTGCTGCTCGAATACTTGCAGTCGCTGTGGGACCCGCTGGTCACCGCCGCCCGCCAGCGCGGCGACATCGGGCCCGACCTCGAACAGCGCTTCGCCTGGGAAGCCTTCCTCGTGCGCGACCGCAGCGTCAACGCCTTCGCGCTGCCGGGCGGCTACGTCGGCGTGCACCTGGGTCTGATCGCGATGACCTCCACGCGCGACGAACTGGCCTCGGTGCTCGCGCACGAGCTCACCCACGTCACGCAGCGCCACATCGCGCGCAGCATGGCCAACAGCGCGCGCCAGTCGCTGATCGGGCTGGCCGGCATCATCCTCGGCATGATCGCCGCCAGCCGCAGCACCCGCATGGACGGCGCCAACGCACTCATCACCGGCGGCCAGGCGGTGGCCGTGCAGGGCCAGCTCAACTTCTCGCGCGACGCCGAGCGCGAGGCCGACCGCATCGGCTTCAGCGTGCTCACGCAAGCCGGCTTCGCGCCCGGCGGCATGGCGGCGATGTTCGAGAAGCTCGAGCACAACTCGCGCCTCAACGACAGCGGCGGCTTTCCCTATCTGCGCACCCACCCGCTGAATGCCGAGCGCATCGGCGAAGCACGTTCGCGCCTGGGTGCCACGTCCGCCGCCGCACCGGTTGGCGTGCTCGCCCACACGGCGGCGCAGGCGCGCGCCCGGGTGCTGATGGACGCGCGCATCGAGTCCCTGCGCCGCTGGCAGGCGCTCGACGCGCCCGCTGGTGCACCTGCGGCCGAGCGCCTGATGGCCGGCTACGCCAGTGCGCTGGCGTCGACCTTGCTGCGCGACTGGTCGCGTGCAGACACCGCCCTGCAGCTGGCCCAAGGAGCCGCCCGTGGCGATGCGCGGGCACAGCGTGACGTCGCCTTGCTGCAGGCCCAGTCGCTGCTCGCCCGCGGCGACACCGAGCGTGCCGGCGAGGCCCTCAAGCCCTTCGCCAAGGCCGACGGCCAGCCCTCGTCGCGTGCGGTGATGCTGCTCTCGGCGCAGGTCGCGATGGCGCGCGACAAGCCCACCTTGCAGCGCGCCGCCGAGGAGCTGCAGACCTGGACCACGCTGCACCCACAAGACGCCACCGTCTGGTCGCAGCTCGGCCGCGCCTGGGAAAAGCTCGACCAACCGCTGCGTGCGCTGCGTGCCGAAGCCGAGTCGCGCATCGCGCTCGGCGACCTCATCGGCGGGGTCGACCGCCTGCGCGCCGGCCAGCGTCTTGCGCGCACCAGCCGCAGCGTCGACTTCATCGAAGCCTCGGTGATCGACGCACGCCTCAAAGAGATCGAAGCGCAGGCGCGCCGCCGCGAAGCCGAAGACCGCCAGCGCGAAGGCTGATCGCACGCCGAGCCCTTATCCTTGCCGCCTTCCAAGGAGGCCTGGAGACACGGCATGCACCGCTTGAAGATCGCCACCCGTCGCGCCTGCGTGGCGCTGCTCACCGGCGGCCTGGCCGTCGCGGCCCAGGCGGCCAGCGTCACGGGCGTGACCCCGCAGGGCGACGTGGCGCAGGTGCGCCAGGTCGTCGTCAAATTCTCCGAAGCCGTGGTGCCTTTTGGCGACCTGCGGCAACCCGACCCCTTCAACCTCGCCTGCGAAGGCCCGGTGCCCAAGGGCGCCGGCCGCTGGTCGGACGAGCGGGTGTGGCTCTACGACTTCCAGGAGCCGGTGCCGCCCGGCACACGCTGCACGCTGAAAGCCCGCAGCGAGTGGAAGCCGCTGAAGGGCACGCTCACCGGCAGCACGAACTACAGCTTCAGCACCGGCGGGCCTGCGGTCAGCGCGACGCAGCCGTATGCCGGCGCGCAGATCGAGGAAGACCAGCACTTCCTGCTGCGCCTCACCGGCCCCGTGGTCGAGTCGTCGGTCCTCGCCCACGCCCGCTGCGAGATCGAAGGCATCGGCGAGCGTGTGCCCGTGCGCATCATCACCGGCACCGCGCGCGACGAGGTGCTGAAAGCGCGCCGCCTGCAGAAAGACGCCGCGCGCTGGCTGCTCCTCGCCTGCCAGCGCCCGCTTCCGGTCGACACCCCGGTGCGCCTGGTGTGGGGTGCGGGCATCGCGTCGCTCGCCAACCCGCAGGTGGTCACGCGCACCGAGCAGCGCTACAGCTTCCGTGTGCGCAAGCCCTTCACGGCCGAGTTCAGCTGCGAACGCGAGCGGGCCGAGGCGCCCTGCCTGCCGATCCGGCCGATGTCGCTTCGCTTCTCGTCGCCGGTGCCGCGCGCCACCGCCGAAGCGGTGCGCCTGAAGCCCGCCTCGGGCGCGGCGCTCAAGCCGCAGTTCGACAAGGACGACACCTCGGTGGAGGTGAGCGAGGTCCGCTTTCCCTCGCCCTTGCCCGAGGCGGCCAGCTTCATGGTCGAGCTGCCGCGCGAGGTCAAAGACGCGGCCGGCCGCACGCTGGCCAACGCGGGCAGCTTTCCGCTCAAGGTGGCCACCGGCGATGCGCCGCCGATCGCGAAGTTCGCCGCTGCGCCTTTCGGTGTGATCGAGCACGAGGCCGAGTCCATGCTGCCGGTGACGCTGCGCCACGTGCAGGGCGACCTGCGGCCCGGTGCGGCGTCGGGTTCGTTGCGCATCAAGACGCTGCGCAACGACGCCGAGATCCGCAGCTGGTACCTCCGGCTCGACAACGCCCATCAGCGCGAACGGCAAAGCCGCGAGGAATCGCTGCTGTCGAAAGCGCCCGACGTGAAGCGGCTCGATCTGCCCAAGCTGCAAGGGGGCGACCCGCGCCCCTTCGAGGTGGTGGGCATTCCGTTGCCCGAGCCTGGCTACCACGTGGTCGAAGTCGAGTCTCAGCGCCTGGGTGAATCGCTGCTCGACAAGAAGGCGCCGATGTACGTGCGCACCGGGGTGCTGGTGACCAACCTCGGCGTGCACTTCAAGCTCGGCCGCGAGAACAGCCTCGTCTTCGTGACCACGCTCGACCGCGGCAGGCCGGTGCCCGAGGCCGAGGTCGCGGTCTACAGCTGCACCGGCGCACGGGTGTGGAGCGGCCGCACCGACGCCGAGGGCCTGGCGCGCATCGGGCAGCCGATCGTGCAGCACAACACCGGCTGCGACACCGATGGCTCCGGCGACTTCTTCGTCACCGCCCGCAAGCCCAACGCCAAAGGCGCGACCGACCTCGCGTTTGTCTTCAGCAGCTGGCAAAAGGGCGTGGAGCCGTGGCGCTTCAACCACCCGACCAGCCTGGACCCGCAGCCCGACCAGCGGGCTCACACCGTGTTCGACCGCACGCTGTTGCGCGCCGGCGAGACGGTGTCGATGAAGCACTTCATGCGCCGCGAGACCTCGGCCGGCCTGGCCATGCTGCCGCCCGCCGAGCTGCCGACCCGCCTGAAGATCGTGCACCAGGGCAGCGGCCAGGAGTTCGTGCAGCCCTTGCGCTGGAACGGCGCCCGCAGCGCGAGCAGCAGCTGGAACATCCCTGCCGCCGCGAAGCTCGGCGTCTACGAGGTCGTGCTCGAACGCGAGAACGTGAAGGACGACACCACGCGCCGCGTGTGGACGAGCGGCAGCTTCCGCGTCGAAGAGTTCCGCCTGCCGCTGGTCGATGCCCGCGTGAGCGGGCCCAAGACGGTGGCGGTGGCGCCGAAGGAGCTGCCGATCGGCGTGCAGCTCAACTACTTCTCCGGCGGCGGCATGGGTCAGGCCCCGGCGCGGCTCACCGCCCTGCTGCGCCCGCGCAGCAGCGGCATGCCGGGCTACGACGAGTTCAGCTTCGAGCCGCCGCGCGAGACGAACCGCGACGACGAGGAACCGCGCCTCGAACAAGGCCGGCTCGTTGCCGACAAGCTGCCGCTGACGACCGACCGCAATGGCGCGGCCACCGTCACGCTGAAGGAGCTGCCGCCCATCACGCGCGCCAGTGAGCTGGTGACCGAGCTGACCTTCAATGACCCCAATGGCGAGGTGCAGACCGCCTCGACCCGCGTCGCGCTGTGGCCGAGCGCGGTGGTGCTGGGCCTGAAGACCGGCTCGTGGGCCAGCAACCGTGGGCGGGTGTTGTTCCAGGCGCTGGCGCTCGACACGTCGGGCAAGCCGATCAAGGGCCAGAAGGTCGAGGTGCGCGGCCGGCTTGCGCAGGTGATCAGCACCCGCAAGCGCATGGTGGGTGGCTTCTACGCCTACGACAACCGCACCGAGGTGAAAGACCTGGGCGTGCTGTGCAGCGGCAGCAGCGACGATCGCGGCCTCGTGCTGTGCGACGCCGCGCTCGACAGCGCCGGCCAGGTCGAACTGATCGCGCAGGCGAAAGACGGCAACGGGCACCTGGCCCAGGCCGCCAGCTCCGTGTGGGTCACCCGGCAAGGCGAGCTCTGGTTCGCGCAAGACAACGACGACCGCATCGACGTCCTGCCCGAGAAGAAGAGCTACCAGCCTGGCGAGACCGCCCGGCTGCAGGTGCGCATGCCCTTCCGCGAAGCGACGGCGCTCGTGAGCGTGGAGCGCGAAGGCGTGCTTTCGACGCAGGTCGTGACGCTGCGCGGCGATGACCCGACGGTGGAGCTGAAGATCGACAAGACCTGGGGCCCCAACGTCTACGTGAGCGTGCTCGCGCTGCGCGGGCGCATCCGAGAGGTGCCGTGGTACTCGTTCTTCACCTGGGGCTGGAAGGAGCCGATCAACTGGGTGCGGTCGTTCTGGTACGAAGGGCGCGAGTACCAGGCGCCCACCGCGATGGTCGACCTCTCCAAGCCGGCGTTCAAGCTCGGGGTGGCGGCGCTTGACGTGGGCATCGCGGCGCACAAGCTGCAGGTGACGGTCACGCCCGACAAGCCGCAGTACACCGTCCGTCAGAAGGCGATGGCCCGCGTGAAGGTGGTGAAGGACGGCAAGCCGCTCGCCGGCGCCGAGGTCGCCTTCGCCGCGGTCGACGAAGGCCTGCTGGCTTTGAAGCCCAACGACTCGTGGGACCTGCTGCACGCGCTGATCCAGCAGCGTGCCTGGGGCGTGGAGACGGCCACAGGCCAGAGCGAGATCATCGGCCGCCGCCACTACGGCCGCAAAGCCGTGGCCGCGGGTGGCGGCGGCGGCAAGAACCCGACGCGCGAGCTCTTCGACACCCTGCTGCTCTGGAAAGACCGTGTGGTGCTCGACGGCAACGGCGAGGCGGTGATCGAGGTGCCGATCAACGACTCGCTGACCAGTTTCTCGCTGGTGGCGATTGCCGATGCCGGCGTGCAGCAGTTCGGCACCGGCAGCGCCAGCATCCGCGTCACGCAGGACCTGCAGCTGCTGCCCGGCCTGCCGCCGCTGGTGCGCGAGGGTGACCAGTTCAGCGCGATCCTGACGCTGCGCAACACCACGTCGCGCGAGATGAAAGTGCGGGCCACGCTGCAGGGCACCGCCCGCGTCGGCGACGACATCGCCCGCACGCCGATCGCGCTGGCACCCCAGGAGGTGGTCATTCCCGCCGGCAGCGCCAAAGAGCTGAGCTGGGGGGTGGCGGTGCCGCCCGAGGCGCTGAGCATCGCGTGGGAGGCGACGGCCGACGGACTCGGCGGCGACAAGGCCCGCGACCGGGTCAGGGTCACGCAGCTCGTCAGCGCCGCGGTGCCGGTGCGTGTGCTGCAGGCGACGCTGCAGCAGCTCGATGGGCCGGTCTCGATGCCGGTGGCGGCACCGGCCGATGCGCTGCCGGAGAGCGGCGTCAAACGCGGCGGTCTCAACGTCGCGGTGCAGCCCCGGCTCACTGGCGCGCTGCCCGGCATCCGCCGCTACTTCGAGACCTACCCCTTCATCTGCCTGGAGCAGAAGGCCTCGAAGGCGATTGGCCTGAAAGACGCCAAGCTGTGGGCCACCGTCGCCAACACGCTGCCGACCTACCTCGACAGCGACGGCCTCGCGAGCTACTTCCCACCGCGCGCGGACGACGGTCCCCGCGGCAGCGACCGCCTCACCGCCTACCTGATCGCCGCCACGCACGAGGCGGGCTTCGAGCTACCCTCGTCGGCCCAGGCGCTGATGCTGGACGGGCTCACCGCGTTTGTCGAAGGCCGCATCGAGCGCAAGTTCTGGTCGCCCCGCGCCGACCTGGACGTGCGCAAGCTTGCCGCCCTCGAAGCGTTGTCGCGCCACGGGCGCGCGCAGCCGAAGATGCTGGGCTCGATCAACCTCACGCCCAACCTGTGGCCCACCGCCGCGGTGATCGACTGGCTCAACATCCTGCAGCGTGTGAAGGGCATCCCCGAGCAAGCCAAGCTGCTGGAAGAGGCGCAGCAGATCCTGCGTGGCCGCCTCACCTACGCGGGCACCACGCTGCGCTTCAGCAACGAGGAGGGTGACTTCTGGTGGTGGCTGATGGACAGCGCCGACGCCAACGCGGCGCGGCTCATCCTCGCGGTGCTCGACGAACCGGGCTGGAAGGACGACCTGCCGCGCATGGTGGTCGGCAGCCTTGGCCGCCAGCGCGGGGGCGCGTGGCTCACCACCACGGCCAACCTGTGGGGGTCGCTCGCGCTCGACAAGTTCGCCACGAAGTTCGAGTCGGTGAAGATCGCCGGCAGCACGATCGCCAGCGTGGAAGGCAGCAAGCCGGCGAGCATCGACTGGGCCCGCCAGCCCGAGGGCGGTGCGGCGCTGCTCGCCTGGCCCGAGAGGCCCGGCACGCTCCACGTCGCGCAGCAAGGCAGCGGCAAGCCCTGGCTCACGGTGCAAAGCCTTGCCGCCATCCCGCTGAAAGCGCCGCTGCGCGCCGGCTACAGCATCACCCGCAGCGTGAGCGCGGTCGAGCAGAAAGACAAATCGAAGTGGTCGCGCGGCGACGTGATGCGCGTGCGCCTGGAGGTCGACGCGCAGAGCGACATGACCTGGGTGGTGGTGAGCGACCCGGTGCCCGGTGGCGCCACGCTGCTGGGCTCGGGCCTCGGGCGTGACTCGACCATCGCCACCTCCGGCGAGAAACGAAGCGGCACCGCCTGGCCGGCCTTCGAGGAGCGCAGCTTCGAGGCCTTCCGCAGTTATTTCGACTACCTGCCCAAGGGCAAGCATGTGATCGAGTACACCGTGCGGCTCAACAACGGTGGCAAGTTCTCGCTGCCACCCTCGCGCGTGGAGGCGATGTACGCGCCCGAGAGCTTCGGCGAGCTGCCGAACGCGGCGCTGGAGGTGGCGCCGTGAGAGCCGCCGCGCTGCTGCTGGCCTGCGGCCTGTGGGCCGGGGCCGCGCACGCAGTGCCGAGCTTCGGCGAGGTGAAGGCGGCGCACAAGCCGTCGGACGTGACACTCGTCGACCGCCACGGCACCCCGATCCAGACGGTGCGCGTCGACAAGAGCGTGCGCCGCCTGCCGTGGGTGCCGCTCACCGACATCTCACCGGCGCTGCTGCACGCCATCGTGTTGAGCGAAGACCAGCGCTTCTACCAGCACAGCGGTGTGGACTGGAGTGCGGTGGCGCAGAGCGCCTGGGCGAACGTGTGGAACACCCGCACCCGCGGCGCCTCGACGCTGACGATGCAGCTCGCCGGCCTGCTCGACGACGACCTGGCCCGCCCGACAGGCGGGCGCAGCGTGGCGCAGAAGCTCGGCCAGGCCGTCACCGCCTCGCGGCTCGAAGCGCGCTGGAAGAAGAGCGAGATCCTGGAGGCGTATCTCAACCGTGTCGCCTTCCGCGGCGAGCTGGTCGGTGTGGCCGCCTTGTCGCAGACCTTGTTCGGCAAACACCCGAGCGGCCTCGACGCCCAGGAGGCCGCGCTCGCCGCCGCCTTGCTGCGCAGCCCGAATGCCGAGGCCGACATCGCCGCGCGCCGCGCCTGCGGTGTGCTGCAGCAGCAAAAGATCGACTGCACGGGGGTGGTGGCACTGGCGCACAGTGCGTTCCGCAAACGGGGAGGCATGGTGCTCGGCGAGCAGCTCGCGCCGCACTTTGCGCGCCAGATCACCTTGCACCCGCCCGTCGTGCGCACCACGCTCGACGCGCGGCTGCAGCGTGTCGCCATCGCCACGCTGCGACGGCACCTCGCCGAGCTGAGCGGGCGCAACGTCGAAGATGGCGCGGTGCTGGTGCTCGACAACCTGAGCGGCGAGGTGCTCGCCTGGGTGGGCAGCAGCGGCGGCCTGTCGGAGGCGGCCGAGGTCGACGGCGTGGTGGCACGGCGCCAGGCCGGCTCGACGCTCAAGCCCTTCCTCTACGGCCTCGCCTTCGAGCGCCGCCTGATCACGCCCGCGAGCCTGCTCGACGACTCGCCGGCGCAGCTGGCCACCGCCAGCGGGCTCTACCTGCCGCAGAACTACGACAAGAGCTTCAAGGGCTGGGTCAGCGCCCGCACCGCGCTCGGCAACAGCCTCAACGTGCCGGCGGTGCGCCTGGGGGCGATGCTCGGGCCCGATGCGGTGCTGGCCCGTCTCAACGCGCTGGGTTTCGCACTCCCCGAATCCGCCGGCTTCTACGGCCATGCGCTGGCGCTCGGCGGTGCCGACGTGACGCTGCTGGCCTTGACCAACGCCTACCGCAGCCTGGCGAACGGCGGTGCCTACGCACCGATCGCGCTGCAGACGCCGACCCCCAGGCCGCGCCAGGTTGCAGATGCCGCAGCCACCTACCTCGTCACCGACATCCTGGCCGACAACGCAGCCCGTGCCCTGACCTTCGGCCTCGACAGCGCCCTCGTCACCCCCGGCTTCGCCGCGGTGAAGACCGGCACCAGCAAGGACATGCGCGACAACTGGTGCATCGGCTACACCGACCGCTACACCGTGGGCGTGTGGGTGGGCAACGCGAGCGGCGAGGCCATGCACCATGTGAGCGGCGTGAGCGGCGCCGCGCCGATCTGGCAGGCGCTGGTGCGGCACCTGCACGACGGGCGTGTGTCGAAGCGGCCGGCGGTGCCCAAGGGTGTCGTGCAGGAGCGGGTGCAGCTCGCCGGCAATGCCGAGCCTGCGCGCGAGGAGCTCTTTCTTGCCGGCACGACGCAGTCGCGCTGGCAGGCGAGCCACCAGATGCAGGCACGGCAGCGCTACGGCATCACGAGCCCGCGCGACGGCAGCCTCTTCGCGATCGACCCCGACATGCCGCCACGCGCACAGCGCATCCACTTCGAAGGCGAACGCGGCACCTGGGTGCTCGACGGCAAGCGCGTGGGCGAAGGCACGCGCTTGAGCTGGGCGCCGTGGCCGGGCCGCCACGAGCTGCAGCTCCTCGGCCGCGACGGCCGTGAAATCCAGCGCGTGCGCTTCGAGGTGCGCGGTGCGGGCGTGAAGACGGCGCAGCTCTCGCGTTAGCTTCAGGCTAATATCCGCGGGCCTCGCCACATCGCGGGGCACGTCGCTCGGACGGTTCCGGGCGCTCACGTGAAAGCCAATCCAATGTCTGTCTCAGGCAAGCGCCGCTTTGCGCGCATCGATCGCCTTCCCCCTACGTCTTCAACATCACGGCCGAGCTCAAGCTCGCCGCGCGCCGCCGAGGTGAAGACATCATCGACATGAGCATGGGCAACCCCGACGGGGCCACGCCGCAGCACATCGTCGACAAGCTCGCCGAGGTCGCGCAGCGGCCCGACACCCATGGCTACTCGGCCAGCAAGGGTATCCCGCGGCTGCGCCGTGCGATCTCGCACTGGTACCGCGACCGCTATGGCGTGGAGATCGACGCCGACCACGAGGCCATCGTGACGATCGGCTCGAAGGAGGGCCTCGCGCACCTGATGCTCGCCACGCTCGACCGCGGCGACACCGTGCTCGTGCCCGACCCGAGCTACCCCATCCACATCTACGGCGCGGTGATCGCTGGTGCCGACATCCGCTCGGTGCCGCTGGTGCCGGGGGTCGACTTCTTCGCCGGAGCTCGAGCGGGCGATCCGCGGCAGCTACCCCAAGCCCAAGATGATGGTGCTGGGCTTCCCGTCGAACCCGACCGCGCAGTGCGTCGAATCCGACTTCTTCGAGCGGGTGGTGGCGCTGGCGAAGAAGCACGACATCTTCGTCGTGCACGACCTGGCCTACGCCGACATCGTGTTCGACGGCTGGAAGGCGCCGTCGATCATGCAGGTGCCGGGCGCGAAAGACATCGCGGTCGAGTTCTTCACCCTGAGCAAGAGCTACAACATGGCCGGCTGGCGCATCGCCTTCATGGTCGGCAACCGCGATCTCGTGGCCGCGCTCGCGCGCATCAAGAGCTACCACGACTACGGCACCTTCACCCCACTCCAGGTGGCCGCCATCGCCGCGATGGAAGGCGACCAGAGTTGTGTGAAAGACATCGCGCTGCAATACCAGAAGCGCCGCGACGTGCTGGTGAAGGGCCTGCGCGAGGCCGGCTGGGACGTCGAATGCCCCAAGGCCTCGATGTACATCTGGGCCCGGATCCCCGAGCGCTACCGGGCGATGGGTTCGCTCGAATTCGCCAAGCTGCTGCTGGAAAAAGCCAAGGTCAGCGTGTCACCGGGCATCGGCTTCGGCGACCACGGTGACGACCATGTCCGGTTCGCGTTGATCGAAAACGAGTCGCGCATCCGCCAGGCCATCCGCGGCATCAAGGCGATGCTGAAAGAAGCCGCAACGCAGCAAGCGTAGCGAGCTGCCCATTCGAGCAACACCCACGGAGCCGGCTTCGCCGGGCCGCCGGGTGGCGTCCCTTGGGGGCTAACTCTTGAACAGGCGCTCCATCGCCGTGTCGATCACCATGCCGCACAGGCTGTAGATCAGCGATCCGATGAGCGCCGCACCGAAGCTCCTCACGGCCAAGCCCGAGAGGAGCTCGGCCGCGAAATAGAACATCAGCGCGTTGATCACGAAGAGGAAGAGGCCGAGCGTGATCACCGTCACCGGCAGCGTCAGCAGCACCAGCAGCGGGCGCAGCAACGCGTTGAGCAGGCCCAGCACCAGCGCGGCAATTAGGGCGGCCGTGAAGCTCGTGACGGTGACGCCGGTGTAGACATGGGCCACCAGCAGCAAGGCTGCGGCGAGGAGCAGCCAGCGAACAATGATCTTGACCATGGGGCCGGAGCATAGCGGCGGCCGTGCCTTCTGCCGAGCCCAGTGCCGGTAACTCAAATACGAATCGTTCTCATTAGTGATACACTGGCGCGCATCGCTGCCTCGGCAGCCGCTCTTCGCCGTCGTGTTCCATGCCCCTCACCGCTGCACCCGATGCATTGCCCGATCCGCTCGCGCTGGCGGCGCGGCGCGTGCCCGTGCAGCGACGTGATGGCCTGAGCCGCGCGCAGTACCGCGCGGTCGTGGCGGCGATTGCCGCGGTCCATGTGATGGGCATCTACGGCATCCTGCAGGTGCCCGCGGTGCGCGCCTCGGTGCTCGAAGCCGCGCCCATCTTCGTGGACCTGCTGGCCCCGCCCGCACCGCCCGTGCCGGCGCCCCCTCCGCCGCCGCCGCTGAAGCCGGTGCTCAAGCGGCCCGAGCCCCCGCTGATCACCACGGCGCCCTCGCCCGCGCCGGCGCCGTTCGAGGCGGCACCCGCGCCCGAGGTGCCGGTGCCGCCGGCGCCGGTGGTGGCCGAAGCCCCGACCGCGCCGCCCGCCCCACCGGCTCCGCCGCCCCCACCCAAGATCATTCCGGCCGAAGCGGTGCAGTACCTCGTGCGCCCGGTGGGCGAATACCCGCGCATGTCGATCCGCATGGGCGAGACCGGCCTGGTGATGGTGCGTGTCTACATCGACGAGGGCGGCATGCCGCGCCAGGTGGTCGTCGAGAAGTCGTCCGGCTTTCCGCGCCTGGACGAAGCGGCGGTGGTTGCGGTGCGCGGCGCCCGCTTCAAGCCCTACCTCTTCAATGGCGCGCCCACCGCGGGCTGGGCGCGCATCCCGATTCCTTTCGAACTGGAGAAGTGACCGTGAACGCAGCTGACAGCTCGCTGGGCTTTGCCCATTTCATCTCGCAGAGCGATGTGGTCGGCAAGACCTTGCTCGCGATCCTCGTGCTGATGTCGGTGGTCTCGTGGGCCATCATCGCGATCAAGGGCCTGACCCTGCTCGCGCGCAAGAAACGCAGCGAAGCGTTTCTCTCCTTCTTCTGGAATGCGAGCTCGCTCGACGCGGTGGCCTCCGAGATCGTGACGCATGGTGCCAACGACCCGTTCTCGCACCTCACCAGCCACGCGATGAGCGCCCGCGCGCACCACGCCAAGTACGGCGCCGCCAAGCTCGAGGAAGCCGGCTCGGCCGGCGACTTCGTCACCCGCACGATCAAGAAGGTGCTCGACGAAGAAACCACGCGCCTGGAAAACGGCCTGGCCATGCTGGCCACCGTCGGCGCCACGGCGCCCTTCGTTGGCCTCTTTGGCACGGTGTGGGGCGTGTACCACGCGCTGGTGGCGATCGGCATGAGCGGCGCGGGCACGCTCGACAAGGTGGCCGGCCCGGTAGGCGAGGCGCTGATCATGACCGGCCTCGGCCTCGCGGTCGCGATCCCCGCGGTGATGGGCTACAACTGGCTCACCCGCGCCAACCGCGTGATCCTCTCCAAGCTCGACGCCTTCGCCTACGAGCTGCACACCTTCGTGTCGATGGGGCAGCCGCTCTCGGGTGAGGTGGTGCCGCTGCGCGGAAGCGTCGGTCAGCAGACCCGCGCCGCCTGAGGAGCACACGATGGCCTTCGCAAGCTTCGACAACCGCAGCGCCGGCGCGCCCATGGCCGAGATCAACATGGTGCCGCTGATCGACGTGATGCTGGTGCTGCTCGTCATCTTCATCGTGACCGCGCCGCTGCTCACGCAGGCCGTCAAGCTCGAGCTGCCCAAGGCCAGCTCGCGGCCCAACGTGACGCCCTCAGAAAAAGTGGAGTTCGCCATCGACGCCGGCGGCGGCCTCTTCTGGAACGGCGAGCCGGTGGAGCGCGCCGAAGCCGCGCGCCGCTTCGGCGTCGAGAGCCAGAAGCAGCCGCAACCCGAGGTGCACCTCAAGGCCGACCAGAACGTGCCGTATCGCGTCGTCGCGCAGACCCTGGCCGACGCCTCCAAGGCCGGCCTCACCAAGGTCGGCTTCATCAGCGAGCCCGAGACGCCGTGAGCCTCACGCCACCCCCGATCGACCGGCCCCTGCTGCCACAGGCCCAGCCTGGCGAGCCGCGGCTGCCAGCCGAGCCGCGCATCTCCAGCCGCCAGCTGCTGGGCGACGCGAAGGAGGTGCTGATCGAGCACCGCGGCGCCGTCTACCGCTTGCGCGAGACCTCACTCGGCAAGCTCATCCTTACCAAGTAAGCCCTTCTCACGACATACCAGCACCAGCCAGCCTCGCCTTCTGCCAGCCCGTGCATCGCCAACAACCTGGAGATCACTGTGCCCACCAAGAAGCCCGCGCCCGGCCCTGCTGCTGCGGCCCCCGCCCGCCCCACCCTGCTGCCGCTCGGCGCCCTTGCCGCGGGCTTCGGCCTCGCCTTCTCGCCCGCGATGGCGCAGCAGGCGGCCACACCGGCGGCAGCTGCCGCGTCCGCCGTGGCGCCGGCGCCCGCTGCACCCACGAGCGAGCCGTCGGTGACCACGCTACCGCCCGTCAAGGTGAAGGCCGCGGCGGAGCCCACCGGCAAACAGGCCTATCAGGCCACCACCACCCGCATCGGCAAGGGCAAGCAGGAGCTGCGTGACGTGCCGCAATCGGTGACCGTCGTCACCGAGCGCCTGATCGACGACCGCAACATCGACACGATGAAAGAAGCGCTCAAGCAGACCGCCGGCATCACCTTCCAGGCTGCCGAAGGTGGCGAGGAAGACATCCGCCTGCGTGGCTTTTCCCTGCAGTCGACCGGTGACATCTTCATCGACGGCATGCGCGACCCGGCGTTCTACGAGCGCGATTCCTTCAACTGGGACCGCCTGGAGCTGCTGCGCGGCTCGGCCTCGATGCTCTTCGGCCGCGGCTCCACCGGCGGCGCGGTCAATCAGGTCACCAAGCAGCCGATGCTGTCGAACGACTACGAGGTCAGCATCACCCTGGGCAGTGGCAACTACATGCGCACCACGCTCGACATGAATCAGCGCACCGGTGAGACCACCGCGGTGCGTGTCAACACCATGCTCACGCAAGCCGACAACTACGGCAACAAGATCGACAACAAGGGCATCGCGCCGACGATCAAGTACGGCATCGGCACGCCGGACGAGGTGTCGATCGGGCTCTATCACCTGGAGAACAACACCGGCATCCACTACGGCCTGCCGTGGTTGACCCCAGGCGCGAGCGGTGGCGACTACCTCTGGCCGACCGATGCGCGCAACTACTACGCACCCGCCAGCGACTACGCACGTGGGGGCACGACCCAGGGCAACCTCGTGCACACCCACAAGTTCAGCGAGCACAACGAATTGCGGACGGCGCTGCGCCTGGCGCGCTACGAGCGCGATCAGCGCGCGAGCGCCATCCGGTTCGGCAACGCGGCCGCTCAGCCGCCGGGTGGATCGCCGGTCACGTCCGACAACTTCAGCGACCGCACGGTGCTCACCCGCGGCACGCAGATCAAGATCATGGACATGGACACCCAGTACTTGCAGAGCGACTACAGCGGCAAGTTCAAATGGGGTGGGCTCGACCACAGCGTGCAGGCCGGGGGTGACTATGCGAACGAGCAGTTCCAGAACTTCTCGGCTGCGCCGCCTGCGGGCGTGACGCTGACCAAGCCGACCACGACCGTCGGCTCACCCAACGACCGTGCCTCCGTCGACGAGGGTGCCCGCGTCCGCAGCCTGACCCGTGAGTTCGACATGAAGGCGCTGGGCCTCTACGTGCAGGACCTGGTGCAGGTGGCGCCGAAGTGGAAGGTGCTCGCCGGCCTTCGCGTGGACAAGCTCGACGGGCGGTTTCACGCGATCGCCGCCCAAGGCCAGCCGACCACGGGCACCCCGCCCGTGCCCAATCCCTGCTACACGCCAGCGAACAGCTACAGCCAGCGCGACGACACGCTGTGGAGCAAGCGCTTTGGCGTCATGTACCAGCCAACGGCGACGCAGTCGTATCACTTCTCCTACGGCACCTCGTTCAACACCTCGGGCGACACCTACCAGTACGACCCGGGCACGGTGAACACCCCGCCCGAGTCGAGCCGCAACATCGAGCTGGGCGCCAAGTTGGACAACGCCCGTGGTGACCTCAGCACGCGTTTCGCGATCTTCCAGGCCACCAAGTACAACGAGCGCAACCGTGACGCCGAAAGCGTGAACGCCTGCAACTATGTGCTGTCGGGCGAGCGGCACGCGTCCGGCGTCGAGATGGACATCATCGGCCGCATCACGCCGGAGTGGGAAGTCTTCGGCTCCTACGCCTTCATCCCGAGCGCCAAGGTCGACAGCTCCTCCGGGGCTGCCGGTACCGAAGCGGTGGGCTCCCGTCCCGGCCTGACCCCACGCCACAGCGGCACGATCTGGACGACCTACAAGGTCGTTCCCCAGTGGCGCATCGGCGGTGGCTTGAATGCGCGCAGCGGCGTCAAGCCGGTGGGTCTCGCCGCCAGCTCGCCGATCACCGCGCCGCGCTACATCACCGGCGATCTGATGGCCGAGTTCGACCAGGGCCACGCCATCTTCAAGATCAACGTGACCAACGTGACCGACGAGCACTACGCCGACATGATCTACCGCGGCCACTACGTCCCGGGCAAGCCGCGCACCGTGCAGCTCAACATGACGCTGAAGTTCTGATCCCGGCCACCGGCCCTGCGGGGCCGGCATTCATCCTCCCCCCAGCAAAGCCATCGCCATGCTCCACCACGTCCAGCAAGTCCTGACCGCCGATGAAGTCCGCACTGCCCGCGAGATCCTCGCCCGCGCGCCCTGGGGCGACGGCCGGGTGACGGCCGGCGTGCAGTCGGCGGTGGCCAAGAACAACGAGCAGCTGCCGCAGGACTGCGCCGAAGCGCGTGCCCTGCAGGAGATCGTGCTGCGCGGCCTCAACCGGCACGCGATCTTCTTCTCGGCGGCCCTGCCGAAGAAGGTGTTCCCGCCGCTCTTCAACCGCTACGGCGGGGCGGCCAACGCCTTCGGCAACCACGTCGACAACGCCATCCGCTACGTGCCCGGCTCGGTCACCGGCGAACGGGTGCGCACCGACATCAGCTGCACCCTCTTCTTCGCCGACCCCGACGAATACGACGGCGGCGAACTGGTGATCGAAGACACCTACGGCAGCAAGAACGTGAAACTGCCGGCCGGCGACATGGTGCTTTACCCCGGCACCAGCGTGCACCGCGTCGAGCCCGTCACGCGCGGCCAGCGCATCGGCAGCTTCTTCTGGATCGAGAGCATGGTGCGCAGCGACGCGCAGCGCCGCCTGCTCTTCGACATGGACCAGCACCTGATGAGCCTGCGCACCCGCCACGGCGAGACCGACCCGGCGGTGATCGGCCTCACCGGCACCTATCACAACCTCCTGCGCGCCTGGGCCGATGCTTGAGCCGCGGCGCGTTTCCCTCCCGAAGAAAGGACTACTCATGAAGCGACACCTCCTCATCGCCAGCCTCGCTGTCGTCACCGCCGGCACCGCCCAGGCCCACGGCGACGTGAAGTGCAGCACCCCGAAAGCCGAATGGCGCGGCCAGATGGAACTGCAGGCCAAGCTCGTCGCCGAGGGCTGGAAGGTGCGCAAGGTGAAGGTCGAGAACGGCTGCTACGAGGTCTACGGCTTCGACCCCAAGGGCCAGAAGGCCGAAGCCTTCTTCGACCCCAAGAGCTTCGAGCCGGTGCAGCCGGCGGGCCAGGCCGCCGCCAAGTGATCGCCTGACACGCACGCGATGAAGGTCTGGGTGAACGTCTGGGACTGGCCCGTCCGCGCCCTGCACCTGGCGCTGATCGCCGGGGTGGCGCTCGCCTGGCTCACCAGCGAGAAGTGGACGCAATGGCACGACACGATCGGCTACGCCTTGCTCGTCGTCGTGCTGCTGCGCCTGCTGTGGGGCGCGGTGGGCCGCGACCATGCGCGCTTCGGCCAGTTCGTGCGCGGGCCGCGCCAGACGGCCGGCTACCTCGCGTCGCTGCTGCGCGGCCGCGCCGCGCGCCACCTCGGCCACAACCCGCTCGGCGGCTGGATGGTGCTGCTGCTGCTCGGCGGCGTGGCAGTCGTCGGCGGGACCGGATGGCTCTGCACCACCGACCGCTACTGGGGCGACGAGACGATGTTTGCGTGGCACGCGGGACTGGCGTGGACGCTTCTCGCGCTGGTCGCGCTGCATGTGGTGGGCGTGCTGACGATGAGCGTGCAGCACCGCGAAAACCTCGTCGCAGCGATGCTCCACGGGCGAAAACGCGAGCCGCACGAGGGCGATGTGAGCTGAGCGCGGGAGCGCTCTTCGCGTCTCTCTGAAGCGCGAGAGAGGCGCACAAGTGACGCGCAGCGACGACAAAAGCACGCTGCGAAGCGCGTTTGCGCGCGTTTTACCTATGAAAACTGCTTCTCAATGCAGCACTCTCGCAGTAGTATTCGCTCCGCACGTGGTCCATGGAGAACAGAGCGCTCATGCGGCACTCACCCAACACGGGCACATCAACAACTCATTTGATGGAGAAATTCAAAATGGCAACTGCGAAGAAGGCTGCGAAACCCGCAGCGAAAAAGGCCGCTCCGGCCAAGAAGGCGGCAGCAAAGAAGGCCGCCCCGGCGAAGAAGGCGGCACCGGCCAAGAAGGCCGCTCCGGCGAAGAAGGCCGCTGCGAAGAAGGCGGCCCCGGCCAAGAAGGCCAAGGCCCCGGCGAAGAAGCGCACCCCCAACGCCGCCTTCATGAAGGCCATGACCCCGAGCGCAGCGCTGGCCGCCATCATCGGCGACAAGCCCGTGCCGCGCACCGAGGTCACGAAGAAGGTGTGGGACTACATCAAGGCGAACAAGCTGCAAGACGCAGCCAAGCGCACGATGATCAACGCTGACGCCAAGCTGAAGGAAATCTTCAAGAAGGGCCAAGTGTCGATGTTCGAGATGACCAAGCTGATCAACGGTCACCTCAAGTAAATCGGCGCAGGCCGATGAGCAGAAGCCGGTGCTACGCACCGGCTTTTTTATTTTGGGGCTCGGCCTGCTGGGATGACGGCCCCCCAGTCGCTTCGCTCCTGCCCCCAGGGGGCGCCACCCAGAGGACCGGCAAAGCCGGATCCTCGGGTGTTGCTTGATCGGTCGCGTCGCTGCGCTTGCTCCAGCGCGGCCCTATTTCTCGAGTGCTTGACCGAGACCTTCCAGCATGGAAGCGACGTTGATCGGCTTCGTCCAGTAGCCGTCGAAGCCGGCGGCGAGTGCCGCGTCGATCTGGCTCTGCATCGCGTCGGCCGAGAGCGCGATGCACTGCAGCCCCGAGGTGCGCGGGTCGGCGCGCAGGGCGCGGATCAGCTCCAGGCCGTTCATGTCGGGCAGGTTCATGTCGATCAGCAGCAGGTCGTGGTGCTGTGCGCGGGCGGCGGCAAGGCCGCCCTGGCCGTCGGTCGCGACGTGCAGCACCCACTGCGGGCGCGACTTGAACACCTCCTGCATCAAGAGCACGTTGAGCGGCTCGTCTTCGACATAGAGCACTTGCCGGTGCGCGCCGTTGGGCTCGGGCGGCAGCGGGTCGCGTGGGTCGGCGCGGTGGCGGCTGCCGGTCGGCGCGGTGCCGGCCGGCAGGCTCAGCGTGAAGGTCGAACCCTTGCCGGGCGTGCTCGCGACTTTCAGTTCGCCGCCCATCGACGCCACGAGCTGGCGCGCGATCACGAGGCCGAGGCCCGTGCCTTCCACCCGCTTCTGTTCGGCGCCGAGGCGGTTGAAGGGCTGGAAGAGCCGCGCCTGCTGCGTCTCGGAGAGGCCCTCGCCCTCGTCGGTGACGGCCACGAACATGTGCTCGTCGCCGCGCGAGAGCGTGACCTTCACCGTGCCGGCCGGCCGGTTGTACTTGATGGCGTTGGACAAGAGGTTGAGCAGCACCTGCTCCACCGCCCGTGCATCGGCGAGCGCCCAATGCGCGCGGCGCGGCGGCGCGGCCAGGCGGACGCCGGCGCTGTCGGCCATCGGCTGGATGAGCGTGAAGCAGGTCTGCAGCGTGGCGGCCAGGTTCACCGGGGTGCGTGCGAGCGAGAAGTCTTCCTGCTCGATGCGCGCGAGGTTGAGCATGTCGTTGATGAGTTCGAGCAGGTGGCGGCCGGCGCGCATGACGCTGTCGAGCCGGCGGGCCTGGTCGGGTTCGAGGGGGTGCACGCGGTCGATGGCCATCAGCTGGGCGAAGCCGAGGATGCCGTTGAGCGGTGTGCGCAGTTCGTGGCTCACGCGCGAGAGGAATTCGCTCTTGGCGCGGCTGGCGCGTTCGGCGGCTTCCTTGTCGTGGCGCAGTTGTTCGTGGGCAGCCTGTTGTGTGACGTCGCGGCAGGTGCCCACCATGCCGATCGGGCGCTGCGTTTCGCCGAGGGTGCAGCGGGCAAAGATTTCGAGCATGGCCTCGCTGCCGTCGGGCCGCTGCTGGCGGTAGCGCGCTTCGAGCATGCCGCCGGTCGCCAGCGCGTGCTCCAGCCGGGCCTGCACCGCGTAGCGGTCGCCCGGGTGGATGGCGGCCAGCCAGTCGTTGAGCCGGTAGTCGGGTTGCGGGAACTTGAGGCCGTGGTTGGCGCAGGCCCGCGCGTCGAAGCTCATGCGGCCGCTGTCGAGGTCGAACTCGGCGATGCCGATGCCGGCGGCTTCGGCGGCCAGGCCCCAGCGCTCTTCGCTGCTGCGAAGCGCCAGCTCGGTCTCCTTGCGCGCGGTCACGTCGGAACAGAACCCGTGCCACAGCATGCCGCCTTCGGCGTGGCGCTCGGGCACGGCGCGCACCTCGATCCAGCGCACGGCGCCGTCGCGGATGATGCGGAACTCGCGCTGCCATGGCCGCCGTGCCTTCGATGCGGCGAGCAGGCTGGGCATGAAGTCGACCG
Source organism: Rhizobacter sp. J219 (assembly GCF_024700055.1). GTDB lineage: Bacteria > Pseudomonadota > Gammaproteobacteria > Burkholderiales > Burkholderiaceae_C > Rhizobacter. The sequence goes on from NZ_JAJOND010000001.1 coordinate 3,959,036, forward strand.
CGTCGTCGGGGTGCAGCATGCGGCACACCACGTCGGTGTCGCCGCCGTCGCCGTTGCGCGGCGGCTCGGCGCCGAACAGCTCGCGCGTGGCGTCACTGGCGTAGGTGTAGAACGGCGTGCCGTCGCGTTGCATCCAGAGCTGGAAGATCACGCCCGGCACCTGCGACGACAGCTTGCGCAGCAGCTCGCCCTGCGCATGCGTGCGCCGTTCGGCGGCGATGTGCGCCGACACGTCGCGTGCGGTGCCACGGTAGCCGGCGAATTCGCCGTGGGCGTCGAACACCGGCACGGCACTGCGCGAGACCTGCAGCACGCCGCGTGCGGTGGCCTTGTCGGTGATCACGCGGGTGATCGGCAGGCGGCGTTGCAGCAGTGCGTGCAGGCTGCGGCCGCCGCCGAGCGGCTGGCCGAGGCCGTCGAGCAGCGGCGCGTCTTCCAGCAGCTGGCCCCGCACCGAACCGGGCGACAGGCCGGTCACCGCTTCGAAGGTCGACGACACCCAGGTGTAGCGCAGCGAGGCGTCTGTCTCCCACATCCAGTCGCCCGAGGCGCGGGCGAAGTCGAGCAGGCGGTGGCGCTCGTCATCGGCCGGCGGGGCGGTGTGATGGTTGGCGACGAGCGTGCTGGCCACGCGGGCGAGCTGCTCCAGGCTGCGGCGCTGCGCGTCGCTCAGCGTGCGCGGGCGGGTGTCGATCACGCATAGCGCACCCAGCACTTCGCCGTCGACCACCAGCGGCGCGCCGGCATAGGCGCGCACGTGGGGGACGCCGGTGACGAAGGGGTTGTGAACGAACCGGACATCGTGCGCCGCGTCGTGCACCTCGAACACCCCGTCGCTCACCAGCGTGTGGTTGCAGAAGGAGATGGCGCGCGGGATCTCGCGCACCGGCAGGTCGTCCCAGCCGTGCACCGCCTTGAACCACTCGCGGTGCGCGTCGAGCAGGCTGATCGCGGCGATCGGCATGCCGCACAGTTCTGCCGCGCACTGTACGAGCGCGTCGAAGCTGTCTTCGGGGGCGGTGTCGAGGATGCCCGTCGCGTGGAGCCTGGCCAGCCGTTGTGATTCGTCAGCGGGCAGGGGCGCAGGCGGCATGGCGTTGTCGTCGTTGCGCGGTGCGCGAAGGGGGTGGAGCGGGGGCTGCGGCAATGTAGTGCAAGCCTCGTGCGCTTGCCAAGTGTGGCAAGTGCGCATGCAAGCCCAGTGCCGCGTTGCTGCGCCGCACTGTGTCGCTTTTCGACGTCGTGAGAAAAGTCGCGCGGGCGTCGCAGCGCCCCCGGGCTCAGCGCAGCAGCGGCTTCAGGTAGTGGCCGGTGTGGCTGGCCCGGTTGGCCGCCACGTCTTCCGGCGTGCCAGCGGCGACCACCATGCCACCGCCTGCCCCACCCTCGGGGCCCATGTCGATCAACCAGTCAGCTGTCTTGATGACGTCCAGGTTGTGCTCGATCACCACGATGGTGTTGCCGGCATCGCGCAGCTGGTGCAGCACCTTGAGCAGGAGGTCGATGTCGGCGAAGTGCAGGCCGGTGGTGGGCTCGTCGAGGATGTACAGCGTGCGGCCGGTGTCGCGCTTGCTGAGTTCGAGAGCGAGCTTCACGCGCTGCGCCTCGCCGCCTGAGAGCGTGGTCGCGCTCTGGCCGAGGCGGATGTAGCCCAGGCCCACGTCGAGCAGCGTCTGCAGCTTGCGCGCGATGTTGGGCACGGCGTTGAAGTATTCGTGAGCGTCTTCCACCGTGAGGTTGAGCACCTCGGTGATGTTCTTGCCCTTGTAGAGCACCTCCAGCGTCTCGCGGTTGTAGCGCTTGCCGTGGCACACGTCGCAGGGCACGTACACGTCGGGCAGGAAGTGCATCTCGACCTTGAGCACGCCGTCGCCCTGGCAAGCCTCGCAGCGACCACCCGCCACGTTGAAGCTGAAGCGGCCCGGGCCATAGCCGCGTTCGCGGGCGGTGGGCACTTCGGCAAACAGTTCGCGGATCGGTGTGAAGAGGCCGGTGTAGGTGGCCGGGTTGCTGCGCGGCGTGCGGCCGATCGGGCTCTGGTCGACGCTGATGACCTTGTCGAAGAGGTCGAGCCCTTCGATGGTGTCGTGCGGCTCCGGCTCGGCGTGGCTGTTGTACAGGTTGCGCGCGACCGCGGCGTACAAGGTGTCGTTGACGAGCGTCGACTTGCCCGAGCCCGACACTCCGGTCACGCAGGTCAGCAGGCCCACCGGGATCTCGGCCGTCACGCCCTTCAGGTTGTTGCCGCGGGCGTTGACGATGCGAAGCATCTGCGGCTCGTCCATGTCTTCCACACGGCGGCGCTTCCTGGGTACCGGGATCTTCAGCACGCCGGCGAGGTAGCGGCCGGTGAGCGACTCCGCGCTCGCCGCCACGTCGGCCGGCGTGCCCTGTGCGATCACCTGCCCGCCGTGCACGCCGGCGCCGGGGCCCATGTCGATCACGTGGTCGGCAGCGCGGATCGCGTCTTCGTCGTGTTCGACCACCAGCACCGAGTTGCCGATGTCACGCAGGTGGCGCAGCGTGCCGATGAGGCGGTCGTTGTCGCGCTGGTGCAGGCCGATGCTGGGCTCGTCGAGCACGTACATCACGCCGGTCAGCCCCGAGCCGATCTGCGAGGCGAGGCGGATGCGCTGTGCTTCGCCGCCCGAGAGCGTGTCGGCGCTGCGGTCGAGGCTCAGGTAGTTGAGTCCCACATCGTTCAGGAACTTGAGGCGTGAGCGGATCTCGCGGATCACCTTGTCGGCGATCTCGGCCTTGGCGCCTTTCAGCTTCAGCGTTTCGAAATACCGCAGGCACTCGCGCAGCGTCTGGTGCTCGATGCGGTAGATCGGCTCGCCCTGCGCGTCACCCTCGCCCTGCAGGAACACATGCCGCGCTTCGGTGCGCAGGCGGGTGCCGCCACAGGTCGGGCAGGGCTTGGCGGCCTGGTAGCGCGCAAGGTCTTCTCGCACGGCGGCGGAGTCGGTCTCCTTGTAGCGACGCTCCAGGTTGGGAATGATCCCTTCGAAGACGTGCTTGCGCTTGAGGCTGCGCGTCTTGCCCTTGGGGCCATCGGCTTCGTAGGTGAAGCTGATCTCTTCCTCGCCCGAGCCGTAGAGCAGCACCCGCTGCGCCTGTTTCGGCAGCTCTTCGAAGGGCGTGTCGATGTCGAACTTGTAGTGTTTGGCCACGCTCTCCAGCAGCGAGAAGGTGTAGCCGTTGCGGCGGTCCCAGCCCTTCACCGCGCCGCTGGCGAGGCTGAGCGAGGGGAAGGCGACCACACGCTCCGCGTCGAAGGCGGTCACCTGGCCGAGGCCGTCGCAGCTCGGGCAGGCGCCGACCGGCGAGTTGAACGAGAAGAGGCGAGGCTCCAGTTCGCTCAAGCTGTAGCTGCAGATCGGGCAGGCGAAGCGGTTGCTGAAGAGGTGTTCCTTGCCGCTGTCCATCTCGAGTGCGATGGCACGGCCCTCGGCGTTGCGCAGGGCGGCTTCGAAGCTTTCGGCCAGGCGCTGCTGCAGGCCATCCTGTACCTTCACGCGGTCGATCACGATGTCGATGTCGTGCTTCTCGGCCTTCTTGAGCTTGGGCAGGTCGGTGGCGTCGTAGGTGGTGCCGTCGATGCGGAAGCGCACATAGCCCTGCGCCTGCATGTCGGTGAAGAGTTCGGCGAACTCGCCCTTGCGGTCGCGCACCACCGGCGCCAGCACCATGAGCTTGGTGCCCTCGGGCAGCGCGAGTGCCGCGTCGACCATCTGGCTCACGCTTTGCGCCTGCAGCGGCAGCTTGTGGTCGGGGCAGAAGGGCGTGCCGGCGCGGGCATAGAGCAGGCGCAGGTAGTCGTGGATCTCGGTCACCGTGCCGACGGTGGAGCGCGGGTTGTGGCTGGTCGCCTTCTGCTCGATGCTGATCGCCGGCGACAGGCCTTCGATGACGTCGACGTCGGGCTTGTCCATCAGCTGCAGAAACTGCCGGGCGTACGCGCTCAGGCTCTCGACGTAGCGCCGCTGGCCTTCCGCATACAGCGTGTCGAACGCGAGGCTCGACTTGCCCGAGCCCGACAAGCCGGTGATCACCACCAGCTGGTTGCGGGGGATGTCGAGGTCGATGTTCTTGAGGTTGTGGGTGCGTGCACCGCGCACGCGGAGCATGGGGGCCTCGATGGAGGCTTCAGGCGGTGCTGGTTGACGAGGCGGCGGCATGGTGACGGGGGCGAAACCGGCCATGATAGCCATGGCCTGCCGCGTGTCTGCTGACATGGCTCATGGCCCTTGCGCTGCCCCCGCACCTGGCACCGCGCCGCCTCGGGCGCGGCACCATCAGGCCTCGTCAGTCGCAGTAGGTGACAGCCCCGCCGTTCTGGTTCGGGTTGGCGGGCGCGGTGGCGGACCATGCACCGACCGGCGTGACCGTGACGTTGCACTGGCTGTCGACCACGATGTCGAACGCGTGCCAGAAGGTGAAGGCGCCCTCTCCCGCTCCTGGCGCGTAGACGGTGGTGTTGCCGTCATGCGTCAGCTCGACCTTGACCGGAGATCCGGTCATGCCGGGGCCGAAGGTCCCTGAGTAGTTGTCCAGGAAATAGCGGTACGTGCCCTGCGCCAGCCGGCGGATGGTGATGAACTCCGGGCCGTAGGACGTGACGTCGTCGATGTCAAGGTTGGCGTACGGTGCGACGGCCAGTGACCCTTTGTCGTCCCAGTACACATGGGCGCCCTGTGGCGTGAGCAGGTGGGAGTCGACATCGCTCGGTGCACGGCCCCAGGTCAGCTTAATGCTGACAGCGGCGTCGGCAATGACCAGGCAACCCGCGCCGATGGAAGTGTTGGCGGCGGCGGTGGAGACGCCGCGGGCGTTCGACAAGCGCGAATCGGAGCGTGCCATCACCGCAACCTCGGCGTCGCGGCGAACCGGGATCGAGAAGCCGCCGTTGTTGTCGGTGAGCGCGCTGCTCGTGCCGGAGTAGGTCACCCCGTCGACTTCAACGCGCGCCCGCCTGATCGCCGAGCCGCGCATGTCGGTCACGCAGCCGCTCACGAGCACGGTGTCGATCAGATCGGTGGCGCTCCAGGTGGCAATCTGGGTGACGCTCCCCTCGTAGTAGAGATTGGGACTCGCGCCACCCAGGGTGGCCGTACCCTCGTTCACCCACATGCCGGTGGCCTCGTTGAACCAGTACAGCGGCACCGTGGCAGGCAGCGTGTCCGCACGCGTGGCCGCGGGAATGCGGATGGTGGCGCTCTGGCCAGCAGCGAGGTTGTACGAGCCGCCGGTTGCATCGGTGAGCACCACCGACAGCGCGCCGTAGCTTTCGAGCCATTCCGCAGCGCCATTGTTCGTGGTGCGGTAGTCGCCGCTGACCAGGTTGGAGTCCTGGGCCAGGTTCAGCGCGGTGATGCGCACCAGCACCGGCTGCGTCGGCGCCGCGCCGGTCGATGTCACGATGGTCCCCGGCTGGAAGATCACCTGGGCGGTCGAGCCCGGCACGGTGGCGGTGCCACCCACTGCAGCGTCGACGGTGACGGTGGAAGCCACGGGCACGAGCTGCACCGGCAGGGTCGTGTTGGTGCCGCCGGTCACGGTGGTGAATCGCATGGTCTGCGCGAAGCCGGATGCGGCGATCGTCACCGCGACACGATCGACTTGCGTCAGGCCGGTGAACGAGAACGAACCGTCGGCACCCGTCGTGACCGTGGTGGCGTCGAGCGTGACGCTGGCGCCCGCAACTGGTTGACCATTGCTGGCCGACAGGACGCGGCCGGAGATGCTGCCCGGTTGTGATTGCTGCCCGGCCGGGTTGTAGGGCTGGCTGTTGGAGCCGCTGCCCCCGCCTCCGCACGCTGACAACAGCACGGCTGCGAACGCGAGAGCGGCGAGTGAGGATCGGCGGACGCGCCACTGGGGTGTGGCGGTGATATGGGAAGTGTTCAAGAAGCCTCCGGCGGCGATGCGATCAAACATGTCCGAGGTCGCCGGTGTGTGCCGCGTGACCATGGAAATCGATGTCTTGGACGCACACGCCACGCGACGGCGATGACCGTGGGGCGAACGTGCGCCGCTCGGGCCACGGTGTCTCGCACCGGCCCTGCGTGAATCGCGCAGTCTTGCTCTCTCCCTCGGCTTCCACCGGAAGCGCTGCAACCCGCTTTTTGCTGCGGGCGTGCATCTGACACGCGGCAATGTAACGAAAACAGCCCTATGCGGCGCCCGCCATTTGGGGGAGGATTTCACGAACCGCACGTGATCGCTGCAATCAACGTGAGGCCGCGTCGAGCGCAGCCTGCAGTTTCGCGAGGGCCTCATCTGAGAGTTCGACATGCCACGCGGTGTCGCCGCGAAGCCACAGGATCCCATGGTTCGTGAACTGGAAGTGGTGCTGCACGTTGCCATCTCGCAGCAAGGTCAGCGTGCGGCTCTGCTGGGCCAATGCGGCGCCAGCCTGGTGCGCCTGCCACCGCGTACCCGTCACGGCATCGAATTGCACCAGCCAGTCCGCGATGGCATCGTCGATGGGTTTGGGGCCGGTGCTTCCACCTTGCCACGTCCAGCGAGCCGGCTCCCTGGCGATGGCGGCGCGCACGCTGGCGATGCGGGTGTAGGCCTCGCCTTCGCGCTGCAGCCGCGATTCGTTGAGCTGGGCCTTGGCGGCGGCGCGGCGGCTCTGTGCTTCGGCCGGGGCCATGCTGCTGCGCTCGCGCTTTTGCTCTTCTTCGCGAGCGCGCGCCTGCGCCAGCAGCGCGTCGGTGCTGGCATCGGCCGATACGGCGGGAGGTGCAGCGGCGGGGGCAGGCGCAGGTGCGGCGGCCCTCAGGGCGGGTGCCGGAGGGGACGCGGGGCCTGTGACCTCGGCGCTCATGCCGGCGGTGTCGGCAGGGGTGTCGCGTGTGGCGGGCGGGGCGCTGCGTGATGCCTCTGACTTCTTGCGTGCGGGCTCGGGCTTCGCGTTCGGCGGTGCGGCTCCGGGAGGCGCGGGCGGGCTCGGTTCGGTGGCAGGCGCTTCCTGCGTGGCGGGTTTTCCCGCCACGGGTGCCGTCATCGGTGCGGCCGCCGGCACAGGTGAGCGCGGCAGGGCCTCGTCCATCGGCTGGTCCCACCACATGAGGCCCACCAGCGTGGCGGCCATCACGCCGGCAAAGCCGGTGGCGACGGCGGGGCGGGCGAGCCAGTCCCATGCGCGACGGGCCCAGCTTGGCGTCGGCAGGTTGGCGGGCTTCGGGTCGCGCGCCTTGGCGCGTGCCTCTTTCAGGATCAGCTCGCTCAGCTGCGGCGGCGCTTGCAGATCGGCATCGGGCGCGTGGCGCAGCGCTTCGCGCAGGTGCGGGTCGCGTGCTTCGTCGCTTGGCTCGTTCATGGGGCCTCCCCTTGCTGCAGCGGCGCGAGGTAGGCGCCCATGCAGACACGCAGCTTGCTCATCGCATAACGCAGCCGGGTCTTCGCGGTTTCGAAGCCGACTTGGAGCGCACTGGCGACCTCGGCCAAGGGCAGTTCGTCGTCATGGTGCAGCAGGAAGGCGCTGCGCTGCGCGAGCGGCAGCTCGTCGAGGCAACGCAGCAGGCGCTCGCCGGCGCGGCGCCAGAAGGCCAGTTCCTCGCTGTGCGGCGTTGGGTTGGTCGCAGCGGGCCATCGGGCCCAGGCCGCGTCGCCCTCGGGCTCCCATGGGGTGTCGTCCTCGGTCGTGACCGAGACCTCGCGGCCGCTGCGCCGCCAGATGTCGATCACACGGTGGTGCGCGAGCGTGAAGAGCCAGGTGCGGAAGGTCGCGCCTTGCGGCTCCCATTGCGCGCGGGCGTTGACGACTTTGAGCCAGGTGTCCTGGAACACCTCGTCGGCCTGCGCCGCGAGCGACGGGCCCAGCAGCCGGCGCACGAAACGGTACAGCCCCGCCTGGTGGCGGGTGTACAGGCGCTCGAACGCCGCGGCGTCGCCGCGCGCATAGGCGCTCATCAGTTCGTCGTCGGTGGGCTCGGGCGCAAGGCTCATCGGCGTGGGAGTCTGCCTCATCCTGTGCTGATACGGGCACGGGGTGCGGATGGGGTGAAGCACAGGCGAAAGATTTTTTTCACCCCGTCGCATGCAGTGGCGCGTGTCAGTCGAGGTGACCTTCACCTTTCAGGAGACTCCCATGCCCTCGATCCCCGTTCCCCGCCGCGCCCTGTGGCCGACCGCGTTGATGAGCCTTCTGCTGATGGCCTGCGGTGCCACCTCGGCCGAGCGCGAAGCCTGGCCGCCGGTCTGGCAGGACACGCCCGTGTGGCAGCCCGACGATGCGCCGCCCGCCTTCAGTCCACCCTCGGCCGACCACTGCCGCCGCTTGCCGTCGATGCGCGAAGTGCCCGGAGGTGGCGCCGTGCAGCAGGGGCGCGGGGCGTGGCGGCATGAACGCGACATGGCCTCGTCGCGCGCTGAGGCGGCGCCGGCGAAGCGCCGCGAATCCGCGGGCGCGCCGATGGCGGACGAGAAGGCGGCCGCACCCGCCACCGAGTCACGCAGCGCCGATGCCGGGCCGTCGATGCCGATGTCTTCACCACCCTTCGCGCCACCCCCTGGCCTCAGCCGCAACCCCAGCCCTCGGTGCAGCGCCCCTACCACCCGGTGGTGACGGCCGGCATGGTCGACGACAACGCCGACTTCGGCGAGTACCTCGCCTACCGCCAGCGCAACGCGGGTCTGCCGGTGCGCGAGCGCGACGTCAGCGAGCGTTACCTGCTCGAAGTGACCGACGCGAACGGCCAGCCCGTGCACGACGCCGAGGTGGCGGTGCAACGACCCGGCGTCGCGCAGCCCGTGATGTGGGCTCGCACCGACACCGCCGGCCGTGTGTGGTTGCACCCGCGTGCCTTCATGCCCTACGGCGGCGGTGACGAGCGCACGCTGGGTGTCGCGGTGCGCAAGGGCTCGATGCAAAGCCGCGCGCTGCTGATGCGAGGCCAGTCGAACGCGGTGCAGGTGCGCCTGGGTGCGGTGGCGGCGCAGCCGGTGCGCCTCGACCTCGTCTTCCTGATCGACGCCACCGGCTCGATGGGCGACGAGATCACCAAGCTCAAGGCCTCGATGCGTGCGATGGCGCAGCAGATTGCGCAGCTGCCCAGCCAGCCCGACATCTGCTGGGGCCTGGTGAGCTATCGCGACCGCGGCGATGCCTACATCACCCGCACGCACGATTTCACCGACGACCTCGGCGCGTTTCAGCAGCAGCTGGCAAGCGTGCAGGCGCATGGCGGGGGCGACACGCCCGAGGCGCTGAACGAAGCGCTGCACGAAGCCGTGCACCGCCTGAGCTGGCGCCAGCAGGCCGCGCGCATGGTGGTGCTGGTGGCCGACGCGCCGCCCCACCTCGACTACGGCGGCCCGCAGTACGACCGCGACATGCAGGCCGCGCTCGCCAAAGGCATCAAGCTCTTCGCGGTGGGCGCGAGCGGGCTCGACCCGGTCGGCGAATACATCTACCGCCAGATGGCGCAGTACACCGCAGGCCGCTTCGTCTTCCTCACTTACCGTGATGCGCACCAACCGGGCAGCGGCCCGGGCACGCAGACGCCGCACGACGTGAAGCAGTACTCGGTGCAGACACTCGACCGTCTGGTCGTGCGTCTGGTGAGCGAGGAGCTGGCGCGCCTGAAGCGCAGCTGAAGCAGATCAATTGAGGTAGGGTTGCAGCACCTGCATCTGCGGCCGGTCGACGCCGTTCACCGGCTGCAGGCTGAAGGGGTCGTTGCTCGCCCACGCCCCGGCGAGCCAGTAGCTCCAGCCCATCCACACATCGCTGTGGGTCTGCATGTAGGCCAGCATGCCGTTGAGCGCCAGCCTGCAGGTCTCGGTGTTGGCGGCAGCGAACTCGCCCAGCAGCCCGCGCTTGCCGTTGGCGCGTAGCCAGTCGGTGAACACCTGCAGGCGCTGGGCGCCGATGGTGGCGCTCACGCAGTGGGTCGTGGTGCCCGAGCTGTCGGTGTCGAGGTACTGGTGCACTTCGAACACGAGGTTGTTGCCGCTGTCGGCGATCTGCAGCATGGCTTGCGCATTGGGCGTGCCGTAGAAGTTGGCCGTCCAGCTGTAGGCGCCCGACCAGGCATTGCCCGGCACCGCAATGGTGTTGGTGGCGCCGGTGGCGCGGATGCGGCGGATCGCCTCGTTGGCCGCGCCGACCCAGTTCTCGGTCGTCATGCCGTAGGGCTCGTTCATCAGGCCGAAGAGGACCTTCGGGTTGCCCTTGAAGGTGTTGGCCAGCCGCGACCAGAAGTCGCCGAAGGCTGTGTGCGGCACGCCCGAGCTGCCGATCACCTGCTGGCGGTAGCGGCCGTAGTTGTGTGGATCGATCAGCACCGTCATGCCCTTGGCGGTGGTGCTGTTCACGAAGGTGACGAGGCGCTGCAGCTCGGTCTGGTCGAGCGCACCGTACAGCGTGGGCTGCACCCGCTCCCACAGGAAGGGCAGGCGGATCAGGTTCATGCCCTTGGACTGGAAGTAGTCCACGGCGCTGTTGCTTGGATAGAAGTACTGGTAGCCGTATCGGCCGGGCAGCGAGGTGCTGTTGTATTCGGCGCCCGAGAGGTTGACGCCGCGCCAGCGCAGGCCGGGGGTGGTGAGTTCGGCGGTTTCGGTGACGGCGCTCACGCTCGCGTCGGGGGCCGATGGGGCCGGGCCGTCGCCTGAACTGCCGCCGCCGCAGGCGCCGAGCGTGAGGGCGGCGCACAGCGCCAGGGTGGAGAGGAATGAAGAAGGGCGGGTGGCGCCGATGTGGGCGCGCATGTCAGGTACTGCTTGAGACATGCATGGATTTTCGGAAGCAGCCGCCGCGACTTCAGTGAAGTGTCGTAAGGCTTTGTGCGTGAAGCAGTTCGCACCGCGCTGTGCGCCCCGCACAGCGGCACGGGCCGTTCACTCGGGCGCTGTTGCGCGCGGTGACACCTTCAGGCGTCGGGTCGCAAGGCCCGTCGCTCAGAACTCGAGCATGAGGTGCAGCACGTGCGAGCCGATCTTCTTTTCGACGCGGGGGATGTAGGCGATGCGCGGCGTCACGCCGTACCAGGTGCCGAGCGACACCGACGGCACCAGCAGCGGCTGCACCTTGTCAAAGTAGCCGCTCACGCCGGCGGTGGTGATGTCGAAGATGCCGTACTTCCACGTGTAGCCGATGTAGATGCTGTCGCGCCGGACCGAGTTGCGGTAGAAGCCGGCCGTCCAGCCGTCGGGGTGGCGGTAGTACGCGCCGGGGTTGGTGTTGTTGTAGGTCTTGTCCGGCTCGTGGTAACTCACGAGGTGCAGGCCGAAGGTGTGCTTCGTTTCCTGTGCCTGGGCGCACGACGCTGCGGCCAGGGCGGCAAGCAGCAGGGCAAGGCGGGCGGGGCAGAACATGGGGGGTCTCGCAGATCGGGTGTGTCCCTGTCTTTTCGAACCCCCACCCCTTTGGCTGTAGCGCCTGTTGCAACGTCCACCCTTCCGGGGGACTTAAATCACGGCACAAGTTGGCAGCATCGAGGTCCGTGGATCGAGGCGTTTCCGAGGGCCCGATCCGTATACTTCCGCACACTCGGCAAGCAGTAGAAAGAACCAGGTTTCAGGGATGGCCCGCAGACGCGACAAGAGTGAACAAACCCTCGCGGCCATCGTCGCGGCGGGCATGGACATCGCAGTCCACAAAGGCTTGCAGAGCGTGACGCTCAACGCGATCGCCCAGAAGCTCGACATCAGCAAGAGCGGTGTGTTCGTGCGGGTGGGCTCGCTGGAGGCGCTGCAGATCCTGATCCTCGACGAGTACGAGCGCATCTTCGCGCTCACGGTCTTCATGCCCACGCTGTCGGAGCCCGCGGGCCTGCCGCGGCTCAATGCGATCGTGCACCGCTGGGTGCACCACGGCAACGAGTCTCACGGCACTGATCGCCTCGCACTACGCCGTCAACACCTTCGACGACGACCCCGACGCCCACCCCGATGCGCTGCGCACCCGCCTGGTCAACGGCATGATGGCCTGGCGCCAGACGCTCGAGCGCACCGTGCAGCAGGCCATCGAGCGTGGCCACCTGCGCGCCGACTCCGACCCGGAGCAGCTGGTGTTCGAGGTGTTCTCGCTGCTGACGGGCTTCATGTACGACGCCCACGTCAAGCGCGACCCGAAGTGCTTCGAGCGTGTGATGGCCGCTTACGGTCGGCTCATGTCGACCTACCGGGCGTTCGACCTCAACGCCAAGGGCTGAGGCGCTCGCGAACGCTCAGTCGGCCTCGATCACGAGGATCGGCACCAGCCACACCAGGTGGCGTGGCAGCGTGATCAGCCACAGGCCCCCGATGCGTGCGCCGTTCGCGTTGAAGCTCACGATCCCTTGCGTGCCGATCGTGGCCGACCAGTCGCCCAGCCAGCCGCTGTAGCCCATCGTCAGCGTCCCCTGGGTGCTGCGGCCGGTGACGACACCGTTGGTCGTGGTCACCGTCTGGGTGAGATCGACCTGGGTGAGGCTCAGGCGTGTGGTGCGGTTGTTGTGCGTGCTGGTGATGGTGGCCGAAGGGGTCTGCCAGCGCTCGGTCGTGACCTGCGTGGCACCGGTCGTGTGGACCGTGTGGCTGAGCGTCGAGCTGCCGTCCAGTCGGAGCGTGCGGTCCTGCTGAACCACGACCAGGTGCGACTCGGTGCTGACCGACAGGTTGTCACCGTTCGCGCTGTTGACGGTCAGCGTGAGCGCACCGTCGACCACCGAGTTGTCGCTCTGGCTGCGGCAGCTGGTGAATTGGATCGTGTAGGTCTCGCCCGCATCGGGCACGCCGTTGGTCAGGCTGCCGCTCGGGCCGGCGGTGGCGATGAAGCTCACCGACCCGCCGCCCGCGCAGCTGCTGGACCCGCTCGCGCCGCTGACGGTGAACACCACCCGTGCGGCCGACAGCACCGTGGCCTGTGCGCGGGCGCTTTCGTCGACCACGGTGACGCCGCTGGCCGACTGCACCGTCTCATGGCCCGAGCCGTTGCCGGCGGAAGGCGCGTCGTCGCCGCCACCGCCGCAGGCGCTGAGGACGGCGGCAAACAATGCGACGGCGACGGTGCGATGGGGGTGTGACGTGATCATGAGCGGCTCCCGGTGGCCCGAGCGCCAGTGTGCCGCGCCACCCGGCCGGCCGCTAGCGGGGATGTGTCAGGCGGTGTCCAGCACCCGCAGGATCTCGCGGCCGTAGGCCTCGAGCTTCTTCGCGCCGACACTACTGATCTGCGACAGGTCGTCGAGCGACGAGGGCTGCGAGCGTGCC